>CAWUWI010000025.1:0-90354 GCA_963926245.1 uncultured Burkholderiaceae bacterium | reverse complement strand
TTTGAACAAAAAAAAGCGGCTTGGGGCGCGAACCCAACAAGCCGCCACTTCAATACAACCAAATCTATGCTTGTATCTTATTATAAGTTACTGGGCTGGTCTGCCCGTCGGTGATTTCATAAAGCGGAAGAAATCGGAGCTTGGGTCCACAATCAACACATCGCTGGTGCGGCCGAATGACTGTCGATAAGCTTCTAAACTTTTGTAAAAGCTGTAAAAATCTGCGTCTTGACTATAAGCCGCACCGTAAAGTGCAGCAGCGGCAGCATCGCCTTCACCCATGGCTGCTTGGGCTTTTGCATAGGCTTCAGCAACAATCTGCTCACGCTCACGATCAGCGCTGGCTCGGATTTTTTCGCCTTCAGCAGCACCGATGGATCGCAGCTCATTAGCCACTCGCAGACGCTCAGACTCCATTCGTCGATAAACCGACTCGGCGATCTCGGGCGCAAACTCAATGCGCTTTAAACGAACGTCAACAATATCCACACCCAAGGGCAACGCACGACGACGGACGCTTTCGCGCACCTCGTCCATGATGACGTCTCTCTCAAGGGCTACAACATCACGAACTGTACGCACGTTGACTGAAGCGTTCAAAGCATCACGAATCTGAGCTTGCAGGCGCAATCTTGCAGCCCGCTCATCACCGGCAAACGTCACGTAATAGAGACGTGGATCAGAAATACGCCACTTAACGAACGAGTCGATCAAAAGGTTTTTCTTCTCTGAGGTCTGGATACGCTCAGCCTCTTGCGAGTCAATGGTCAAAAGGCGGCGATCAAGCATCACCACGTTTTGGAATGGCGGCGGAAGCTTGAAATAAAGACCTGGTTCGGTCAGAACTCGGCGGACCTCACCCAATGCGAACACCAACGCGAAGTTTCGCTCACCAACAATAAACACTGTTGAAGAGAAGACGCCAACGACAACGGCAATGGCAATTAAAAAAGCAACAAGTTTATTTTTCATCGTAGCCCCTTAGCGCGCAGGACGTTCACGTGACAATGTGTTTTGCATTGTCTGGTTTAACGTCGGTCGCTGACTGGTTTGACCGGGTGTTGGCACAGCGGGTTGCGGTGTCATCGGATTGGTTCGGTCGATGGTGGGACCTTGCAGACTTTGCTGCATGATCTTGTCCAGAGGCAAATACAGCATGCTATTGCTCGCATCAGTGTCAACAAAAACTTTGCTCGATTGCGCGAACATTTCCTGCATTGTTTCTAGGTACATACGCTCGCGTTGAACACCAGGCGCTTTCTGGTATTGAGTCAAAATGCTCAAGAACCGGGACGTATTACCTTCAGCGTCGCCAGTCACTTTCGCCCGATAACCCTCGGCTTGTTCCAGCATCCGAGACGCTTGGCCACGGGCCAATGGCACAACCTGATTCTTATACGCTTCGCCTTCGTTAATTTGTCGCTCACGATCCTGGCCCGCTTTCACGGCATCATCGAACGCGGCTTGAACCTGCTCAGGCGGCTGGACGTTTTGAATGGCAACACTACTCACCAAAATGCCTGTTTGGTATCTGTCTAGCACGTCTTGCATGATCCGCTGAACGTCAGCGGCTACTTGAGTCCGTCCCTCATAGAGCACAAAGTCCATCTTGCGGCCACCAACAACTTCGCGCATTGAGCTCTGCGCGACTTGGTGCACCGACTCATCGGGATCACGTGTCTTGAACAGGTAATCAGGAGCACCAGTCGGTTGAACCCGATACTGGACAACAAACTGGATATCAACAATGTTCTCGTCTGACGTCAACATCAAAGCTTCTGGTGCGACTTTGTTGCGTGCGTTCCCCCGGAAACCAACTTCGTAGGTACGCAACTGCGACACATCGACAATTTCAGCTTGCTGAAATGGGTAAGGATAGCGCCACTGAAAGCCCGCCTGAGCTGTGCTTTTGTATGCACCGAACTGCGTGATCACACCAACCTGGCCCTCTTGAACAATAAAGAAACCGCTACCTAGCCATAACAACACGATCGCTGCACCCACCACACCAAAACCCACTTTGGTTTGTTTGGGTGTGGGGCCCCCACCGCCAAATGGTGAAGACCCGTTTGGGCCACTAGGACCGGAAGGCCTTCTACCGCCGCCCCCTTTACCAAACAAACCGTTCAGACGCCGATTAAAGTCCTTCCAGACTTGATCCAAGTCAGGTGGCCCGTCTTGATTGGGACGGCGAGGGGGCTCAGCATTGTTTTGCTGCTTATCTGAACCACGACCCCAACCAGGATCGTTTAAGTTGAATATTTTTTTAGTGAATCGCATGGGTTTCCGCGCTTAAGGCAAACTCAGCAATGGCTTGACGAATGAAACTCAAGCCTTCCCTTTGTTGTGCACTGACAAAAATCTTTTGAATCGTACCATGGGCATCGCGTTCTATTCTCGCAGGCAGACCAAGGTTATCTATTTTGTTGTAGACCAAAACTTGAGGCACTTCGCCGGCCCCGATATCCAACAAAACACGTTGAACTTGGTGAATTTGCTCGTCTCGTTGGTCGCTAGAGGCATCGACAACGTGAAACAACACGTCAGCATGAATCGCTTCTTCCAACGTCGCTCGAAACGCAGCGATCAAGGTGTGTGGCAAATCCCGTATAAAACCGACCGTATCTGAAATCGTCACCTGCCCTGCCCCCTCCACCCATAGCTTACGGGTGGTCGTATCAAGCGTGGCAAACAGCTGATCGGCCGCAAAGGCGTCAGCGTGCGTTAGGGCATTGAAGAGGGTTGATTTACCGGCATTGGTATACCCAACCAACGAAATCGAGGTCGAAGCACCTCTGGCTCGGGCACGCCGTTGCGTCACGCGTTGGCGCTGCAAACGACTTAACCGCTCTTTGAGAACTTTGACCTTATCGCCAATCATACGGCGGTCCATTTCAAGTTGAGACTCGCCAGGCCCTCGCATACCAATACCACCACGCTGACGTTCCAAGTGACTCCACATGCGGGTCAAACGTGTCGCCAAGTGTTGCAACTGAGCCAATTCAACTTGCAACTTGCCTTCATGACTTTTGGCGCGCAAAGCAAAAATATCCAAAATCAGGGCCACCCGATCCACGACGCGAACATTGAACTTTCGCTCTAAGTTTCTTTGCTGAGCGGGTGACAAAGGCTGGTCAAACAAAACAATATCTGCCTGAGTCTCCTCGACCATTAGCGTGACTTCGTCAGCCTTACCTGAACCGATAAAGTAGGCAGCATCCGGTCTGTCCCGACGAGCCGTGATTTGACCAACCACAACAGCGCCAGCCCCTTTTGCGAGCATATCGAACTCTTCGCGTTGAGCGAGATAGTCTGGCAAGCCTAGATCAACACCGATGATGAGCGCTTGCATTATTTGATATCCCAAATAGACAGGTTATTCAGCGCTTTCACCCTCCTGGGGCAAGGTCACTGCTTTGGCAGGAACCACCGTCGAAATCGCATGTTTGTAAACCATCTGCGTAACCGTGTTTCTTAACAACACCACGTATTGGTCAAACGACTCAATGTGCCCTTGCAACTTAATCCCATTGACCAGATAAATGGAAACAGGGATGTGTTCCTTACGCAAGGCGTTAAGAAAAGGGTCTTGTAGGGTTTGCCCCTTATTACTCATTGGCTAACTCCAGAGTGATGTGTTCGTTTTTTTAATATTCATTTTGTACGCGCCATCGACACATTGCAGCGCACAAACCAATTCCTAGACTCTACCGGCTTTTCTGCGGGTTTACCAGAAGAACCTTAAGGGCGCACACAATCAGACAAAGCTTTGATCAGACTGCTGCACTGCTCAGGAGTTCCCACCGTGATGCGTAAAAAGTCTTCGATCCGCGGGTGTTTGAAATGTCGGACCAAAATAGCACGTTCTCGCAGCCAGTCCGCCAATTTTTTGCCCTGATGCTCGGGGTGGCGGACAAACACAAAATTTGCGCTTGAAGGCAGTACTTCAAACCCAAGGCCTTGCAAACTTTCGGTCAACTTGTCCCGAGTAGCCACCACCTTTTGGCTCGCCGCTTCGTAGTATGCCGTGTCTTGAACAGCAGCCAAGGCACCGGCCTGAGCCAGTCGGTCGAGGGGGTAAGAATTAAAACTGTCTTTGACTCGCTCTAAACCCACCACCAAGTCAGGTGCACCAAGTGCGTATCCAACTCTCAAGCCCGCCAAAGAGCGAGACTTTGACATAGAGTGCACCACCAACAAGTTCGGGTATTGCCCCAAGAGCACCACAGCACTTTGCGCACCGAAATCAACATAAGCCTCGTCGATGACGACAGGAATGGTTGGATTCGCTCGAGCAACCGCTTCAATATCTGACAGCGGCAAGGCTCGGCCAGTGGGTGCGTTGGGATTGGGAAAAATAATCGCGCCAGCCTGCTGCTCACCTTGACCCATGTAGTCGCTAACTCGTATTTGGAACGCCTCATCAAGTGGCACCAATCGATGCTTGATTCCAAACAACTGACAGTAGACGGGGTAAAACCCATAGGTCAGGTCGGGAAACAATAAAGGCCGCTCTTGATTCAGCAGCGCAAAAAACGTGTGCGCCAAGACTTCATCTGAGCCATTGCCGACGAACACTTGGTTGACATTTAAGCCGTATCGTTTGGCTAGTGCTTGCTTGAGTGCACTTGCGTTGGGATCCGGATAAAGTCTGAGGCTGTCATTGGTCGCGGCTTCAATGGCCGCCAAGGCTATAGGCGAGGGGCCATAGGGGTGCTCATTGGTATTTAGTTTGATCAAGTTGTCGGCCAAGGGCTGTTCGCCAGGAACATATGGCTGCAAAGATCGAACCACGGGGCTCCAAAATTGACTCATGACGCCTTAACCATCGACATAGGGGTTGTAAGAAGACTTGAACTGGATACGCAATGGCGTACCGGCCAACTCAAAAACATCTCTAAATTTAGACTCTAGGTAACGCTTGTACGGGTCAGACACCGAATCAAGGGCATTGCCGTGAATAATAATTAGTGGTGGGTTCTGCCCACCTTGGTGGGCATAACGCATCTTAGGCCTGAAGATACCTTTTCTAGGTGGCTGCTGCTGTGCCACGGCATCCTCCAAGGTACGTGTAAGCTTCGGGGTCGATAGCTTACTGAAAGCGGCCGCATGCGCGCTTTTCACGGAACGTAAGACGGCATTGACACCTTGACCGCGAAGCGCAGAAATATGGTGCACTTTGGCGAAAGACAAAAAACGCAATTTGCGTTCATACTCGCGCTCAATCCGTTCGCGCTGATCACGGCTGATGTTGTCCCATTTGTTAATGGCAACCACCAACGCTCGACCTGACTCAACAACAAAACCCGCAATATGCGCATCTTGGTCTGAAATCTCTTGCTGCGCATCAACCATCAACAAAACGACATTACAAGCCTCAATGGCCTGAAGTGTCTTGATCACTGAAAACTTTTCCACCGCTTCGAACACCTTTCCTCGACGGCGCAAGCCCGCCGTGTCAATGAGGGTGTACTGTCGACCATCGCGCTCAAACTCTATCTCAATGGCATCACGCGTGGTACCAGGCATATCAAATGCAATGACTCGATTTTCGCCAACAAATGTGTTGATTAGGGTCGACTTTCCGACGTTAGGTCGCCCAACAATCGCCAGCTTGATTCTGTGCTCTGATTCGTCAGCCGGCTCAAAAATATCCCCATCGCCCGAGCCCTCAGTGAACTCGTTAGCTGGTTCACGAAAAGACTCTAAGGCAGCCTCGACCAGCAAAGCCACTCCATCGCCATGCGAGGCAGAAATAGCATGCGGCTGGCCTAAGCCAAGCTCAAAAAACTCCGCCACAGCGGATGTATGAGACATGCCCTCTGCTTTGTTGACACAAACAATGACGGTCTGCGCCAACTTTCGCAATAAATTGGCTATTTCGCGATCGTGAGCGTTCAAACCAGCGCGAGCATCAACCAAAAAAACCACCACGTCAGACTCAGCAATGGCTTGTTCTGTTTGCTTGGCCATGTGATGCAAAATGCCAGTCTTGGCGACTGGCTCAAACCCACCGGTATCAACCACGATAAAGGGGATGTCACCCACCCGTCCCTCACCATAGTGCCGATCTCGGGTCAGACCAGAAAAGTCTGCCACTAATGCCGAGCGTGATCGAGTCAACCGATTGAACAGGGTTGACTTACCGACGTTTGGACGCCCTACTAAAGTGACGACAGGTTTAAGAGCCACGGATCAATTCAACCGAATAAGGGAAACAGAGCTATCACCAGCTTGCACCAAAGCGCCCTGAGGCGTGCTTTGAACTGGCGATTGCATCACACCACCACCAACTGCCACACGGGCCATAAAGGCCCCGTTCTCAGTTGAGAGCACATGAACAAATCCTTCAAAATCACCTAACACCAGAGCATCGCCAAGAACGGCGGGCTCAGTGACCTGACGATTACGTAATGCCGCTTGGCGCCAAGCCACAGCACCTTCTTTCAATTCAAACGCCGAAATAGTGCTGCGCGAATCGGGTACGTAAACATGCTTGGCATCGATTGCGAGGCCAACTATACTGGAAAAGTTGTTCGCCCAAGCCGTTGAACCACCGCTTACAATATCAAAGCAAGTAACACGGCCTTGATAGGCAACGGCACACAACAAATCGCCCTGCACCGAAGGGATACCCACGATGTCGTTGACGCGTTCTAGGTCGCTAGCACCACGGGGCACAGCCACAATACCTTCCCAGATTGCCGCGCCGGTGGCCGGTTCAATGGCCAACAAGCGTCCACCCGGCATGCCCGTGATGATAAGGTCCTGGGTGAAAGCCATGCGTGAGGGCGCGCGCAATGACAGTGCGGGTCCAGGCCGCTGAACACTCCAAATCCGCTCACCATTTTCTGCATTAAAAGCCTGCACGCGATAGTCGCCGGCACGAACCACCACCACACCCTTTCCGACCCATGGTGTGTGATTGACTTCGCTCGAGGCTTTAACGCGCCACTTTTCTTGACCATCCACATCAAGTGCAATAACTTCTGCCTGAGGAGTCACCACCACCACGGTGCTTTCGTCAGCGCCTACACCGGCCGACAATTTCTTGTCAAGCTGTACGTTCCAAACAGTTGCACCTGTGGATAAGTCGATACGCGCCACATTGCCGCTCGTTGATGCCGCATAGACATTGTTGGCTACTACCACCGGCGCAAAACCATACGAACTACCGCTGCCAACTGGCGCGCGCCAAGAAACGCTAGCTTCTATCTTTTTAGGAAAGGTTGTCAGTTCCGTGGGTTCGTTACGATCATCGGATTCAGACCATAAAGAGCACCCGGCTATGAGGACCGTCATAAAACCCATCAGCACGCCGCGACTAAGGCGTTGAGCCACGCCAGCCCGCGGGAACCAATTGTTGCTCGTGTCGTTGCCGCTTACCTGCATTTATCCACCCAACATATCGATTTTGAGCTGCAAAACGCTGGCCAGCCCTTGATTGCCACCCAAGGAAGCAAGCGCCAGACGCCACTGCTCGAGGGCTTTTTGTGGATCACCTTGTGCGGCGTAAATATCACCGCGACGATCAGCGAAAAGTGCCTCAAACGAGGGCTCAGGCGACTGCAAGGCGTTTAAAGCTTGGTCATATTGTTGCTGATCAAGCAAAAGACCAGCCAATCTTATTTTCGCGATAGGCGCCAAAGCCGTGTGCTTGCTTTCACTGAGCCACACCAAAATGGCTTGGGCCGCTGGCAAGTCATCACCCTTTTGTAAGGCCTGTGCTGCTAGCAAGGCCGCCCGGCCCGCGTAGTCGGTATCTGGGAACTCGGTTTTCAAGGTATCCATTGCCGCTAACACACGAGGAATGGCATCATCACCACCCTCTTGGTTCGCACGCTCTAGCGCCTCAAAGTAGCCGCGCGCCTGGCTGGCCTGTTGACCCTGATACCAGTTCCAACTTTGCCAACCCAACACCACCGCCAAGGCTAGCGTCAACAACCCAAGGGTAAGGGCACCATACTTGCGCCACCATGCTTTGAGTTGTTCGATTTGTTCCTGTTCTTCTAAGTCGTACGCCATTCTGTCAGACCTTATCCATAATAAATTTCGCTAGCATTTCAAATGGCACTCGCGTTTGAGTGTCGTTTGCAGCCGATTGTTCCGCTCTCAACCATTTCACTGACGCTTCACCCGCCGCCATTTCATCCACGCCAAGGATAACCGCAAAGTTAGCCCCACTGGCATCAGCCCTGCGAAACTGCGCTTTAAAGCCTGGCGACCCCGCATGAACAATCACCTTGAGGCCGTGATCTCGCAACCCTTCGGCCAAGAGTGCCGCGCGTCGCTGAGCCAAGTCACCCTGGTGAATCAGGTACACCTGACACTCCACCACCGGCGCTGGCGTGCGTGACTGCGACCACAAGTCGAGCAACCGCTCCATGCCGATAGCAAAACCAACCGCCGGGGCGGATTTGCCACCCAACAAAGCAATCAAGTCATCATACCGACCACCGCCACAAACCGTGGCTTGGGCACCGAGCTTGTCGGTAACCCACTCGAACACAGTGAGGTTGTAATAGTCTAGCCCGCGCACCATCCGAGAATTGACCCTGTAGGCGACGCCAGCATCAGTCAATCGCGCACAAACCCCATCGAAGTGCGCTCTAGACTCTGCGCCCAGAAAATCAAACAACCGTGGTGCGGCATTAGCCATGTCTTGCAAGGCAGGGTTTTTGGTGTCGAGTACGCGCAAGGGATTGCTGTAGAGCCGACGCAAACCGTCCTCATCAAGGATGTCACGATGCTTTTCAAGGTGAGCAATCAAAGCGGCACGATGCGCTTGGCGCTCAACGGACTGGCCTAGCGAATTGACTTCGAGAGCCATGCCATCAAGACCGAGCCGCTGCCACAAGCGGGCTGTCATCAGAATCAGCTCAGCGTCCACATCAGGGCCGGACAAGCCCAGTGCCTCGACATCAATCTGATGAAACTGCCGATAGCGACCTCGCTGAGGGCGCTCATGGCGAAATACCGGGCCCATGGTGTACACACGCCGAGGACGGTCGTAAAGCAAATTGTGCTCAATGGTCGCTCGCACCATGCCAGCAGTGAACTCAGGGCGCAGGGTCAACGACTCGCCGTTTAGCGAATCGGTAAAGGTATACATTTCTTTTTCAACGATATCAGTCACCTCACCGATGCCGCGAGTAAACAGGCGCGTGTGCTCAAGCACAGGCACTCGCATGTTGACGTAGCCATACTGCGCCAACCAATCACGCAAAATGCCCTCAAGCGTCTCCCACGATGCCGAACCATCAGGCAAGGCATCATTCATACCGCGAATCGCGGTTAGTTTTTTAAATTCACTCGTCATTTTTTAACCAATCATTGGGAATTTTTATTCCCTTGTCCATAGCGCCGTTGTACGTACTGCTCAACGATCACTTGAAATTCTTTGGCAATGTGGTTGCCTTTGAGTGTCACCGTACGCTCGCCATCCACATAGACAGGCGCTGCAGGTACCTCGCCGGTGCCAGGCAAACTGATACCAATATTTGCATGTCGGCTCTCACCAGGGCCATTGACCACACAACCCATCACAGCAACGTTCATGGACTCAACGCCGGGAAACTGCGCTTTCCAAAGCGGCATTTGCTGGCGCAAATAGCGCTGGATGTCGTCGGCCAACTCTTGAAACACCGTGCTCGTCGTGCGACCACAGCCTGGACATGCGATCACCATCGGCGTGAAGGCGCGCATATCCATAGTTTGCAAAATTTCTTGGGCCACCACCACCTCACGGCAACGATCGCCACCGGGCTCTGGGGTCAAAGAGATACGAATTGTGTCGCCTATACCTTCTTGCAACAACACCGCCAATGCAGCCGTTGAGGCCACCACACCTTTGGTACCCATCCCCGCCTCTGTCAAACCCAAGTGCAGGGGGTAGTCACAGCGTTTTGACAGTTCGCGATATACGGCAATTAAATCCTGCACATGGCTAACTTTGCAAGACAATATAATCATGTTGCCTGGCAAACCCAAAACCTCGGCGCGCTCAGCGTTGCTGATAGCAGAAACAACCAAGGCCTCACGCATCACGGCTTGCGCGGCCAATGGTTGAGAGCGCTGACTATTTTCGTCCATCATTTTAGCCAACAACTCTTGATCCAAGCTACCCCAGTTCACACCAATACGAATGGGCTTGTTGTGCAAACAAGCCACTTCAATCATCTGCGCGAAATTATCATCGCGGCGTTTACCACCACCCATATTGCCAGGGTTGATGCGGTACTTCGATAGCGCTTGGGCGCAATCGGGATATTGAGTCAAGAGCTTGTGCCCATTGAAATGAAAGTCACCGCACAGTGGGACATAAACGCCCATCCTATCGAGCTGTTCGCGAATTACGGGCACTTCTCTTGCCGCTTCAGGCGAATTCACTGTGATGCGAACAATCTCAGAGCCTGCCTGAGCCAGCTCTTTAACTTGGATGGCTGTCGCTATGGCATTAGCAGTGTCAGTGTTCGTCATTGATTGCACAACGACCGGCGCATCACCCCCAATCAAGACCTGATGATCACCCCAAGCACAAACTGCTTGGCGGGTTTTACGCCGAGCCAATGTGCCAGGCGCACCAGATGGTGCCGTGTCATCAGGCAAGGCTGCTTCAGACGAACCCATGCTACTGCCCCTTTAGCCAATCAGGAACCAAGGACGGTGGCACGATGCCTTGAATTAGCGCAATGCCCAGCACCACGGCCACCACCACCACAATCAAAACCACCCAAGCGGTTGACCAGGCTGAGGCTGGTTTTTCAACTGCATCACCGAGACTGCGTGTTGATGTGTGCTCAGCCAAACCTGACTTTAGTCGCGAAGCATCAAAGTGTTCGTGAAGTATCGGCTCGAGCGCCGCGAAATCTAAATCCAGAAACTTTGCGTAATTTTTGGCCAGCGTTCGCAAACCAATACCGCGGGGCAACTCGTCCCAACGCTCAGACTCGAAGGCATCGATAACGCGGGGGGCAAACTTTAACCGGGCTGCCACATCTTCAAGGGATAGACCCCTAGCCAAGCGGATCGTGCGCAAGGCTGCCACAGCCGTTACGGGTTCGGTGGGCGCTGGTGGCGATTCCATTTTTAACGCAACGGACTTGGGGTCTTCAAGGTTCATTTTCTTGACTCCACGACAGGAATGTCCTGCAACTTGCTTTGAATGATCCCGTTCTCGCGGCGTTGCTTCGCTCGAGTTCGGTCCTGGATGTCACCCGCGAGCTGCCCACAGGCCGCATCAATGTCATCGCCTCGCGTCTTACGCACAGTGGTGACAATGCCGGCGTCCTGTAAGCACTGACTGAAAGCCCTGACCCGATTGGCCGAAGATCGCTTTAGGTCCGACTGCGCAAAAGGATTAAAAGGAATCAAATTTATCTTACAAGGCACTTGTTGAGCCAGATCAATCAGTTCACGAGCATGACTCAGCTCGTCGTTGACCGACTCCAACATAATGTATTCAAAGGTAATAAAGTCTCTTGGCGCATGCGCTAAGTAACGATTGCAAGCCGCCAATAATTCTGCAATGGGATATTTTTTATTTAGCGGAACCAGACGATCGCGCAGCGCGTCATTGGGTGCGTGCAGCGACACCGCCAAAGCAACCGGGCAGTCCTGGCCGAGTCGATCCATCATGGGTACAACACCTGAGGTCGAGACCGTCACCCGGCGTCTCGACAAACCGTAGGCCAAGTCGTCAAGCATCAGTCTTAAAGCACCTAACACCGCATCATAATTCAGCAGCGGTTCGCCCATACCCATAAAAACAACGTTGCTGATAATGCGTTGATCAGCCACAGGAGCACTGTCGGCTTGACTCAAACGAGTCACAGCACCCGATTGGGTTAAGTCGTGACGCGCCCACCAAAGTTGGCCAACAATCTCGGCCACACTCAAATTGCGATTGAAACCTTGGTAACCAGTTGAACAAAATGGGCAAGCCACCGCACAACCTGCTTGGCTTGAAATGCATAAGGTCCCACGGCCATCTTCTGGGATGTAAACCGTTTCAACCGCGTTACCTGCACCAACATCAAATAACCATTTATGGGTATGGTCCAGTGAAACGTGCCTCGCTAAGACTGAGGAGCAAGCAACCTCACAACGTGTGGCTAATCGTTCTCTGAAGGCCAACGCCAGATCAGTCATGTCTTGGAAATTCGAAACCCCACGCTGGTGAATCCAGCGCGAGAGTTGCTTGCCCCGAAAAGGCTTGTCGCCCCATTCGCTCATTAAAGCAGCCAATGCAACTGGATCCAAACCCATTAGGTTAATGGGCGGATCAGTCGCAAGACTCACTGGCTGGGCATAACTCATTGTTGTTGACAAGCGATGATCACCAATGCCCGAACTATCGGCTGTGGACGTTCATTTCAGGAAAGAAAAAAGCAATTTCGTTGGCGGCCGTTTCCGGTGCGTCCGAGCCGTGAACGGCATTGGCATCAATACTGTCAGCGAAATCGGCGCGGATTGTGCCTTTTTCTGCTTTCTTAGGATCGGTCGCGCCCATCAAATCACGGTTAGTTTGAATGGCATTCTCGCCCTCAAGGGCTTGAACGAACACAGGGCCCGAAACCATGAAATCAACCAAGTCATTGAAAAAAGGACGCTCCTTGTGGACAGCGTAAAATCGGCTAGCGTCTTCGCGTGACAGATGCATCATCCGGGCGGCAATGACTTTAAGGCCAGCGTTCTCAAATCGGGCAATGATTTGCCCAATCACGTTTTTGGCCACTGCATCGGGTTTAATGATAGATAAGGTACGTTCTACAGACATGTAGTGCTCCAGTAATTCGTAATAAAAACAAACACTTTCAGTAATTTTACATAGCCGATTATTTTAGCACGGCACAGATGTCGGCTAGCCCTTAAAATGGGATATAAACCTGCGGTGTTAAAACCCCTCATAGACCGACTCAACGCCGATCGGTGTTGCGATTGACCCTTATTTGGCTGCAAAGCCCGGAAGTTTTACTCATCCATGACCACAGAAAACAAGTCTACAGACGACAGCCTATCGAAGAGCTTCGAACCCGCCGATATTGAGGCCCGTTGGTATCCGGCTTGGGAAGCCGCTGGCTACTTCCAGGCAGGCCAACACGTTGATCAAGCTCCCGCGGACACCGCCGGATCACCCTACGTGATCCAATTTCCACCCCCAAATGTTACCGGTACGTTGCACATGGGGCACGCCTTTAATCAGACCATCATGGATGGTCTGATTCGCTATCACCGCATGCGCGGCTTCGATACCGTATTTGTGCCAGGCACGGATCATGCTGGCATTGCCACGCAGATTGTGGTTGAACGCCAGCTCGACGCGCAAAACATCACACGCCACGACTTGGGCCGAGAAAAATTCACTGAGCGGGTCTGGGCTTGGAAGCAACAGTCCGGTGGCACGATCACTGAACAAGTCCGCCGGTTGGGCGCCTCAGCCGACTGGCCGCGCGAATACTTCACCATGGACGAGCGCATGTCGGCGGGCGTGGTTGAGACATTCGTTCGCCTGCATGAGCAGGGCCTGATCTACCGCGGTAAGCGATTGGTCAACTGGGACCCCGTTTTGTTAACGGCCGTGTCAGACTTAGAAGTCCAGATGGTTGAGACACAAGGCTCGCTGTGGCACATCTGCTACCCATTTGTTGATGGCCCACAAACCATCAAGCACGAAGACGGCACGGCCGAAACATTAACCGGACTCACCATTGCCACCACCCGGCCAGAAACGATGCTTGCTGACGGCGCCTTGTGCGTGCACCCCGAAGACGCACGATATCAACGTTTGATTGGCCAACAGGTGCACTTACCGCTGTGTGACCGACAAATTCCAATCATTGCCGACGACTTTGTTGACCCAAGCTTTGGAACTGGTGTTGTTAAGATCACCGGCGCGCACGATTTCAACGACTACACCTGCGCCATCAGACATGGCTTGCCTTTGATCGAACTCTTCACCCTTGACGCCCGCATCAACAATAACGGCCCTGCTGTGTTCCGCGGGCTTGACCGCTTTGACGCACGCGATGCCGTGGTAACGTCTTTAAAAGCAGAGGGGTTTTTAGTCAAAGTCGAGTCCCACACCATGATGCAACCCCGAGGCGACAGAACTGGCGTTGTACTTGAGCCGCTGCTGACTGACCAATGGTTTGTCGCCATGAGCAAACCCGCGCCTCACGGCACACTTCACCCTGGACGCAGCATCACCGAAGTTGCCCTTGATGTCGTCAAACACGGTCAAGTGCAGTTTTACCCTTCGAACTGGACCACGACTTACAACCAATGGCTAGAAAATATCCAAGATTGGTGCATCTCTCGTCAATTGTGGTGGGGGCATCAGATCCCTGCTTGGTATGGCGATAACGGTGAAGTGTTTGTTGCGCGCGACGAACCAGCCGCTCGTGAGCGGGCAGCCGCGGTCGGTTACAAAGGCGCATTGAAACGTGACCCAGATGTCTTAGATACTTGGTTTTCATCGGCTTTGGTGCCCTTCACGACCTTTGGCTGGCCAGATCAGACGCCTGATCTAAACAAATACTTACCCTCAAGCGTTTTGGTCACGGGTTTTGACATTATCTTTTTCTGGGTCGCGCGGATGGTTATTATGACCACTCACCTCACCGGCAAAGTACCGTTTCACCATGTCTACGTTCATGGCCTTATTCGCGATGCCGAGGGCCAAAAAATGAGCAAATCCAAGGGCAACACGCTTGACCCTGTTGACCTCATCGACGGTATTGACCTTGCAAGCTTAACCAAAAAACGCACTTACGGTTTGATGAACCCGAAGCAAGCCACTGCCATTGAAAAAGCGACCCGCAAACACTACCCTGATGGTATTCCGTCCTTCGGGACCGATGCGTTGCGCTTCACAATGGCCGCTTACGCCTCACTCGGTCGCAACATCAACTTTGATCTCAAACGTTGCGAAGGCTATCGTAACTTTTGCAACAAACTCTGGAACGCCTCTCGCTTTGTGTTGATGAACACCGAAGCCCATGGCCCAATCAACGCCAACATAGCACCCAAAGGTTTGCCCGAGCGTTGGATCATGAGCCGTCTACAGGCCGTCAAAATCGAAGTTCACAAGGGTTTTAATGACTACCGCTTTGACAATATTGCCAATGCGCTTTACCACTTTGTGTGGGATGAGTACTGCGATTGGTACCTTGAGTTAGCCAAAGTTCAGCTTCAATCAAGCGATGAAATCACGCAGGCCTCTTGTCGATCAACCCTCATAGGCGTGCTTGACGAAATATTAAGGCTCTTGCACCCAATCACGCCATTCATCACCGAGGAATTATGGCAAAAGGTCTCTCTGGTGGCCGCCACACGAGCCCCTGACACTCAAACCAGCGTGTGCGTTCAGCCCTACCCCGCACCTGTTCCCGGCCTGGTGGATCAGGCCACTGAAGCAGACTTCGCTGGCCTGAAAGCCAGTATTGAAGCAGTGCGCGCACTGAGAAGCGAAATGCAGTTGTCACCATCAGCGCGTGTGCCACTGTTTGCGCAAGGCGAAAGAGAGCGCCTAATCGCTCAAGCGCCCTATCTGGCTGCCCTAGCCAAGCTGAGTGAAGTCTCTGTGGTTGAGGCGCTACCTGAAGACGATGGTGCGCCGGTCCAGGTCGTTGGCAACACCCGTTTGATGCTCAAAGTCGAGATCGATGTGGTCGCAGAACGCGCCCGCCTAGATAAAGAGATTTTGCGTTTGATGGCTGAGATCAAGAAAGCTGAAGATAAGTTAGCTAATGAGTCGTTTGTGGCGCGGGCGCCTGCGGCGGTTGTCGCGCAAGAAAAAGAGCGTGCCACTCAAAACTCAGACACCTTGGCTAAGGTCCAGTCACAACGCCAGCGGCTCGTTTAAAGGAACAAGCTCAGATCGCCGTGGCATCCTTACTTATGGCGATTTGAGACTCAAAAGAAACCGCTCATCAGCTGCGCTCAATTGACCCGCAGCACGGGCTTGTGCAATCAGGTCTGGACGGAAAGCAAGGGTTTGAGTCAACGATTGCTCTCGCCGCCATTGGGCAATTCGAAGGTGATGACCTGACTTTAAAACGTCTGGAATGGCCACACCATCGAGCACCTCAGGGCGGGTGAAATGGGGGCTATCAAGCAAACCACTCAAACTGGGTTGAAACGAGTCTTGATCATGCGACGCTTTCTGGTTCATCACGCCGGGTATCAAACGCACCGCCGCATCGAGCATGGGCAACAAAGCCAATTCGCCACCAGACACCACAAAATCGCCCAGCGACCATTGCTCATCAACATGCTGGTCAATAAACCGTTGATCCACACCCTCGTAGCGGCCGCAAACAAAGATGGCACCTGTGCTTTGAGCCAGGCTTGCTGCCATCGACTGATCAAATCGTTTGCCGCCAGGTGCCAAAAGGATCACAGGAGCCAATGAGTCACGATCCAAACGCGCTGCTCTCAGGGTTAGTGCCAACGGTTCGGCCATCATCACCATGCCGGGCCCGCCACCATAGGGACGGTCGTCCACTGTTCGATGCGGATTGGTGACAAAGTCGCGAGGATTCCATGCCTTAAGCGACCAAAACCCGAGCCCATGGGCGCGCCCTGTGATGCCTGCTTCGGTCAGAAATTGAAAGCCGTTGGTAAACAATGTCAGGACATCGATGCGCATGGCTAATTCCTAATTAACGACTGAGCCCGATTTTGAGAACACCAACACGCACCACTTAAAAGTCCGTGGGCCAGTGGGTCGTGATTGTCTTTTCGACCAAGTCGACAGCATCGATGTGCGCTGCAACAAAAGGGATCAAAGAAAATATGGGGCGAGCTTTACCGTCGAGTCTATCCACCATGGTGTGACTCGTTGCATCAAAAAACTGCTGTTTAACAGACAAGATGGGGTGCGCCGGATTGTCGAGAATCTCGTGCACGATACCTAGCGTTTGAGTTTGGCCAGACTCATCGGTCATCACCTTACATCCGATGAGGTCAACCCAATAGTACTCATCAGCAGCTAATGCAGGAAAGACTTGGCGTGCCACAAAAACGGTGTGACCTTTTAGCTGGTCGGCTGCCGTGCGGTCTGCCACGCTTTTGACGCTGGCAAGATAAGTACTGCCATGAGATCGGGCCCAAAGTATATCAATCAACCGAGGCGTTTCAGGCGCTGACGAGCCAAGGAGTGGGCCAGCCGGACGGCCGATCCACCACTGCTTTGCAAGTGCCAAGACTTCCGAGTCTGAAGAAAAGGGTTGCACTTTAACCCAACCCCTGACGCCATGACCGCCAACAATTCGGCCAAGCGCGATCAAGTCGTTAGGTGGGGAAGTCATGCCAATTCCCTCGGGTGTTCACACAAACGGAAGGTCGGCGCAACGCGGCGCTGCACTGGCCGAATATCAGGCGGCAGCGACTTTGGCGGCGTAGTCTTTGACCAAACGAGCCACGGCAGGCGACAGCTGCGCGCCTACGCTTTTCCAGTGGTCTACGCGATCAACGGCAATCCGAAGCTTTTCTTCGTTTGCGTTGGCCACGGGGTTGTAAAAACCCACGCGCTCAATAAAGCGGCCGTCACGACGGTCGCGAGAATCTGTTGCAACTAGGCTGTAAAAGGGGCGCTTTTTTGAACCGCCGCGAGCCATGCGAATCACCACCATAGGTAATCTCTTTAAAAAAAGGGTAAGTAATCAGAACCAAGCCGAACATTCTAACATGGATCAGTCACGCCGCCTCAAGAAGTGACGAGCAACGCCATCTTCTTGCTGTTGTAACAACAAAGCGTTGCCGGTTTGCCGACAAAACGCCTGAAAATCCTTGATAGCGTTACGGTCAGTGGTGATCACCTCCAACACCTCACCGGGCTGCAATGTCGAGAGTGCTTTCTTGGCTTTCAAAATCGGCAGTGGACACACCAAACCTTGAGCATCCACCAATAGAGCCACCGCCCCTTCAACAGGGATGCTCGGCGCACCCGGGGCGCCTTTCACGCCACCACCTTTGCATCAACCCATTGAGGCAAACCGGCCAGGGCGCCGGCCAAGGCGGCAATATCAGTACCACCGCCCATAGCCATGTCAGCGCGCCCGCCCCCTTTGCCACCAATAAGAGCGGCCACATGGGCGACGACATCACCGGCTTTTACTGTCGAGCTCAAATCACCAGTCACCCCGGCAACAAGGCTAACTTTGCCAACAGCAATGGTGGCAAGCACCACCACTCCACTGGCCAACTTGTCTTTCAGCTGGTCGACCATTGCGCGCAGCGCTTTGGGGTCTACGCCGTCGACTTGCTTAACCAACAACCGCACACCTTTGGGCGTCTCAATCACTTGGCCAGCCAAAGCGGCGCCGGCGCCTGCATTTAGTTTTGCTTTCACCTGCTGGAGTTCGCGCTCAGCCTCTTTGAGCTGCTCTTGCAGCTGCGCCACGCGTTCTGCCGTCCCACCAACCGTTGATTTCACCAAAGCCGCAATTTGCGCTGCCGTAGCGTTTAACTGTTGCGCCCAATGCAAGGCATTATCGCCCGTGATGGCTTCTACCCTCCTCACCCCAGCGGCCACGCCAGACTCCGCGATGATTTTGAACAGCCCGATGTCACCGGTGCGGGTTACGTGTGTGCCGCCGCACAGTTCCTTAGACGTACCGATGTTAAGCACACGCACTTCGTCACCGTACTTCTCGCCGAACAAAGCCATGGCACCGTGCTTGATCGCGTCATCAAAACCCATCAGTTGCGCTTGGGTCGCGGCGTTAGCCAAAATTTCTTGGTTCACACGCGCCTCAACTTGTGTGATTTGCTCTGTCGTCATTGCCGCGTCGTGAGAAAAATCAAACCGGGTCTTTTGCGCATCGACCAATGAACCACGCTGTTGTACATGCGTGCCAAGCACTTCTCGCAAAGCCTTATGCATGAGGTGTGTCGCCGAATGATTGCGAATCGTTTTGTCACGTTGCGCTTGGTCAACCCGAGCCTCTACCGTGTCACCGACTGTCAATTGACCTTGGACCAACTCACCGTGATGCCCAAAAACCCCAGACTGAACCTTTTGAGTGTCGTTGACCTGAAATACAGTCCCCGTGCCTGCGCGCTCAGTTTGAATCAGCCCAACATCACCAACCTGGCCACCTGACTCGGCATAAAAAGGCGTTTGGTCCAACACCACGATGGCCTGCTGGCCTTCGGCGATGTGATCCACCGGCGTCCCCTCGCGGTATAAAGCCGTGACTTTTGCTGGAACATGCAGCTCATCGTAGCCACGGAACACTGTTTCAAGGCCGTTATAAGACAAGCCCTCAGTGGCTTTAAAGCGTCCAGCGGCTCGCGCTTGATCGCGTTGGCGACCCATTGCCTGCTCAAAGCCCGCCAAATCAACCTCGACCTTACGTTCACGGCAGATGTCAGCTGTTAAATCAACAGGGAAACCATAGGTGTCATAGAGCATAAATAGCGTCTGGCCATCCAAACGGTCACCCTCAGACAGGTCACTGAGCGCAGAATCAAGAATACGCATGCCGTTTTCGAGGGTCTCACCAAAGCGCCACTCCTCTTGTTCGAGGACTTTCGTCACACGCTCAGCCGTGGCTTGAAGCTCTGGAAAAGCCTGCCCCATCTGAGCAACCAAATCGCCAACCAACCGATGGAAGAATGGCTTTGATTGACCAAGCTTATATCCGTGCCGTAACGCCCGGCGAATAATGCGACGAAGCACGTAACCACGCCCCTCGTTACTCGGGATAACGCCATCCACCACCAGAAATGCACAGGCGCGAATATGGTCAGCGATCACTTTGAGGGAGTTATTGCTCAGCTCTTGGCAACCTGTTTCGCGTGCAGCCGCCTTGATGAGGGCCACAAATAAGTCGATTTCGTAGTTGGAGTGAACGTGCTGCAAAACGGCCGCAATGCGCTCAAGCCCCATGCCCGTATCCACGCAAGGTTTGGGCAGCGGGTGCATCACACCGCTGCTATCACGCTCGAACTGCATGAAGACCAAATTCCAAATCTCGATATAACGGTCACCATCCTCTTCAGGCGAGCCTGGCGGCCCACCCCAAACATCAGCGCCATGATCAAAAAAAATCTCCGAGCATGGACCACATGGGCCGGTATCTGCCATCTGCCAAAAATTATCCGACGCGTAGCGTGTTCCTTTATTGTCACCGATACGAATAATGCGCTCGGCTGGCACCCCAATATCATCGCACCAGATGTCATAAGCCTCATCATCTTCGTGATAGACCGTCACCCACAGCTTGTCCTTGGGTAATTGATAGACCTGTGTCAAAAGCTCCCAAGAATAATGAATGGCGTCGCGCTTAAAGTAGTCCCCGAAACTGAAGTTACCTAGCATTTCGAAGAAAGTATGGTGGCGTGCGGTGTAGCCAACGTTCTCTAAGTCGTTGTGTTTGCCCCCGGCGCGAACACAACGCTGCGAGCTCGTGGCACGCTTATAAGCCCGAGATTCTTGACCGGTAAAGACATCCTTGAACTGAACCATGCCCGAGTTAGTGAAAAGCAAGGTCGGGTCGTTGCCGGGCACCAAAGGCGATGAAGGCACGATGGTGTGCCCCTTCGATTCAAAAAACTGCAAGAACTTCTGACGGATCTCTGAAACTTTCATGGCAGCGTCGCTAGGAATAAAGGGATACCAACATTATAGAGCCTAGCTTTTCTCGCATAGAAATCCCTCGGTCACTCCAATACCAGCAACCGTCGGGGTGTTCATTCCCACCCACCTAGGGATGTAGCCCGCTGAGCACCGACAACTACGGTCAGGTTGCGCCGGCCACTTTATCAGCGGTCTTAGCCTACTAGCAATCATTGAAAAAAATGGGTTTTCGGCTGGCAGTGGCAAGCAAGCCCGCCAAACATCTCGCCTGGGCTGCCACGACTGCCATTGCCCAGCACGGCACATGAGTAATTCATCGTCAGGCGCTCGCATTAACAAACCGTTGGGTGCGCAACGACCAGACTCCCTCGCCCTAGCGCCAAGCAAGAGCCCATCAGAAACACTGGCACGCCCGGTTACCTCCAAACCACCCGCCAGATGAACTGGCCGAGTTTCAAAAAGTCGCACAAATGGTGGCAAAACATCACTGCGCCAAGCCATTACGCCTACCGTGCCCTCCGGCCAATGGGCATCCATCGCCAGCGACGCCCCTTGTAATCTGCTCGGATTCAAAGCACTCACAACCAAACCTTTGCCAACCAACGCCATCATTAAGTCCGGTGCAGCGGCTGCCCGCCGCTTGGCGTCCCACTGCTCGGGCGGCAAAGCCAACAGTAACCATGCTTGTGGGCAACTTGACTCGTGACAAGGCCCCGTTGGCACCCGTTCAACTTGAATTTGAAAAGGCAAGGGTGCATTCTCAGGGAAAGCAAGAAAAAGAAACCCCGCCTGTTTGAGTGCCTGCTGCCATTGGGCTGACGTGGCCGGCGGTTGTTGGACCAGCAAAGCCGGGATGGGGCCAACCTCAGGCCGGGCATCTAGGGCTGATTGCATAGCCTGCGAAAAGGTCAATAGCCACTGCCCCATGCCCTCAATGGCCACTTGGTCAGCACGTTCAACCCATTTGCCACTGCCCCAGATGACCACCAAAAGTGCCAGTGTTGCCACCAGCAACCACTCCAAAAGAGCCTGGCCAGCTTGTGTGCGCATGCGCCGACTCACTGAAACACAAACACAAACTGGTTATTGTCACCACGTGCACACTGCGCATCGGCCAGCACGGGTTGGTAGGTTAAAACGGGCACCAGAAAATCATTTTTAACTTGCACACTGGCACCATGCCCAGCCACTGTGATGACACTAGCCATACGTTGCATAGCCGTGACAAGCATCGGGCAGGCCGCGTGATTGACATGGGTAAGCGTCAACCGAAAGGCCGATCCCATCGACATGCCAGGCACCGCTTCAGGCCGTATGGTGATGGTGCCGTTCTCGCCTCGGCCCTGGCCACCTAGCCCATGGGCCACGTCGGCTTTTTGACCTTCACCTTGAACGGCAATCACCGCGGCACTGCGCATGCCATTGATTAAGGCACGCTGATCAACACTGGCATACGGCGTAAGACCGCCACCCAAAACGGCCACTTTCATTCGCGACACGAACCGCTGCATATCAGCAGCGACTTTTGGCACTTTGCTCTCAATCACATAGGCCTGAAGTGCAGGCACCCCAATAATGGCCAAGATCACCATCAAGGTTGTCACGATCGATACCTCAACCAAAGAAAAGCCAGCCTCAACAGACCGTCTCGCCCCGGCTTTTGAACTCACCTTGGAAAACACGGCCGTGTGCGCTGCTTGCTCAAGACTTTGTGCCATCATTTTTTTACTGCTCCATGTTGCGCTGAGCCATGGCTCAGTCATTGTTTGTATGAAGTGATTGTTTTGAAGTTCTTGCTTGAAGTGCTTGTTTGAAGTGCTTGTTTGAAGTGCTAATCCCTAAGATTGATCTCGTCCTGCTAGCCGTACATGAGGGTCAAGGCTCGACGCATTTCCTCGATGACCTCAACGTGCCAAGCCGCCACAGCAAACACAACGCCCACGGCCACAACCAGCAATAACCAACGCCACACCACCGCACGACGCGTCATTGATAGAGTGATTTGCTCGCTAATTTGGGCGGAAGCGGTCAATAAGCCATCAGACAAACCGCGAATACGCACAACGTCCAGCAGACACCACCGCGCTTGGTCACTGATTAACCCGGTTTGCAAGGCGTCCAACGGATCCATGCCGCGATCTATTTGCGCCACCATCTGCCGCAAATGCCAACTCACCCAACGGTTGGCACAGCCGTGTTGCACCAATAAAACGTGGCGCAAGGTGACGCCACGCTGCTGCAAGGTTTTAAGCAGCGTGGCCGTCATCATTAAAAAACGAATGGCTTGCATGTCCCGATACAGTTGCCAAGGGCCCAGCCGATCCAAGACTTGACGCACCGGTCCCACCACATGCCCGAATGACCAGACCCACAAGGCGATGCCAGCAAAAGTCACGAGCATCAGTAACCAACCGTGGCTCACAACCAGATCGGCCCATGACATCAAACGCTGCGTTTGCAAGCCATAAAGTGACGCTGGCACCACAGAAAATGCCTGCGCCAACCGAGGAGCTGCAAACACTGGCAAAATGATCAACACGGTCAAGGCCACCACGAAGGCAATCAATCCGACCGCGATGGTTTGCCAAAATTGGCGTGTACTGCGCTGCGTTAAACGAATTTGGCCGGCAAGCGCTTGTAGCGTTAGCATGAGCGCCGATTGCCCAGCGCCTTGGGCCAAGCCTATGCAGTGCAAGTCGGCGTCAGGAAGTGTTTGCTGCCAGGTTTGAACCAGATTCCCACCGCATGCCGGATAGCGCCATGCCCACCATGCTGCCAGACGTCCCCGGGCACTTGCCGAACCGTGACGCAAGGCGTCTTGCTGAAAGATTTCAAGCAAAGTTCGGTAAGAGCGGACTTGGGTCAGGTACTGCGCTAAAAATTCGTAGTAATCAGCCCGCTGCGACTTAAATCGCCAGGCTGCCCAACGGATGGCCAGTGGCTGTTGCCCCCCCCTCATCGCATCAACCCGAAACGTCGCTCGTAATCGCGCGGATCTAGCCAACCTGCTTGCAAGCAACCGAATGCCTGGCTCCGAATCGGTCGATAGTGCGCAATATCACAATTGCCACGGCTCAAAACTTGAGTCTGCCAAGCGGCAACTTGCGGCGCCAAACCCACTCGACCAATCGCGTCGTAAAAACCGGGATCAGCCGACGGCTCAATCATTTCAGCCACCATAAACCGCCCATGGCAACCATTGAGTGATGCCATGGCACCTCTTCGGCATGTCCCGCAGCCGGCTGGGTGCCGAAACCGAACCCCTTCAGGCACCACTCCTGTCGCCTCGATCCACGACTGCCACCATTGTTCAGTCCAATGAACCGAACGAACTCGATTCAGGCTGCAGTGCAGCGGTGCGTGGCACAACCATTGCTCAAAAGGCAGCGCGCATGCGACACAGAGTTTGGGTAAAAGCGATTGATAAACAAGCAGTTTCAGTACCCCAGGCATCGCCAAGAGTGATTCCGGCACACCAATCACGGGTGAGCTCAGCCGCAACAAAACCTGCATCACCGAACTCGCATGCAATGTTGTGAAGACGCTGGTGCCAGACAACACAAGGTCCATTAATGCTTGACCACCCAAGTGATCACGGATTTCGCCTATCAATACATCATGAGCAGCACTTCTTTTTATGGTCTTTAACTTAGCGGCCAAATCACTGTCGTTTGTTTGCTCGGTCTGTTGCGTTTGCCCCGTTTGCGCTTGCAGACTGGACACTAGACACTGCAATGCATTGTCCAATACGTACTCCACGGGGTCCTCAAGTGTGATGACCTTTCTGGTCTCGGGAATCTCTTGAACCAATGCGGCCAGCGTTGTCGACTTGCCCGAGCCCACCATCCCAGCAAAAATGACCGCGCCGCCATCCCCGCTGCGAGCACGCTCCAGCATGGCCAATTGGTCGCAGGTATAACCGAGTTCGGCCAGAGGCGGCACTCGTTCTCGGCCCTTTGGATTCAATACCCTTAAGCAGACGCTAGGTCCCTGCCCCGTCACCAAAGATGCCCAGCGCAAGCCAATCTCGCGTCCTTTGACGCAACGTTCAAGTCTGCCCTGTTGCTCGCGACCCGGATCAAATACCGCGCCATTGCCGCCACGTACGCCCATCCAAGCGATGCTCAGCAGTTCACTAAGCATCTGAGTCTTGATCGCCTGAAATTGCGATGGTCGAACCAGCCAGCCATCAACCGTAAAGGCAATGTCAGCGTTCGGTCGCCGAGCATGCAATGTCAGGTGAATGTCACTGGCACCGGCATGGATCGCCCATGACAAAACGTCATCCAACAAGGAAAACAAAACATGTTTGGGAGTCTGTGGCGTGACATTATTCAAACCCGGTTGCTTGGCCAAACGCGATCGTCGGTTGACCTCGCCGAGCACAACCGCTGGTACCAACAAAACGTTGGGTTGATTCATCACAAAACCGGCCTGACGCATGGCCAGCAGCAATGCCGTGACGTCATTGTCGTCAGCACACTCGGCGAGCACCAACAACTGACACGTCAGATCCTCACGCTGGACGGGGCAGAAGCGATCCGAAAGATCCGCAGGCGCAATTGATAATCGATCAAAAATCGGCCGCCAATTTTCTAGGCGAGCACGGTCTGCCTCAGACCAAGCCTTTGCGCTGGCCTTGGCGGTAATGTCTTGCAACGTTAAACGTTGAACGCCGGTTGCGCGCCACCTCATTGATCGGCCTGCGGCAAACACAAACGATGCCGTTGCCCCCGATTGTCAAAAGACACACAAGGCGGCTTGATGGCGCGCAGGCGTAACCCTCTAGCACGCGCTGCAATCGGGTTGGTTTGACCTTGTTCAAACAAGACAAATGCGCCATCAACCCAAAGCTGCGCTTGCAACGTGGGTAATACCCCATGAATGGCAAGTAATTTGGGCGCTGGTCGTTGCGGTTTAGCCCGCTGTGCAGCCTGCCGATACATTTTCTCGAGCGCATCGGACTCCATCTTAGCCATGACTTGGACGGTCAGCGCGCCTGGGCCAGCCAAGACCGAGCATGGACTTAGTCCTAACAAAAAAAACACAGTCAACTCAAGAGGCATTCGGTTTAAGCGCACGCAATTCTCCTTTTAAGTGAAGCATGAGATAACTGTTGTGCTGATCCACGGTCGCGCTCGGCATGACGTCAAGTCGCACGCTCTGCCAAAACACCGGCAAAGACCATGACTGCAGAATCGATAACTGACGCACAGGCAAACGGAGACTGATTTCAGCGGACTGCTGCGTAACCGAATACGAATCACCGCCCAGTTTTTTATCCAGCCTAGGCCCGAGACTGATACTCGGTGTAATGGCGCTTTGTTGCTGCAAGGTGGTCAACCACGTGTCGTCTGCGTTAACGGAGACCGCTGAGCGCACCGGTAATCGTTTGGCGGCAACACGGAAAACATTTTCAAAACTCGACAGCTCCAGTGATACCGGCTTGAAAAGCCAAAGCCCAGGCATGCGCGCACTTAAAATACTGTTATCCGTCGTGACACGACGACGCAAATAATCTGCACGACAAGTTGCAGCATCAACGATCAGGGCACAATCCACGGTTTGCAGGATCCAGCCATCAGGATCGATCGGTAGTTGCAACAACCCCTGCCAAAGGGGCTCCAAAAATCGTATGTCATGGACATAAACTGGCGGCATCAATGCGTCTGTATCGGCTACTGTTGGTGGCATTGTGGCTTCATTTTTTTGCGGCCACCAACCCAACGAAACCAACATGAAACCGGCGCCAAGCAGGCACACTATCGCCCCCAAGCCTAGGACAGCCGTCCCTCCACTTACCCCATAGCGCAATCGCCGGCAACGTGCGGTTTCATCGGCTGCCGCGTGCAAGAATTCCAGCTCAAGCGGCGCGTTCAGGGCGCTGTCAGTGGGCCAAATCACCGTTTGAACAACCAAGTCATTAAATCGCTGCTCGAGGCCAGCTTGTAATGCATTGCCTGCTTGTGCATCCATCCAGCAATCGGTGTGACTTAATACACTGCCTTGGTGCACACCGACAACCCATTGTTGCGCGGGGGTGATCACCAACCGTAACAAGTGCGTTCCCTGTGGACGACTGATTGCATAACCCACAGCCGCCGCAAAAACTGGCACGTCATCGAACACCAATCGCCCAGTCATGTCCATGCCCACTAGCTCACCATTAGGACCAGAGCTGGCATACCAACGCAGGTTCTGACGGCGCAGCTGATTGAATAACCACTGCCGACTCCGCCTGCCCAACGTTGCCGTCCACTGCAAGCCAAAAACCCAGCGTAACGATTGATCTGGCACACCCCATGTGTGCAGGTTTGGGCCATGCTCAGACCATGGCGACACAGGCGCTTCAGTATCCATCTTCGACCTGCGCGGTTACAAAAATCAGGGTGATACTCTTTCGGTGTTCTAACTTATCGTTACCGCCGAGCAATCGCGGCGCATCAGGACTTAAACGGCCCTGCTGCGTCTCATCGTTTCTTTGTTCAAAGCCGGCGATCAAGGTTGTGCGGCCAGGGTGCAGCGCGACTTGCTGCAAGGTACCGTTGCCTTGCAAGTTCAATTGCTGGACCTGTAAGGACTGCTCTGGACCACCAAAGGCCAAGGTTTCTAGTGGCAGCGCCGTGGTGTTGTCGTAGGCGACCGATAACAAAACTTGTCCATCAACTTGGATATCAGGCACCAATGTTAGGAATGCCCCAACAGTCTCTCGCTTCTGACTCACAGCAATACCTGGTAGTGCGGACTTGGTGTTATCTTTTTTGGAGACGCCAACCGACTGAATTTGATCAACGTAGGTAAAAGTCGATCGCACCGCATGGGTAACTGGCCTACGATTTAATGTCACCACAGGCACCGTGGTGTGGCGTCGAATGTCTGCGTACTTTGAAACCGCGCGAGCGAGCACGCTACCCGTTAGACCTTGAATGTTGGGTAGCGAAACATTGGCAGCACCGGCGACAGGCGCCATACCACTGAGGGCTGCAGAACCAATCTGAAGGCCTGCCACGTCTGCAGCCAGTGCCAGAGACCAATCAATGCCTTGCTCGTGCGCTTGACTACGCGTCACAGTCATTTCTTCAAAGACCAATCTCACCCGTCGTGTCATGGCACGGTTGGCCTCAACAAGATAACGACCAATGGCGGCGAGCGCACTCGGTGTGTCAGTCACCACAATCGAACTCAGACTGCCCGGCTGAGCCGATATCGTTCCCGCCCGAGTCATAAAAGGCTCGACTCGTTGACGAATGTCATCAAGCACCGGTTGGGCGGTCATTGAAAGCGTGGTTTGCGCCGAACTTTCAAAACCACCGCTCGCAGCAGCACCCGTTTTACCGAGCTGCATTTGCGTACTCGCGTCTAATGCCAACGCTCGAATGTCAAAGACTTGTGTTTCGATGCGAAACAACTCAATTGCCTTACCGGTGTAACGCCACTGAACGTCATGACTCGCGGCAATGAAATCAAGCACTTCCGACAATGGTCGAGTACCCATGGGCATCATCGGCTCCGGCATTGATACCGCTTGTGCGGTGGCAGGAACGTCTTGCAAACGCGGCATGAAATGGTGAGCTGCCAACATGGCTTCGGGGCGCACTCGCACAGGAATGCCGGTTGCCCTCGCGATGCGCTGCCCAACCTCTGCCAAGGAAACCGCCTTCTGATGAAAAATAAGTGTGGTCTTGACGTCTGTGCGCAAAGGCTTGGGCAAACTGACCTCTGGTGCTAACGCTATGGGCTGGCCCGACACCCAAGGTTTGTTAATCCGGTGCTCAGACGATGGGGCTTGACGCTCTAGGGCTGCTTGTTGAAAACGATCACTCATGTTTTGCAAGTCTTGGGCTGCTTGTTTGCTCGCATCGCGGCTGATGGCCGCTCTTTGGTCAATGGCGCAGCCAGTCAACGCAAACGCTAGACACGTGGTTAACAACTCGGTCAAAACCCCTACCGTTTTGGTTGGCCTCATGGCTGTACCTCAAAGGCCTTATCGCCCGGTGTCTGGCCTGGCTTACAAGAGGCCGTTTTGGGGATCACACGCAACACATGGTTGGCATAAAAGCAGGGGCGCGCTGGTCGACCAGCACCTTCAACGGCTTGCAACAACTGCTCAACTGCTGCCGCAAAATCACCTGAAAACCGGGCAGGTGCGGTGACGGGCAAATCCACCGGCAAGGTCCAATGCGCATCATCAAAGAACCAATCGTTTTCTAATGCCCAGCGGTTTAAGGCCTGACGAACGGTGCGGTCTGAAATACGTAGCTCAAATTGGCGCGCGTTTGATTTCAGCGCTGGTGACGGCACTGGTGGGCAATCCGATCGAATGTGACGGTGCGCGTGGGCTTGAAGTTGCGCCCCCTGAAAACGCAATACTGACCACTGGCCGTCAACAATGGCGTATTGCCCTTGCGTGCGCAGATCTAAGACCTGCCAATGCGCGCCGATTTGCGCAAAGACGGTGGGTATCGCTTGGTGTGGATGCCACTGCAACCAAATGCGGCGCGCATCCGAAAACACTTGCCGCGGGGCAACCCGGCGGTCACCGCTTAAATGCCAATTAAAGTCGGGATCACCAACCACCACAAAATGGTCAACGGCCTGTACAAAAGCATCATCAATGGCCGTGTCTTTAACAACGCAACCGCTCGCAGCAAGCGCTAAGCCCACCCCAATCACACCACTCAAAATACATGTCACCATTATCGCTAGCCTCAACCCGAGCAAGGCGAGCATCTTCTAGCATTCAGAGGATCAAAACAATTGTGTGAAATACGCAAGAAGGCGAGCGCGTTTGAAATCGCGGGCTAGCATTCGACATTGATGCCTGTTAAAGGTAGGGCGAAACCAACCAAATCAAGCGATTACGTAATCGCACTAAAAATGGAACTGCACGAAGATCGGGTAATGTCACCGACGTGGCTTGAGCTATTTTGGTGTCGATTCGTTGGCTGAGATGGTTAGCCAAGGCTCGGCTGTAGACTTCCAGATCTAACTCAAAATTCAGTCGCAAGCTACGCGGATCAATATTGGAAGAACCAACGTAAGACCATTGACTATCGATCGTCAAGAGTTTGGAATGATCGAAAGAACCGCTTGTACGCCACACTCGAACACCATCTTTGATTAGCTGTTCGAGTTGTGCTTGCATGGCTGCACCAACAAGTTTTAGGTTGTTGTGACCAGGAATCAAGACATCTACCGTCACGCCACGACGGGCAGCGGTCACCAGGGCAGCTATCAGCACCATATCGGGTAGAAAATAAGGCGACTGAATTCGCACATGATGACGGGCAACCGTCAAGGCACCCAAAATTACGCTTTGATTGCTACCCAAGGTTTGATCGGGGCCTGATGTCACCACACGCGCCGGCGTCACATCGTCGCCACTAAGGGCTTGTGGGGTGCACTCAAACCAGGGCGTGGTTGGAAGACTTTCACGCGTGGTGAACTCCCAGTCTTGCGCAAAACTATTCATGAGTTGCCGCGCAACGGGGCCTGTCACCTTAAAGTGAGTATCGTTGGCACGGTTATCGCCAGCGAATGCTGTCATGAAGCTACTGCGAATATTCATGCCGCCGGCCAAAGCCAAGCTGCCGTCAACGACCAGTAACTTTCGGTGGCTGCGTAAATTAGCGTAAACCAAATGCATGCCAATCGCTGTGGGCAGAAAACGGGCCACAACAACGCCATTGGCTTTGAGTAAACGAGTAATGGGCGGGCTTGAGTATTTGGCGCCAACGGCATCAATCAAGACTCGGACTTGGACACCACGGTTGTTTGCGTCAATCAGTGCTTGGGCGATTTTTACGCCGATGCCATCATGATCAAAAATATAACTCTGCATGACGACACAATGCCGCGCTGAAGCAATCGCTTCAATCATGGCGGGATAAGTCTCGTCACCTGAATCTAGAATTTCGACGCGATTGCCATTCAACAATTCATTTTCACAAACGTTGTCGCCTAAGGTTCTGAGTGCATCAAGGTATGGGTCCGCGAAATCGGTCAACTCACGGTTGACCAGACGATCCATGATGGCCAGCTCGTGCTTGGCCATTTCGCGTTGCGCTGACAGCCTCTTTTGACGAATGCGATTAATGCCCGCAAAAAGGTAAAAAGTGGCGCCAAGTAGCGGTGAAAAAATGACCACTGCCACCCAACCAATGGCCGACTTTACATCCTGTTTGGTCATGGCGATATGAATCGTCGCCAGCACGCTAGCCATTACTGAAACAGCAAGCACCAAGTGGGGCCAATAGCCCTGCATGGCATTCACCAGTTGCTGCCATTGCACTAGGAATTCGCCTGATTAATCATGTTAATATCTCAATCCTTTGGTGGCTGTAGCTCAGTTGGTAGAGTCCCGGATTGTGATTCCGGTTGTCGCGGGTTCGAGCCCCGTCAGTCACCCCATAAAAAAATAGTCTAGCGCCCGAATTGAGTTTCAGGGATTGCACCTCAAATCACTTCCTCACATTGATTAGACCTTTAGCCTGTCGCATGGCCTTATAGATCGTTTTCTTTGCGCCAACGCTCAAAATCCACGAGAGTCTGAGGGTCTGTTGGTGGATAAAGCCCGAGGATAGATTGGCCTTTTTTCACTGCGGACATTACGTAATCTTCGAAAATTGTCATTTCAGTGGCTTGAACAGCAACTTCATCGGCAATTTCTGCTGGGATCACAATGACACCATCAGCATCACCCACCAAAATGTCCCCTGGAAAAACCGGCGCATCACCGCACCCAATAGGCACGTTGATATCAATGGCCTCGTGCAATGTCAAGTTCGTTGGCGCCGAGGGCCGTTGGTGATAACTCACAATCCCGAGCTGCGAAATCTCATCGGAATCACGAAACCCGCCGTCTGTCACCACCCCAGCCACCCCTCTTTCCAAAAGCCGGCTAACCAATATCCCGCCGGCCGATGCCGCCCGAGCATCCTTGCGGCTGTCGATCACCATGACCGAACCAGGTGGACACTGTTCCACCGCTTGACGCTGGGGATGAGTGCGGTCACGGAACACTTCAATACCATTACGGTCTTCACGAGCTGGCATGTAGCGCAAGGTAAACGCTGGCCCAACCATATTGCCAGAAGACTTAGAGAGCCGCACGATACCCTGGATAAATTGATTTCGTAGGCCACGCTTAAACAGCAAAGTGGCCAAGGTTGCCGTACTAATGTGCATCAGGCGTTTTTTGGTATCTGGGTTTAATTCACGCATGGGTGATGACTCCTTTAGCCTGATGGCTTAAAAAATGTCGGGTTCTGGCACAGGGCCACCAAAATCGGTCCTTAAGAAATCAAAATCACAACCCTCATTGGCCTGTTGGATGTGCTGAGAAAACATCCAACCGTAGCCGCGTTCGTATTTGCGTTCGGGCGGGGTCCAAGCCGCTTGGCGTGCGGAAAGCTCATCATCAGAAATTTCTAACCGTATGGTTCGATTAGGCACATCGACTGAAACCAAATCACCCGTTTTGACTAACGCCAAGGGCCCCCCCACGTAAGACTCAGGCGAGATGTGCAAAACGCAAGCGCCGTAGCTTGTGCCACTCATTCGGGCATCAGACAGGCGCAACATGTCGCGAACGCCTTGCTTGAGTAACTTCTTGGGCATGGGCAACATGCCCCACTCAGGCATTCCAGGCCCACCTTGAGGCCCTGCGTTGCGTAAAATCAGCACATGATCTGCAGTCACATCAAGGTCGTCACGATCAATCACCGCTTTCATTGACGGATAATCATCAAACACCAAGGCCGGTCCCGTGTGTTGGAGCAAATGCGCTGGACAAGCGCTCGGTTTGATCACGCAGCCATCGGGTGCCAAATTACCCCGCAAGACCGCTAGTGCACCCTCGGCATAGATGGGATTTTCTAAGGGGCGAATGACATCATCGTTATAAACCTCAGCCCCCTCAATCGTCTGGCCAAGCGTCTTACCCGACACAGTCAAGGCATCAAGATGCAAATACCCGCGCAAGCGCGACATCAAACCCAAGAGTCCGCCGGCGTAATAGAAGTCTTCCATCAGATAGGTGTCGCCGCTCGGGCGCACATTGGCGATCACGGGAATCACCCGACTGTAGCGGTCAAAATCAACCAGTCCAATGTCGCAGCCGGCGCGCTTGGCTTGTGCGATCAAGTGGATGATGGCGTTGGTTGAGCAACCCATCGCCATGGCTACCATAATGGCGTTTTCAAAGGCGGCATGCGTCAGGATCTTTGATGGCACCAAGTCCTCCCACACCATCTCCACAATGCGTCGACCGCTTTCAGCAGCCATCCTGACATGGTTAGAATCGGGCGCCGGAATCGATGAGGCACCCGGAATCGTCATCCCAAGGGCCTCTGCAATGGCAGTCATGGTCGCCGCCGTGCCCATTGTCATGCAGGTGCCGTGACTGCGAGCGATCCCTCCTTCGATTTCCGACCAGTCTTTGTTGTTAATCAAACCCGCTCGGCGGTCATCCCAGTATTTCCACGCGTCAGAACCAGAGCCCAAGACCTTGCCATGCCAATTACCACGAAGCATTGGGCCCGCTGGCAAGTAAATGGCTGGCAAGCCTGCGCTTGTGGCCCCCAGCAACAAACCGGGTGTGGTTTTATCGCAGCCGCCCATCAGAACCGCACCATCAATGGGGTGACAACGCAATAACTCCTCAGTGTCCATGGCCAACATGTTGCGATAAAGCATGGTGGTGGGCTTGACGTATTGCTCAGCCAAAGACAGGGCTGGCAGTTCAATCGGCATGCCGCCAGCTTGTAATATGCCGCGCTTGACGTCTTCAACGCGTTGTTTGAAATGAGTATGGCAAGGATTAATGTCAGACCACGTATTGACAATACCGATCACTGGCTTGTCTTTCCAGTCTTCTGGCGCAAGACCCATTTGCATGGCGCGCGATCGGTGACCGAAAGAGCGCAAATCGTCCGGCGCAAACCAGCGAGCGCTGCGCAATGTTTCGGGTGTTTTTTTGTGTTGTTCACTCACCGAGCTGTCTCCTCACACCGTTGAACAAGAAAAGCACCCGACCCAGGCACCTTCCGGCATCAAACGCAATATCGTTTGACAAAAAACCATCATACCCAAGTCGAAAGCCCTCGTTATTTTTTAAGTCTCGCGCCCTGCTAATAATGGCCGACTGGCGTGACTGTGGTCGACACACCAGCGCGCAAGATTTTGTGGCGTGCCGCTAACCAAATAACTGGCTGAACCGTTTTTGAAAGATCGGCCACTGCTCAGGATTGACCAAGCGCTCAGGTCGATGCCCGCTTAAGACTTGTTGCAATTGCTCTGCCCCCATGCGGGCAGCATTTCGCCTAGCCTCATGAGTGACACCTGCTGTGTGATAAGTGGCCACTACATTTGGCATAGACAACAAAGGATTGTTTTGTGCGGGTGGCTCTACCGTCCAAACATCCAGGCCAGCCCCTGAAAGATGGCCACTGGACAGGGCTTGTGCCAAAGCCTCTTCGTCGTGAATGCCGCCCCGGGCCGTTGAGATAAAAACAGCCCCAGGGCGCATGGCCGAAAAGAGAGTGGCATCAAAAAGATTGAGTGTTTGCGCTGATCTTGGGCAATGCACAGACACCACATCGCTTTGGGTCACCAAGGCCTCAAGGCTGACTGACTCGACGCCTCGGTCTTGAAGTACCTCGGCACTGAGATGTGGATCATGGCCCAAGACACGCATTCCAAACGCTTTGGCCAAACGCGCCACGCGACGCCCGATATTGCCCATGCCCACCAAACCAATGGTCAAACCCCTGATTTCATGGCCCATTAGGTCCTCACGTGTGGTGTGAGCGCCAGCCCGCATGATCCGATCCGACTCGGCGATCCGGTGACGCACCGAGAGCAACAACCCTATCGTGTGCTCGGCCACTGAATCCGCATTACAACCACTTTGGTTAACGACTAAGACGCCATGATTGTTGCAGGCCTGAACATCAATGGGATCGTAACCCGCACCGGAGCTCGACACACAGAGTAGGTTTGGTGTGCGTTTTAAGAACGCCTCGTCGACCTGCCATTGGCTTGGCACCTCATCACGCGCAGCACAAATATGGTAAGCATGCGCTTGGTGCATGTGCGCCCAATTAATGTCATCAGCAGCGGCGAAATCACACACCAGCATTTGGACAGTCGGATCAGTGGCGATGATTTGGTCAAAAACGGGATTGAGCCAAAAATCAAATCTCACGAGCTGCTTTTTCACCAACATCTCCTATTCGATGGTTTTTACCCAATTTCTTGGCGGGCGTTGTTGTCTAAATTTTTTGTTTTTAATTTTTTTTCTGGTTTTGTTCGCGGGCCAAATCACCCGGCTCTGATAATACTGTTGAAGACTTCGTCAAAAAATCAATCGCGCGAGCCGCTGCTGCAAATCCCATGGCGGCCGTTACCGTGACCAAAGAACCGTAGCCTGCGCATGCTAGCGGGGATTGGGCGGCATCTTGCGCATTGAAAGTTGTCGGCCGCAAGGTTGGCTCAGAAAACCACAGCACATTTACACCGAGTTTAGCCGGCCGTTTGGGTCGAGCGGGCGCGTATCCGTGCTGCTTACGCAGCGTCGTGCGCAGCCTGGCCAGTAAAGCGTCATGAGTGGCGTCACGCAAGTCGCCCGATTTGAGCGTTAATGCATCAGTTTTGCCACCGGCCGCACCACACACCACCAGCGCCTGCTCGCGTTGCCGACAGCACAAGACCATGGCTACTTTGGCTGAAAGCTGATCGGTGCAGTCAAGCACGACATCCGCAGCGAGCGAAATCGTCTCTTGAACATTACCTGCTTCGACAAAAACATCGCGTTCAATGACATTACAGTCTGGGTTGATCAATGAGATACGGCTGCGCATGGCGCTGACCTTCGCTTGTCCTATTGTGCTGTCAAGGGCGTGTACTTGTCGATTGATGTTTGATTCGGCCACATGATCCATGTCGACTAACGTGATCTGACCAATTCCGCTTCGCGCCAACGCCTCGGCGGCCCAAGAGCCCACACCACCAATGCCGGCAATTAACACGTGGCTTTGAGCCAAATGTTGCGAAGCGGCTTGTCCATAGACTCGCTGCACCGAACCAAAACGGCGCGTACGATCAGGACGTTCGGCAAAAATGGGATTATCAGACATCGGACGGTTTATGATGTGTTTCAATAAGGAGGGTTACTGATAAGTTTACATTTTTACCCACCCCTCGAAATTGCTCGACAATCGCCTCGCCTTTAATCAAAATTTTTAGCACGCCTTTAAAAACTTAAGACACCATCCTGAACGCGATCAACTTCAAACAACGCTTTCACCGCATCCCTCATGCAATGTGGTTTTGCGTTTTTCTGATGTTGGTGCACATGACATTGACGGGTGGGCGAATTTCCGTGATGCTTGCCGGCCTCGATTTGGGCATGAGCACTCTGGATGTTGGCTTACTGATCGCCCTGTTTGCGTTGATCCCGATGTTTGCTGCTATCTCGATGGGCAGGCTAATTGATCGAACTGGGGCTTTTGGACCCATGCGCCTTGCTGGCGTGTTGACGCTCACCGGCATCGCCCTGCCTTTTGTTTGGCTTCATTGGGTTGCACTTGGTATAGCTGCGGTGTTCATCGGGCTTGGACACGCGGCTTTCCAGCTAGGTACACAGCAACAGCTTGGCCAGGCTGAACCCGACCAGCGTTTGAGAAATTTTTCGTGGCTGGCCATGAGTTTGGCGATCTCAGGCTTTAGTGGTCCTTTACTAGCGGGTGTTGCCATTGATAACTTGGGCTTTCGCTGGTCGTTTGCCTTGTTGACGGTTGCACCAGCCTTGGCGCTATATGGTCTCATCAAAAAGCGGGCCGTGATCACGGCATCTCACCAGACCAAAGAAACACCCGCGGTTCGACAGAGGGCCATCGACCTGCTTAAGATCCGCGACCTGCGCTACACCTTTGCTGCCAACGGACTGTTGGCTGGCGCTTGGGATACCCATATGTTTCTCGTGCCGCTTTATGGTGTGTCGCGGGACTTTTCTGCGACCACCATTGGCCTCATTTTGGCTGCTTTCGCCTCGGCGACCTTTCTCATTCGAACTGTATTACCCCTGATTCAAAGGCGGGCAAGTCCTTGGCAGTTGATTCATTTTGCGATGATTACGACAGGCTTGAATTTTGTGTTGTATCCGCTTTTTGATGAATTTTGGATTTTGATGTCGCTGTCCTTTGTGTTGGGATTGTCACTGGGTTGCACACAGCCCAGCATTTTGGCGCTTTTACAGCAACATGCTCCGCCCGGTCGCAAAGCAGAGGCCTTTGGCCTTCGAATGTCTTTGATTAACGGTTCGCAAGTCTCATTACCGATCGCTTTTGGGGCCTTGGGTGCTTTCGTCGGCATCATGCCACTTTTTTGGGCGGCAGCACTCGCTGTTAGTGGCGGTGCTTGGCTCACTCGGCGAGCCGATCGAGAAAAAGCTCGGAACAAACACGCCAAGCCACACAAAGATACAATAAAGTGATTGCAACCACACCTAACAAACTCTCAAATCTACTGCGAACCGAATGCCATGCCTGACTTAAGTCCACCGCTAGCTCACGAGATTCGATATTTGAGTCAAACCGAGCGCGATGCATCCATGGCGCGCGCGCTCAGTAACTGGCCTGGCGATACCGATCTGTGGGTTTATGGCTATGGCTCGTTAATCTGGAACCCTGAGTTTGACCACGCCGAACAGCGACTCGGAACCTTACGCGGCCACCACCGCGCCCTTTGCCTTTGGTCACGGGTCAACCGTGGCACGCCCGAGCGGCCTGGGTTGGTATTCGGCCTTGACCGAGGCGGTTCCTGTCGTGGCATGGCTTTCCGGATACGATCTCAAACCGTTCCTCAAGCCTTCGAAGCCTTATGGCGTCGTGAAATGTCAACGGGTGCCTATCACCCGCGTTGGCTGCGGTGCGATACCGCACATGGGCCCGTGAAAGCGCTTGCTTTTGTTATCGATCGATCCGGTAGCGGGTACGTCAGAGGCCTGCCGGATAGCGAAACACTCGAAATTGTGAGTCGAGCCCAAGGACACTACGGACCTTGCGTTGATTATGTGGTCCAAACACATGAAGCCCTTTGCTTGGCTGGCATCCGCGACGATCGCCTAGCAAGACTCGCTGACCGACTGCAAGAGCGTAATCAGGCTCCCCCCAGCAGACAAAGCTTTACACTGAAATCTTAGCGTCCTTTTTTTGACAATTGAGAGCATCATCATGTCAGTGGCTAACATCCGAATGAACTACGAGAAAGGCGAACTGACTGAGTCAGCCGCCAAAACCTCACCCTTTGAGCAGTTCCAGCTTTGGTTGCAAGAAGCCATTGACTTACCGATCGCTGAACCCACCGCCATGGCATTGGCAACAGCAAACACACGCGGCAAACCGTCGGCTCGCATCGTCTTGCTAAAAGGGCTAGACGATCGCGGTTTTGTGTTCTACACCAATTACGAATCACGCAAAGGACAGGATCTGCTCCAACAAGCTTGCGCGAGCCTGCTATTTTTCTGGCAACCACTTGAGCGTCAAGTCCGCATAGAAGGTTTGATCGAAAAGGTATCCGATCACGAGTCCGATGAGTACTACCAAAGCCGACCCATCGGTTCACGCATCGGCGCTTGGGCATCAGCGCAGAGCCAGCCGGTCACCGTCAAAGCCCTTCAAGCCCGTGTCGAGCAGCTCACCGCGCATTATGGTGAGTCGCCACCGCGCCCACCGTTTTGGGGCGGGTACCGCTTGGTACCTGATTACTTTGAGTTCTGGCAAGGGCGGCCATCAAGGCTTCATGATCGCTTGGTTTATCAACCATCAGCCGATAACGCCTGGGCCATTGAGCGCATTTCGCCATGAGTCATCTTGCAGGGGCAACAAAACCAAGTTTTGACTCAAAAGAATTCCGCCGTGCGCTCGGTCGATTCCCCACTGGGGTAACCGTGGTCATGGCAGAGGTGCCGGGCGAGCCACCTGTTGGTTTGACAGTCAGTTCGTTTAACTCGGTATCGCTGGAACCTGCCTTGGTCGTTTGGAGCTTATCCAAGCACTCCTCTTCCATGTGGATCTTTGAACAATGCGAACGCTACAGCATTCAGGTTTTGGCAGCAGACCAAGCCGACTTGGCGATGCGATTTGCCAGCGGCACTCATGAACAGCGATTCTTCGATCTGGATTTAACAACTTGCCCAAATGGCTCACCTCGATTGGCGTCGCCAGTGGCGGCTTGGTTTGAGTGTCATAACCGGCACCGCCACCAAGAAGGTGATCACGTGGTGTTAATTGGCGAGGTAGAAAACTGTCATCATGCTGAGCTGATGCCACTCATTTATCATTCGGGTGGTTTTGACTTAACCCCAGCCGCACTGTCGGCTGAATCTAACGCACGGTAACCGAACGATGGATATTGAATGTGTGGTGGTAGGCGCCGGTGTCGTGGGATTGGCCACGGCTCGCGCCCTTGCTCAAGCGGGTGTTGAAGTACTGGTCGTTGAACAAGCGGCCATGATTGGCAGCGGTACCAGTTCGCGAAGTTCCGAAGTTATTCACGCTGGTATCTACTACCCGGCAAACAGTCTAAAAGCAAAGCTATGCGTTCAAGGTAAACACCTCCTTTATGAGTATTGCCAAGCTAATGGCGTGGCGCATGCGCGCTTGGGAAAGCTTGTGGTGGCCACAAACGAAGATGAAAAAGGCACGCTAGCGGGCATCATTGAAAAGGCGCGCGCCAACGGTGTTGATGACATGCAGTGGTTAGACCAAGCGCAGGCACAGGCGCTTGAGCCTGCGTTGCGCTGCACGGCTGCTCTTTTGTCGCCATCTAGCGGCATTGTCGATAGCCATGGTCTGATGTTGGCCTATCAGGGTGATGCAGAAAACGCCGGTGCGCAATGTGTTTTTCACAGCCCATTGGTTCATGCCAAGGCACTGCAACCTGAAGGCTTTGAAGTGTCCTTTGGTGGTAGCGACCCCATCACACTAAGCTGCAAAATGCTGGTGAATACCGCAGGCCTTAACGCACCGAAGTTGGCTAACCATATCGAAAGCCTAGATCCAAAGTTTGTGCCCCAAGCCTACTTGTGCAAAGGCAGCTATTTCAGTTTGCAAGGAAAAGCGCCCTTTCGGCATCTCATCTATCCCGTGCCCCAGCGTGCGGGGTTAGGCGTTCATTTGACGCTGGACCTCGGTGGGCAGGCCAAGTTCGGGCCCGACACTCAGTGGGTCACCGAAGAGAACTACGACATCGACCCAAGCCGAGGCGACAGTTTTTATGAGGCTGTGCGGCGTTATTGGCCCGAACTTCGAGATGGCACACTCCAACCCGACTACACTGGCATAAGGCCAAAAATTTCAGGGCCTGATGAGCCTGCAGCTGACTTCATGATCTCAGACGCCAGTCACCACCACATTAAAGGCTTGGTGAACTTGTTCGGGATTGAGTCGCCCGGTATCACTTCTTCTTTGGCGCTTGCGATGCACGTTAAATCAGCCTTGCTAGACGGCCGTTAACACCTCTGTTTACAGCTACTCACTAAGTTAACTTTTATACTGCCATTTCTCGACCATGACGCAACACGACTTTATTTTGACATTGGCCTGCCCGGACCGGCGCGGTATCGTGCACCACATATCAGGCTTACTTCTCGCCCACGATGGCAATATTTTGGATGCCCAACAATTTGGCGATGAGCAGACTGGGCAGTTTTTTTTGCGGGTGCACTTTGCACTCGCGGCACCGGTTCAAATTGAGGCTCTACAGAGAGATTTGCGCGACAGTGAAACTGCCTTTCAGATGCAGTGGCAAGTCCACGACTCTCACAAAAAAACGCGTCTACTGATTATGGTGAGCAAGCAAGGGCATTGCTTAAATGATCTTTTGTTTCGCATCAAAACCAATCAGTTTCCCGCTGAGATCGCCGCTGTGGTCTCTAATCATCAAGACTTTGAAGGGTTGGTGACATCTTATGGTGTGCCTTTTCATTATTTACCCATCACGCCAGATACCAAAACCGCTCAAGAGTCACGCCTTTTGGCTGTCATCGCTGCCGAGCAAATTGATCTGGTGGTGCTTGCGCGCTACATGCAGGTGCTGTCGCCCGACCTGTGTCGCGCACTAAGTGGCAGAGCGATTAACATTCACCATAGTTTTTTACCGAGCTTTAAAGGCGCTCGTCCCTACCACCAAGCGCACGCGCGCGGCGTTAAAATTATCGGTGCGACGGCACACTATGTGACTGAAGATCTCGACGAAGGACCAATCATTGAGCAAGACATTGAGCGCGTAGATCATGCCATGAGCATTGGGGACTTCACGCAAGTGGGCAGCGATGTGGAGTCTTTGGTGCTTTCCCGTGCAGTGCGCAGTCATGTCGAGCACCGAATTTTGCTAAATGGCAAACGCACGGTGGTATTTCGCTAACAAACCCCTTATGCTCAAATGATCAGTAATACCCAAGAACAGCAAACAGATTTTTGGAGCAATAGCCTGCATGCAAAGCGATGATCAACTGCCGTTAGCCGCTTGGGGACAAGCCTTGGCGGCGGCTCGCGCCGAACAAGGCCTCGGGGTCGTTGAGACGGCACGAGAATTGATGCTGTCGCCATCTCAATTGCGTAGTATTGAAAGTGGCAACATGCAGTCTTTTCATGGATCGGGCTATTACTTTCGTGCTGTACAAAAGTATGCCAACCGACTCGGTATCATTCTAGATCCTTTGGTCGAGGCTCTGCCATTAACCGACAGCCAGCTCGGGATGCGGCTGTTTAACAAAAAGTCGCACGATTCTCATTCGAGTGCCACAACGATCCTATCCAGACGGCAATCCACATTGGACAATGGTTTGAGAGTCGCCCCCTTTCGCTCGCGCAGCAGTCGCGTTGGGATGGTGTTGGGCATGATTTTGGTTTGTGCCGTGGCTTTGGGCGTCTATCTTTCCGTTGAGGAGGGATGGCCAAACAAACAAGCTGCACCGACTGCTGATGGCACCCAGCCACTATCACCGCCCGGCGAGTCGGTTCAGACAATTGCCATGCCATCCACGCCAGACCTTGCGAAACCAGCAAGCGTATCTGGTCAAAGTTCAAGTCCTGCAATATCTGAACCGTTGCTTGTCTCGCCAACAGTTGCTGAGGTGATCGACGGGCTTGAGCCAATATCTACATCACCATCGGATGCCAAACCATCACCGGTCTTAACAGTCCCAGAACTTTCACTTACAACAACACCAGATCCTGAGTTAGCGCCTTCAGCGCCACCATCACCGCCGGCAGACATCATTGAGGCACGATTTACAGCTGATTGTTGGGTTGAGGTTCGATACAAAGATGGTCGAGTCGACCAAAAGGTTTACACCGAGCGCGACATCTTGACGGTTCCCGTCGATGAAATCGAGGGCATGGTGTTTGGCAACGCAGCAGCGGTCAGGGCTCAAAGACAAGGACAATCCTTTGATGTGATGGCATACACTGGCGGCAGGAACGTGTCGCGAATCAGTGAAGCTGATCTTAGTTAATCGTTAAGCGCTCGGGGGAGCCTTGGATGTAGGATATGGCAATATATTCCATCGGGAGTCTCGCATGCAGATCAGTACGCAAGAAATTGACACACTGCACCCCGTGCCGGATTCACGCGGCATCAACCTATATACCGCTGACGCCTGTCATAGTCTGGCCGGCTGCTACCTGTCGGCCGCACTTCAGGCCCATTTAGAGCCTCACTTCTCTCGCCTTGGCGCACTTGCTGGACAACATTTAGATGATTTGGCAGGCATTGCGGACAAAAACTCACCCACGCTATCGGTGCGCACCCGTGCCGGCATTGACGAGTCTCGAATTGAAAAGCATCCAGCTTACATTGAGCTAGAGCGCTGGGCCTACAGCGAATTTGGCTTGGCTGCCATGTCTCATCGCGGTGGTGTGCTGGGCTGGCCTGAGCCGATGCCGCCAGCAGCGAAGTACGCCCTGACTTATCTGTTTGTTCAAGCGGAGTTTGGACTTTGCTGCCCCGTGAGCATGACTGACTCTTTGGCGCGTACGCTCAAAAAGTTCGGTGATCCCGCGCTAGTCGAACAAGTACTGCCCATGGTTACCACTCAGGATTTTGATGAGTTACACCAGGGCGCCATGTTCATGACAGAACAAGGTGCTGGCTCTGACGTCAGCGCCACCGCCACCACGGCCACTTTGCAGGCCGATGGCCGCTGGACGCTCAATGGCGACAAATGGTTTTGTTCAAACCCAGATGCTGGTTTCGCGATGGTGCTAGCACGTTCAGAGGCAGAACCTGGCCTCAAGGGGGTTTCTTTATTTTTACTGCCTCGCAAGCTCCCTGATGGCACGCTAAACCACTATCGAATTTTGCGGCTCAAGAACAAGCTTGGCACGCGTTCTATGGCCAGTGGTGAAATTCGTCTTGACGGCGCTCTCGCTTGGTTGGTGGGTGAACGCGGCAAGGGCTTTAATCACATGGCCGACATGATTAATAATTCACGACTTTCGAACGGCGTTCGAGCCGCTGGTCTGATGCGACGCGCCCTCACCGAAGCGCTGTATGTTTCCAAAAACCGTCGCGCCTTTGGAAAACGCTTAATTGATATGCCGTTAATGCAACGCCAGCTTTCCAAAATGGCGGTGTGGACAGAGCAAGCAAGAACCATGGTGTTTCAAACTGCGCAAGCGCTTCAGGCGTTTGACCAAGACAGCAGCAAACGACCGCTGGCTCGCATTCTCACGCCCCTAATTAAATTTCGTGCCTGTCGAGATGCCCGCAAAGTCACCGGCGATGCCATGGAGGTTCGCGGCGGCTGTGGCTACATCGAGGAGTGGTCTGATCCCCGCTTGCTTCGAGATGCACATCTTGGCTCGATTTGGGAAGGTACCAGCAATATCGTGGCTTTGGATGTTTTGCGGGCCATCCAACGAGAAAACGCCCTACCTGCCCTGCGTGCACACGTGACTCAACTACTCGAGCAAGGTTTACCCGTGAGCGACGAATTGGCTGCACTTGAACAAGAACGTATTGATGCCGCCTTTGCATTCGCCGAACATTCAGCAGCCAGTGCCGACTTTGCGCTTGCGCGCCAAGTCGGCACCGCGCTCTATAACGTGGTCACCATGGCGGGTATGCGATGGGAAGCAAAGGTCGCCGAAATGCCCATGCGAGGCCGTTTGGCCGACATGGTGCTCACCCAGCGCCTTTGTGCGCGAGATCCGATTAACGATGCCACACCGGCAGATGATTTGCTGGTGCAATGGCTGGCCCAAGGCGTTTGAAATGTGGCAAAGTCTCTCTAGCAGCAATTCGTCAAGTCATTCGCCCAGAGGGGCCCTTTCTGGTATCCGAGTGGTTGACTTAAGTCGTGTACTGGGCGGGCCGTTTTGCACCCAGATTTTGGGGGATCATGGCGCTGAGGTTTTAAAGCTCGAACCGCCCACCGGTGACGAAACACGCCACTGGGGCCCCCCTTTTGAATCAGGCTTGGCGTCCTATTTTGTGGGGGTAAATCGCAACAAGACTGGCCTAACATTAGATCTGTCGCATGAAGAAGGTCGACAATTCCTCAGGTCTTTGCTGGTTGATGCCGATGTGGTCATCGAAAATTTCAAGACCGGTACGCTTGAGAAATGGGGTCTCGGTTACGAGACTCTAAAAGAAGAGTTTCCGCGTCTTATTCACTGTCGCGTCAGTGGCTTTGGGGCTGATGGCCCGCTTGGTGGCATGCCGGGCTATGATGCGTGTGCCCAAGCCATGTGCGGCCTAATGAGTGTAAACGGCGAAAAAAAAGCGCCACCAACCCGCGTAGGGCTGCCGGTGGTCGATATGGTGACTGGTTTAAATGCCACTATTGCTATTCTTATGGCCCTGCAAGAACGTCACCATAGTCAATTAGGTCAGTTTTTAGACATCACCCTCTTTGACTGCGCTTTATCGCTTTTGCATCCACATGCAGCCAATTATTTTGGCAGCGGTAACATCCCCAAGCGATCAGGTAACGCCCATCCCAACATTGCCCCTTACGAAACGGTCAGCACCGCTAAGGGTGAACTATTTTTGGCAATTGGTAATGATCGGCAATTCAAACAACTGGCTATTGAGCTTGGTGAACCGTCCTTGTCGCAAGACCCTCGGTTTCTCACCAACGCCGATCGTTTGGCTAACCGCCCAGCGCTGCACGCTTGTTTGAAGCGGCTTTTAAACCAATCCGAAGCCAACACCTTGGCTGTCAAACTGCTCAAAGCGGGTGTACCGGCCGCACCGGTGCTAAACGTCGAGGAAATTTTGCAGCACCCACACACTCAACACCGTGGCATGGTTTTAGACAAAGATGGTTATCGCGGCATCGCCTCACCCATCAAACTGTCTCGAACCCCAGCACAGTTGCGTCAACTGCCACCCGGTTTTAAGGCGTTGCCTGAGAAGCCATCGACTGGGCGCTCTTGATGAGCCACTGCTCGAACGACTGAAGCGCCGCTGGCACCTCAGTTCGTTCGGGATATCCAAAGAAATAGCCCTGAGAGACCGGCAGCTGTTTATTCACTGGCCTTACCAGCTGCTGCGCATCGAGCGCATGTTGCACCAGAAACCGTGGCACCAACCCAACACCAAGCCCAGCCTGAGCAGCCGCAATGACCATCGAAAACACTTCATAACGAGGCCCACCAGCAACCTCTGGGGGATACGGCAAAACGGCCTGTTTGTACCAGTCACGCCAAGCATCAGGGCGTGATACCAGATGTATGTGCGGCAAAAGCGCTAAGACGTTAGCGTCGATGACGCCCTTATGCAAGATCGATGGCGAACACACCGGTACCAACTCCTGCTCCGGGAAAAGCATCGTGCCGTGCGTGCCGGGCCAAATGGCATGGCTGTGGTAGATGGCACCATCAAAAGGTTGGTCATTGAACTGAAACGGCAATGTCCTAAGCGATAAACTGACCGAAATGTCAGGACATTGTTTTTGAAACTCGGGCAGTCGTGGAATTAGCCAGTGAGCCGCCAGCGTCGGCAGTACCGCAATGTGAAGGCGCCGGCCAATGCTGGCCCGACTCATCAAGCTGAAGGTGTCTTTTTCGATATGATCCAAGTGTTGACGAATACGAGCGGCATATTCAGCGCCAGCATCGGTCAATGCGACACGCCGACGAACCCGGGTGAACAACTGAACACCAAGCCGGGCCTCTAAGGCGCTGACTTGCCGATGCACCGCGCTATGGGTTAACGACAGTTCTTCGGCCGCCCGAGAAAAACTGCCGAGTCTGGCCGTTGCCTCAAAGGCTTGCAAAGCGCTTAAGTTTGGAATGCCTTTTCTCATGCTGCTGGTATCCGTTATCGTGTCACTGACACACAAGAATGTGCAATTTTATCAATTGCAATGTGCAAACGATGAACATATCCTTACAACAATGCGTTAAAACATAAGAGACAACAAAATGGCAGACAGAGACAAAACCCTGAACCCTCGTACGGGTGGACAACTAATCGTTGAACAGCTTATCGCTCAAGACGTGCAACACGTGTTTTGCGTACCGGGTGAAAGTTTTCTGGCTGTTTTAGATGCCTTAGTCGACGTCAACATCGACGTGACTGTCTGCAGGCAAGAAGGTGGTGCGGCCATGATGGCCGACGCCCACGGTAAATTAACTGGCCGTCCTGGTATCTGCATGGTGACTCGCGGGCCGGGCGCCTCTAATGCATTAGCCGGCATTCACATCGCCAAACAAGACTCCACGCCGCTTATTATGTTTGTGGGCCAGATTGACCGTAGCATGCGCGAGCGTGAGGCGTTTCAAGAGATGGACTATCGAGCTGTCTTCGGTCAGGCTGCCAAATGGGCTACCGAGATCGACGATGCTGCACGAATCCCTGAAATCGTCTCACGCGCCTTCCATGTTGCCATGTCTGGACGTCCCGGACCTGTTGTCATTGCATTGCCTGAAGACATGTTGGTTGAATCCGCCTCAGTTGCGGCAGCCCCACTTGTGCACGCCATCGAAAGCGCCCCATCTGCGGCGCAAATGCAGGATTTGGCACAACGCTTGGCGTATGCGAAGTCACCGGTGGCGATTGTCGGGGGGCCTCGATGGAGCTCTGAAGCCGTCTCGCAATTTGCTGATTTTGCGCAACGCCATCGCTTGCCAGTCACGTGCTCCTTTAGACGCCAAATGCTGTTTCCCCACGACCACCCCTGCTACATCGGCGACTTGGGTTTAGGCTTAAACCCTGAGCTGCTAGCGCGCTTGCAACAAGCCGATTTGATATTGCTGGTTGGTGGCCGGTTGTCGGAAATTCCAAGCCAGGCTTATACGCTTCTAAACATTCCAGTACCGACTCAAGACTTGATACACGTGCACCCCGATGTCAATGAATTGGGTCGGGTATACACCCCTACAGTGGCGATTAACGCCTCGCCAGCGGCCTTTGCCGCCGAATTGTCGCGTATGCCTGCGCCCGTCCAATCGCCTTGGGCCAAGGATACCGAACGCCTGCATGACAGCTACTTGGCCTGGAGTGATCCTAAGGTCGTTACCACGCCTGGTGAATTGCAGATGAGTGGTGTCATGGCGCATTTACGGGAGGTTTTACCCTCAAACGCCATCATTACCAACGGTGCGGGCAACTACGCCACTTGGGTGCATCGTTTCCACCGCTTCAACCAGTACGGTACGCAGCTAGCGCCAACTTCCGGTTCGATGGGGTATGGGCTGCCCGCCGCGGTCGGTGCCAAGCGCGTGTCGCCCAACACACCCGTGATCTGCTTTGCCGGCGATGGTTGCTTCATGATGCACGGCCAAGAGTTTGCCACGGCGGTTCAATACGACCTGCCAATCGTGGTGTTGATTGTTGATAATGGCATGTATGGCACGATCCGCATGCACCAAGAAAAGTTTTATCCTGGCCGTATTTCTGCGACTTACCTCAAAAACCCTGATTTTGCGGCCTACGCGCGTGCATTCGGTGGCCATGGCGAACGCGTTGAAAAGACAGCTGACTTTGCCGCTGCCTTCGATCGCGCTGTCAAAAGTAACAAGCCGGCCATTATTCACCTGATCACAGACCCTGAAGCGATCACACCAACCACTACGATCACGAAATTGCGTACGGCGGCTCAATCAAACAATTCATAGTTAACTTTTTCAAATACACCACAAAACCGTAATGGAGTCATGTAATGTCAGCAGCAACGTTTAACTGGGAAGATCCACTACTGCTCGATAGTCAGCTTACTGACGAAGAGCGGATGGTGCGCGAAGCCGCATACACCTATTGCCAGGAGAAGCTTGCACCTCGTGTACTACAAGCCTTCCGCCATGAAAAAATGGATGTGTCGATTTTCCCTGAAATGGGTGCACTAGGCCTCTTGGGCTCAACCATTGCGGCCGAATACGGCGGTGCAGACATGAACTACGTCTGTTATGGCTTGATCGCACGTGAAGTCGAGCGTGTTGATTCAGGCTATCGATCAATGATGAGTGTGCAATCATCGCTCGTGATGCTGCCCATCAACGAGTTTGGTAGCGAAGAACAGAAACGCAAGTACCTACCGAAGCTCGCGAGCGGCGAATGGATTGGTTGCTTTGGTTTGACAGAGCCCAACCACGGTTCAGACCCCGCCAACATGGAAACACGGGCTGTTAAAACCGCCGATGGCTACCGGTTAACCGGCAACAAAATCTGGATCACCAATTCACCGGTCGCTGATGTGTTCGTGATTTGGGGCAAGTGCGTGGGTGGCGATCATGACGGTCGCATTCGTGGCTTCATCCTTGAAAAAGGCATGAAAGGCTTATCAGCCCCCGAAATTCACGGAAAGGTGGGGCTACGTGCTTCGGTCACCGGTGAAATCGTCATGGAAGACGTTGAAATCAGTGATGATCAAATGCTGCCGCACGTGACTGGTCTGAAAGGCCCATTTACCTGCTTGAATTCCGCGCGCTACGGTATCGCTTGGGGCGCACTCGGTGCTGCTGAGTTCTGCTGGCACACCGCACGCCAGTACACGCTCGATCGTCACCAGTTTGGCCGCCCGCTGGCAGCCAACCAGCTAATCCAGAAAAAACTGGCTGATATGCAAACCGAAATTACACTTGGCCTGCAAGGTTGCTTGCGCTTGGGCCGGATGAAAGACGAAGGCACAGCTGCTGTCGAAATCACATCGATCATGAAGCGTAACTCTTGTGGCAAGTCGCTCGACGTGGCCCGCTTGGCCCGTGACATGCTAGGTGGCAACGGCATCTCGGACGAGTATGGCGTAGCCCGTCACTTGGTGAACTTAGAGGTAGTCAACACGTACGAAGGCACCCACGACGTGCACGCGCTGATTCTGGGCCGTGCCCAGACCGGCATCCAGGCCTTTTTCTAAGAAGCAAGAGCAACCGATTGCTAACTGATGATTAGTTTGCGGGGCGGTCAACGGCAAATGCCGCTGCCGCCCTGCTTAATCGGTCACCAACCCCAGCCCAATCGGGCTCAATCGGCACCTCAATCCATCGCAGTTCAGCAAACCCACCTTGATCCAAATCCCGCAGGCGTGCATAAAGTTCACGGGCGTAACCTGCGGCATCGTCAGGCAAGACACTAATCGATATTCTCTGATTGGTGGCAACGCTTTCAAGAGCCACAAGCTCACATTGACGCAATGCCAAGGCCAAGTTACCTGTGTTTTGAGTCAACCACATCGGTAATTCTTGCACTATCTGTTCAAGCGAACAAAGCCGCATCGATGTGTGCGGAGAATAATGCGCTTTGAGCGAACCAGACACCCTTGGAGCCAGGGCATAAGCCCCTTTCAAGGGTTCGCCCAGCACCTGTGCTATTGCTTCAGCGCTCACGCCGCCAGGTCTTAAAAGAGCAACACCTTGGCCCAAACTGACACGCGACAAGTCAACAATCGTTGACTCAATACCAACCTCACTATCAACACCCTCCAAAACCGGCAAACCTGCTTGAACCAAATCAGCAAATTCGTCACGCACGTGTTGCGAGCGGGTCGGCGACACGTGACCGAAGAGATTGGCCGAGGGCGCTGCCACGCCAGCGAGCTCAGAGCCGCGGGCTTGTGCAAAAGCGGTCAACAGCGCTTGGGCCACAGGGTGTGAGGGGCAGCGCACACCAATCGTGTCTTGTCCACCACTGACAGCCGCCAACACAGTCTCGTTTCTTTTTAAAATCAGTGTCAAAGGACCTGGCCAAAACTGCTCGACCAAGCGCTGTGCCACGGCTTTTGTTTGGTCATCGACATTAACCCATGACCAGAGGTCAGTGGCTCGTGCCACGTGCACGATTACCGGATGATTGCTCGGCCTGCCCTTGGCTGCGTAAATCGCTCGTACGGCTTCAGGGTTGCTAGCATCAGCACCCAAGCCGTAGACGGTCTCAGTCGGGAAAGCTACCAAGCCGCCCTGAAGCAGCACGTCGACTGCCCGCTCGATCGCGGGATCAAGCGGACTCTGTGTCACAACGACGACACGGTTGCCGGCACCGGCAACTTCAACAAGCTCACAACCTCGTTGGCGATCTTAACGGCTTGGCCGATTTCGGACGCTGTGATGTTGATATGACCCATTTTTCTTCCTCGTCGCGCTTCTTTTTTGCCATATAAATGCAACGATGTTCCAGGCAACGCCAGCACGGCCCGCCAGTCGGGTTCAACCACGTCATTGCCCGCTGCTGGTATCCAGACGTCACCCAATAAATTCAGCATCACCGCAGGGCTCAGCAACCGTGGGTCACCCAAAGGCAAACCGGCCATCACGCGAGCCTGCTGCTCAAATTGGCTGGTCGAGCAGGCATTGAGTGTGAAGTGACCACTGTTGTGCGGCCTTGGGGCAACTTCATTCACCAACAAGACATCATCTTTGAGTACAAAAAACTCAACACACATCACACCGTGATAACCCAAGCCCTCAGCAATCCGAATCGCGGCACTGATGGCGGCAGTCGTGAGTGCACTGTCTTGACCATCGACGTGCGTCACCGCCAAAATACCGTCGTGATGGACATTACGCGCCACGGGAAAAACCCAACTGTTATCGTCAACATCGCGTGCCAACACCACTGAAAGTTCAGCTTTTAAATCAAGTCGAGCTTCAAGCACACAATTGACTTCGCCCATTCTGGCAAACGCCGTGAGCGCCTGCTCACGCGTGGCCACTCGATGTTGACCCTTACCGTCGTAACCCAAGCGAGCCACTTTGAGGATGCCAGGAAAGAGATCCGCTGGGGCGTTTTGAAGGTCAGTCAGCGAGTGCACGGCTACGTAGGGCGCCACTGGCACGCCTTGGGCCTGGATAAAGGCTTTTTCCACGCACCGGTCTTGCACCAACTCGACGGCACGTGCGCCTGGCGCCACGTACGTTTTGCGTGCCAGCGCTTCTAAGCTGAGGGCCGGAATGTTTTCAAACTCGGTGGTGACTGCCATGCAGTTTCTTGCCAACTCCGCCAATGATTCTTCGTCATCGTAATTGGCTAAGATGTGCGCATCGGCTAAGGCGGCCGTCGGACTTTCCTCTTCGGGGTCGAGCACCATCACGCGATAGCCCATCGACTGAGCTGCCTGACAGAACATCCGCCCGAGTTGTCCGCCACCCAATACACCCAACCACTGCCCAGGGACCACCATCATGTTGGCAACCTCATGGCACGTGCAGCTCGTGTTTGTGCTGAGCGATATGCGATTAGCTTTTGTCTTAACTTGGTGTCAGTCGTGGCCAAGTTCGCCACCGCATGCAACGCAGCGTTCACCGCCCCAGCTTCACCAATCGCAAAGGTAGCCACTGGTACGCCCTTGGGCATCTGCACAATTGAGAGCAACGAGTCCTCCCCGCGCAAATACTTGCTGGGAACAGGCACCCCAAAGACTGGTAACTCAGTCAAGGCTGCCAACATGCCTGGCAAGTGAGCCGCCCCACCCGCACCCGCAATAATGGCTCGCAATCCGCGCTTAGACCCGTCTGTCGCAAAAACCACCATGTCGTGCGGCATGCGATGCGCTGAAATCACTTGTGCCTCATAGGCAATACCAAAGTGCTCGAGAATGGCCACGGCATTTGACATCACGTCCCAGTCACTCGAAGATCCCATGACCACAGCCACCAAAGGCTTGGGCTTGGGCTTGAGCTTGAGCAGGGACTTGGTTGCAGGTTTTGCTTTGGGCTGAACGCGGGATTGACTTGGCGTTTTGACCAAAGCAGCAGTAACTGTCTTTTTGATAGGCATGATGGATGACCAACAATCGAAAGGTATATGTTAGCGGTTCACTGCACAGAGTCAGTGCCTGGTTGCATCGCCACATCGTGGGCGGTAAAAAACTGCCGACCGAGCGGGGATATTGGCTGATGGGCTAGGCCCAGTTGGCCGGTCATTATGGCGACCTCGCGCAACAAGGTGGCGCCATGGCCTTGACGGCGATACATCGAATTTACAAAAATGTATTCGACATCACCATTTTCAAAATAGCGACAGTACCCAATGGTCGTGTTCTTGTTGCGAATGAGCACAATACCGGGTGAATGCTCGATGATGGGTTCATCCTTCAAGGCGCAGACAAGCCTCACGGTATTTGGCGGCGGTTTGCTCGATTACCACAGCAGGCAAACGAGGTGCTGGGGCAGTCTTATCCCAGTCTTGGGTTTCCAACCAGTCGCGCACAAACTGCTTATCGTACGATGGTGGACTGATGCCCTCGCGCCACTGATCACCCGGCCAAAAGCGTGACGAGTCTGGTGTGAGCACTTCGTCCATCAGGTGCAGTACTCCATCGTTGTCTAGCCCAAACTCAAATTTAGTGTCCGCAATGATGATGCCACGGCTTAATGCAAACGCTGCCGCCTCATCGTAGAGTTGCAATGTAATGTCGCGCAGCCTGTGGGCCAGCGACTCGCCCACTGTTTTGATAACGTAGGCAAAGTCAACATTCTCGTCGTGCTCACCCACGTCAGCTTTGGCGGCCGGCGTGAAAATAGCCGGTGCTAGTCGACTCGCTTGCTTTAAGTCCGCGGGTAACGCAATTCCGCAAAGCGCACCTGTGGCCTGGTAGTCTTTCCAACCAGAACCGATCAAATAGCCTCTGGCAACGGCTTCAACCATGATTGGCTTCAAGCGCTTCACCACCATTGAACGGCCACGCACTTGTTCGCGTTCTTCGGGACTCACCACCGACTCAGGATCAATGCCTGTGCTGTGATTAGGCAGCACATGACCGAGACGATTGAGCCAAAACTCTGTCAATCGCGTCAGCACCTCGCCTTTGCCAGGTATAGGGTCATCAAGAATGACATCAAAAGCCGACAAACGGTCCGAGGCGACGATCAATAGCTTGTCTTCGCCTACCGCGTAAATATCACGTACCTTGCCCCGCGCGAGTATTGGCAAGGACGTCAAGTTGGACTGATGCAACAAAGTCACGTTAATTCTCTTTTCTAACTCAGGTCACGACTTGGGAGAGTTTGCCGGCAGCGTAGTCAGCGGCAATGTCAGACAACGGGCGGGCTTTTATTTTGCTGGCGTTACCGGCTGTACCAAATTGCTGATAGCGCGCCACACAAATGGCTTTGGCAGCAGCGCGAGCGGGCTTCAAGTACTCGCGTGGGTCAAACTTACCTGGGTTTTCAGCAAAGAAGCGGCGAATCGCACCCGTCATGGCCAAACGAATATCGGTATCGATGTTGATCTTACGAACACCAAACTTAATAGCCTCTTGGATTTCTTCCACTGGCACGCCATAGGTTTCTTTCATGTCGCCACCAAACGCCCTGATTTCAGCCAACAGATCTTGCGGCACGCTCGAGCTGCCGTGCATAACCAAGTGGGTATTGGGTAAGCGAGCGTTAATTTCTTTGATGCGCCCAATCGACAAAATGTCACCGGTAGGCTTACGGGTGAACTTGTAGGCACCATGGCTTGTGCCAATCGCGATAGCCAAAGCATCGAGCTGGGTTTGACGCACAAAGTCAGCCGCCTGCTCTGGATCTGTCAAAAGCTGCTCCATCGTCATCACACCATCAGCGCCGTGCCCGTCTTCCTTGTCACCCATCATGGTTTCAAGCGAGCCCAAGCAGCCGAGTTCACCCTCAACAGTTACACCTAGCTTGTGGGCTGTTTCAACCACCCGACGGGTCACGGCAACGTTGTAGTCGTAGTCAGCCACGGATTTGCCATCTTCCATCAGCGAACCATCCATCATTACGCTTGAAAAACCTAAATCAATCGCACCTTGGCAGATGGCTGGCGACTGACCATGATCTTGATGCATCACCACGGGAATGTGAGGATAGGATTCAACTGCAGCTTGAATTAAGTGCTTCAAAAAGCCCTCACCCGCGTATTTGCGGGCACCGGCAGATGCCTGCATGATGACAGGGCTATCAGTCTCTTGAGCGGCTTCCATGATCGCTTGAACCTGCTCTAAATTGTTCACGTTAAACGCGGGAATGCCGTAACCGTTTTCGGCGGCGTGATCCAAAAGTTGGCGCATGGAAACAAGAGACATGGTCAAAATCCTTCTGCAAGAGGGTGAAATTGGGCTGTTCCAAATCATCGCCAGGAAGCAAATGCTTGTCGTTATTTTTGGCGATAATCGTATATTTGTTTGCCATTTTACCTGCAACGACATCGCCTAGCCTAAAATGACAACACGATGAAGCATTTCGGCGCATGCGCCGCACTTTTGCTTTCAAACAACCAACCAACGATGCCGTGCAATCAACCAAAAAACTGACTGATCTTCGCCTTAGCACGAATGAATCAACACTGGTTTATTGGTCAGAGAACGGTCAGCCCAGCCAAGCCCTCTGGCAATCAGTGCATGGCTGGTCGCCGCCCAAAGAATTGGTAACCGCCGATGACACGCTGTCGGCTGATCGCGCTTACCGCTTGATCAGTGGCGGCACCGGTCTGGTGTGGCGTGGCGATTTTCACAACGGCAAGCAACTACTGGCCGCTTTAAAAAGACGGGTTGCCAAACAAAAACCGCCCGCCGCCGACAGCGCTTACCCTGAACGGTTTCACCTGGTTCGGCAAGCGCGCAGTCAACAGGCTCGCCTGTTGGGACTGCTGCTAATTCCTTTGGCAGAAAACTTCCAACTGACGCATCGTCGCTCACCCTCGGTTGCAGCTGCCTGTCAGGCCGCCTACTCAGCCAAAGGGTCGCGGGCCATATCTTGGGCGCCTGCCGTGCTCATGCCTTTGACAGAGTTGATCGGTGTTGTGAGCGCGTACGAATGGCAGCGTCAGGGCGTGCCGGTGGCCGCGCTCGGTCAACATATTTACCCGCGCCATGGCGTGTTTGCACCGACGCGACACGAATACCTCGATTTGCTGGTTCAAACTGCCTTGCCGATTGGTGTGCGAACAGCGCTGGACGTTGGTACGGGAACCGGCGTGATTGCGGCGATTCTTGCCAAAAGAGGAATCCCAACAGTAATCGCTACAGATCTGCAAGCTGCCGCTCTGCAATGTGCAAAAGACAACATGGCACATCTGGGACTCAGTGCTCAAGTTAAAGTTCTTGAAGCCGATTTGTTTGTGCTCGGACAATATGACTTGGTGGTCTGCAATCCACCCTGGTTGCCCGGACGCGCCAAAACCGCCCTAGACGCCGCCATTTACGATCCGGACAGCCAAATGCTAGAGAGGTTTCTAAGTCAAGTGCGAGCTCACCTGACACCCCATGGCCAGGCTTGGTTAATTCTGTCAGATTTGGCAGAGCACCTAAAGTTGCGTACGCGTCAAACCCTTTTAAACTTAATCGATGCCGGCGGCCTGAAGGTCCTTACCCGTCATGACATCAAGCCCAGACACCCTAAATCCGGCAAGGCCGATGACCCGCTAGCCGATGCGCGTGCGCGAGAAGTCACTTCGCTTTGGCAGCTGACTTTGGCCGAAAAGCTTTAACCACTGACTCGACAGTTTCAACATACGGGCCACCAATCAAATCAATGCAATACGGCACAGCAGCGAAAATGCCCGCGGTGATAATCGCCCCTTCTTTGTCTTTAAGACCCTCTAAGGTCTCAGCAATCGCTTTGGGTTGGCCTGGTAAATTGATAATCAAGGCCGCATGGCCTTCAATTTCGCGCAAAGCACCCACTTGGCGCGACAAAATGGCCGTGGGAACAAATTTCAAGCTGATTTGACGCATCTGCTCCCCAAATCCGGGCATCTCGCGCGTGGCCGCATCAATCGTCGCCTCAGGCGTCACGTCACGACGCGATGGGCCCGTGCCACCCGTGGTCAACACCAAGTCGCACTTAGTTTGATCAACCAATTCGATAATGGTCTGAGTAATAGTGTGCCGATCGTCAGCAATTAAACGCTCTTGCAACACCAATGGGTTATGCACGGCTTTGCCCAGCCATTGACGCAAGGCTGGTAGACCCTGATCCTGATAGATACCCTGTGAGGCTCGGTCAGAAATCGAAACCAGTCCAATTTTTAGTGGTGCTAGTCCAGTAGCGATAGACGCTTCAGATCGCTCGGGCGATGTCGTCGACGGGCTTAATGACATTAACTATTCCTTAATTAAACACAGTGCTGGCTGAAAATCACTGCCAACGACCACAAATTTTTGTTAGATTAAACCAACATTTTTACAACAACATGCGCCTAAACCTACTTAGACATTACCTAGGGCCATAAACGCACGGCTTCTGCGCAACGATAACGGAAACTCAAACCTTGTTCTTTTGGGGTATTTTTTGGTGGATTGAAGCGCATGAAAACATGGTAATTGTTGCAATGCAACATTAATTGCGTTGTAATCATTCAAACAACCCAAAAGGTCATCTTTGTGAGCGATCAAACGTCCAATCATCCCCATCCTATGCCTTTACTACCACCTGCCGTTGATGCGGCGCTTGAATATGCCGTTGACACTTGGCAGCGCAGCGTGCTGTACGCTGATGTAATGCGCCAACGCGGCAATCAATATCAGCGCCACATGTCAAAGCAAGCCCCTAATGTACTGAGCATGAAAGCCGAGGTGGTGCTAGACGGTCGAACCCTAGAACGACCGGTCAATTACATCCTAACGCGCATCACGCCACCGAAATCGATGCAGGTTGACCCAATCAAACGTCCATTTGTGGTGGTTGATCCGCGCGCCGGTCACGGACCTGGCATTGCAGGCTTTAAATCCGAGAGCGAGATTGGCGTCGCGGTCCAAGCCGGGCATCCGTGTTATTTCATTGGGTTTTTACCGCGTCCTGAACCTGATCAAGGTGTCGAAGATGTGGTTTGGGCTGAGACACGTTTTTTAGAAGAAGTCATTTCGCTTCACCCAGAGGCCGAAGGCAAGCCTGTGGTGATCGGCAACTGCCAGGCAGGCTGGCAGTTGATGATGGCAGCGTCCACCCGACCCGAACTTTTCGGCCCCATCATTATTGCGGGTGCGCCGCTGTCGTACTGGGCTGGTTGGCGCAACAAAAACCCAATGCGCTACACCGGTGGCATCACCGGTGGATCATGGATGACCACCATGGCCAGCGACCTCGGTGGTGGTCTGTTTGACGGCGCCAATCTGGTTCAGAATTTTGAAAACCTACATCCTGCGAACACTTATTGGTCAAAGCAATACAACCTTTACGCCAACGTTGACTCCGAGGCCAGCCGTTATTTAGGCTTTGAACGCTGGTGGGGCGGGCACGTCTTTTTAAATGGCAAAGAGATTCAATACATTGTGGACAATCTTTTTGTGGGCAACAAGCTCTCGACCGCGCGCTTGGTCACCCAAGATGGCCTGCGCATCGATTTGCGCAACATTCGTTCACCAATCATTGTTTTTTGTTCAAAGGGTGACAACATCACACCCCCTCCTCAAGCATTGGGATGGATTACGGACCTTTATCAAAACGACCGAGAAGTGCTCGCACACGGGCAAACCATTATTTATTCCGTCCATGAAAGCATCGGTCACTTGGGTATTTTTGTGTCAGGCGCCGTGGCTAAAAAAGAGCACCGCGAATTCACTTGCAACATTGACCTGATCGATATGTTGCCACCCGGTATTTACGAAGCCGTGATCCGTGACAAAACCCCAGATACGCCAAACGCTGATCTGGCTTATGGTGATTACGTGCTGACGTTTGAACGACGTCACTTGGCTGACATTGAAGCCATCGTCCAACCCCGTGAAGATGATGACCGCCGATTCGCCACCGTTTCTCGAATCTCACAAGTTAATCTAGGTCTGTACAAATCATTCATCCAGCCGTGGGTGCAAACTTTTGCTACACCGCGTTCAACAGAGCGTCGGCAAAAAACCCACCCGCTTCGCATGCACTACGAAGCTGTTTCTGACAAGAACCCTGTGATTGCCGCGCTGGCACCTGTGGCGGTTCAAGTCAAAAACAAACGCCGTAAGGCAGCAGCTGATAACCCATTTGTTCAACTTGAAAAACAAATCTCAAATTCAATCGAGTCGTCCTTAGACCTTTGGGGTGAATGGCGTGATGCCATGATTGAACGCACCTTTATGGCAGTTTACGGCTCACCCCTGGTGCAAGACATCGCTGGCTTGGGCGCACGCGAAGGTTCGCCTCGCGAGCACCCAGGTGTGTCGCCAGAGCACATTGCCTTTGTTCGTCGCCGAGTCGATGAACTGCGCAAGTTGGTGCAATGTGGCGGCCTAAGAGAGGCTGGCATCCGAGTCATGATGTACATCGCACAAGCACAAGGTGGCATCGATGAACGTAGCTTCAATCTCATTCGGCAACTAAGAGCCAAGCAGGAGCACTCGCTGAGCCTAGCGGCTTTTAAGAAACTGGTACGCGAGCAAGCCATGGTGATGGTGGTTGACCCTGAAGGCGCGGTTGACGCTATTCCAAGCCTTTTGAGCCATCACAGTGCCACTGAAATAAAAGCGGCGCTCGAATTTGTAATACGGGTGGCGACAGCTAGCGGCGCACTGAACGCCGAAGGCAAAAAGCGATTGGCGCAAGTAGCAAGCTTTTATGACTTGGCCGTGCAACAGTCAAGCCAGGCCCATCAAGTTGATGGTTTAACCTCGGTCAACTTACGTCGCGCGTTGCCCACAAACTCATCAAATGACACAAGTAGCGAAGCGCATGAATCCGCTTCAACCCAAACTGTGGCGAAGAAAGTTCTGGCTAATAAAGTTGTTTCTAAGAAGGCTGTTGCTAAGAAGGCTGTTGCCAAAAAAGTTACCGCCAAACAGGCTTCTGCCAAACCTGTTGCGACTAAAAAAGCGGTCGCTCGAGCTGCAGCTACTAAAAAGGTGCCAGTTAAACCCACTGCTACGACAGCGGTGAAACGAGCGAGGAAGGCGATCGTTTGAGAAAATCTACTGGCAAACAACCCACTCATCGCGAGCTTGTTAAGTTCGACGCGCTGATTATGGCCGCTCAAAAGTTGTCCACGTAAACTTGTGCCGTGGCATACCCCTGTGGCAAAACATCTCTATCAGCAGTGGTACAAGCCCACGAACTGAGCATCATTGATCCGATTTTGATTGGCCTTCGCCACATAACAGAACAAGTGGCCTTAGCCGCTGCTTTGGATCTCACAGGCTTTAAGAACATTGATGCACCACACAGCCACGCGGCCGCGGTCGCGGCTGTTGCAGAAGTCTGCTCTGGTAACGCCAGTCTTTTGATAAAGCGTAGCCTTCACACAGATGAGTTAAGGCACGAAGTCGACAATCGTCAGACCGGGCTGAGAACGGACCGGCGTTTAAGTCATTTTTTCTTAATGGATGTGCCGACCTACGCCGAGCCGCTTTTTATTACCGATGCAGCGATTAACATCGCCCCAGACTTGCAATGCAAAGCTGATGTCGTTCAAATTACCATTGATTTACACCTTGCCTTGGGTTTGGGCACGCCGCAAGTCCCAATTCTCTCAGCGGTCGAGCAAGTCAACCCAAAGATTCCAAGCACCATTGACGCGGCCGCTCTGTGTAAGATGGCTGAACGGGGCCAGATCACTAGCCATGGATAACGCCATCATTCCCCAAGCGGCTCTTATGAAGGGCTTGGGGTCCGAAGTAGCTGGCCGCGGGCAGATTTTGGTGGTGCCGGACTTGGATTCGGGCAACATGCTGGCAAAAAACCTGCTTTTTTAGCGGGCGCTGACACCGATTTGGCGCGCTTGGCTTCGTGCGCTGTCGCCTAGCTTTATGGCACACTATCAAGCGACGCCGCCGCCTCAGATCAGGTGATTTAAGGCGGCAGTGTACGTCTTAAATCACGCTCGTTTTTGTAACGCTTCTACGGCAGGCAACGTTTGACCTTCCAAAAACTCAAGAAACGCACCACCACCTGTTGAGATGTAATTTACACGATCAGCAATACCGAACTTAGCGATTGCCGCCAATGTGTCACCACCACCCGCGATAGAAAACCCATCAGACGAAGCGATTGCCTGGGCAATGCCTTTGGTGCCACCGGCAAACGCATCAAACTCAAAAACGCCAACGGGACCATTCCAAACAATCGTGCCCGCTTGACTCAAAATTTTAGCCAATTGCGCCGTGCTTTCAGGACCAATATCCAAAATCAGGTCGTCGGGTCCAACGTCAGCGGCGGCTTTAACCACACCTGGCGCTTGGGCCGAAAACGATTTTGCCACCACCACATCGACTGGAATGGGAACGGCTGCCGAACGTGCGCGCATTTTTTCGATAACAAGCTTGGCTTGATCAACCTGCTCTGGCTCAGCGAGTGATTGGCCAATGGACATGCCTGCCGCCAATAAAAATGTATTGGCAATGCCGCCACCCACAATCAGCTGGTCGACCTTATCGGCTAATGCCAATAGAATGGACAGCTTGGTTGAAACTTTAGAGCCCCCAACAATAGCCACCATAGGCCGCTTGGGATTTTGCAAGGCTTCGCCCAAGGCTTCTAGCTCTGCGGCCAACAAAGGCCCAGCGCAGGCAACAGGTGCCGCCAATGCCAAGCCATGGGTTGTCGCCTCAGCGCGGTGAGCGGTTCCAAAAGCGTCATTCACATAAACATCACAAAGCGTTGCCATGCGCTGAGCAAGCGCCAGATCGTCTTTTTTCTCACCCACGTTAACGCGGCAGTTTTCCAGCAACACCACCTCGCCTGGGGCAACTGTCACGCCGTCAAGCCAGTCTTGAATCAAGCGCACCTCTTGGCCCAACAGCGCCGACAGACTTTGGGCAACGGGTGCCAGACTGTCTGCAGGGGTTAGTTGACCCTCTGTGGGTCGACCAAGGTGCGAGGTCACCATGACGGCGGCACCAGCTTTTAATGCCATCTGAATACCAGGCACCGAAGCGCGAATACGCGTGTCTTCAGAGATCTCACCGGCATCATCAAACGGCACGTTAAAGTCGGCCCGAATAAATACACGCTTCCCTTTTAGCTCGCCGGCTTGAGCCAAGCCGGCGAGTGTCTTAACAGTCGCTGCCATCGTTTATTTAGCATCCATCAAGGCAACGGTGGTATCGAGCATGCGATTACTAAAGCCCCACTCGTTGTCATACCAAGAGGACACCTTGACGAGCTTGCCAGAAACCTTGGTCAGCGTCGCATCGTAGTTACTCGAAGCAGGGTTGTGGTTAAAGTCGATAGAAACTAGCGGATCGGTGTTGTAAGTCAAGATACCTTTCAACACGCCTTCAGAGGCTTCTTTCAAAACTGCATTGACTTCGTCCACAGACGTATCGCGTGACGCGATAAACGACAAGTCAACAATAGACACGTTGATGGTTGGCACACGCATGGCGTAGCCGTCGAGCTTACCGTTCAAGGCTGGCAAGACCAGTCCAACGGCAGCGGCTGCGCCAGTTTTGGTGGGTATCATGCTCATGGTCGCTGAGCGAGCCCGACGCAAGTCTTCATGGTAGACGTCAGTCAGAACCTGGTCATTGGTATAGGCGTGAATGGTGGTCATCAGGCCTGTTTCAACACCGATTTTGTCGTGTAAAGGCTGAACCAGTGGTGCCAAACAGTTGGTGGTGCAAGATGCATTCGAGATCACGGTGTGCTCAGCCTTCAACACGCCTTGGTTAACACCGTACACAATGGTGGCGTCAACATCACTGCCACCAGGTGCCGAAATAATGACTTTTTTGGCGCCGCCTTTTAAGTGCGCTGAGGCTTTTTCTTTGCTGGCGAAAAACCCAGTGCACTCAAGCACCACATCAACGCCCATTTCGCCCCAAGGCAGTTCGGCTGGGTTGCGGTTGGCCAAGACACGAATCTTGTCGCCATTCACCACCATGTGGTCACCCTCAACACCGACTGTGCCCGGAAACTTACCGTGTGCTGTGTCGTATTGGGTTAAGTGAGCATTTGTTTTGGAGTCACCCAAATCATTGATCGCAACGATTTCGATATCGTGCTTTTTGCCACCTTCGTAATGGGCACGGAGAATGTTCCGACCAATACGACCATAACCATTAATCGCGACGCGAATTGCCATGACACCACTCTCCTTGTTTACGAAATCTTTTTAACGCTATCGACCACCGCTTGGGCGGTTAAACCAAAATGCTTAAACAAAACACCAGCTGGGGCAGACTCACCATATGTATCAATCCCAACCACGGCGCCATTCAAGCCGACATATTTGTACCAGTGATCACTCACACCAGCTTCAACCGCCACGCGTGGCAGACCTTTAGGTAAAACCGAGTCCTTGTATGTTGCATCCTGCGCATCGAACTCTTCGGTGCATGGCATTGAAACCACGCGAACGGCAATACCCTCTTTTTCTAGTGTGGCCTGAGCCTCTAGCGCGAGCGCCACTTCAGAGCCTGTGGCAATCACTATTGCCTTAAAATTCGGAGTATCCAGCAAAACGTAGCCACCTCGGCTCACCTGCGCCAAAGTGTTCGCATCGCGCGCAACAAACGGTAAGTTTTGGCGCGACAACAACAGCGCCGAAGGCCCACCCGCTCGCACGGTCATACCCAAGCTAGCTGGCCTAGAAACCGCGCAGGCCCAAGCAGCGGCAGTCTCAACGGTGTCACAGGGGCGCCATACCGACAAATTGGGGATCAATCGCAAGCTGGCGGCGTGCTCCACCGACTGATGGGTAGGGCCATCTTCGCCCAAACCGATGGAATCATGGGTGAACACATGAACCACGCGAAGCTTCATTAACGCGGCCATGCGAATGGCGTTACGCGAATAGTCGGAGAATGTGAGGAAAGTGCCACCGAACGGCAAAAATCCACCGTGTAATGCCATACCATTCATCATGGCCGCCATGCCAAACTCACGCACGCCATAGTTGATGTGACGACCACCGTTAACGCCATTATCGTCAGCGCGCAAGGCTCGTACGCCCGGCCAATCGGTAAAGTTAGAACCAGTCAAATCTGCGGAGCCACCCAGCATTTCTGGTAATACGGCAACGAGTGACTCAATGACTTGTTGAGATGCTTTGCGGGTGGCGACTGTCATGGCCTCTTCGTTGACCCGCAACATTAAGGCATCGATCGCGCTGGCAAAGTTTGCTGGCAAATCGCCAACCATACGGCGCTGCAGCTCAGCTGCCTCGCTGGGATACTTGGCCTGATATGCGTCAAAAAGATCAGTCCATTGTTTTTGAAGGGAGGCACCAGCGGTTTTGCAATCCCAAGCCTCTTTAATAACGGGCGGCACCTCAAAAGCCCCGTGCGACCAGTGAAGTGCCTCACGAGTGGCTGCGATTTCAGCCTCACCTAGCGGTGCGCCGTGGACTTTGTCCGTCCCAGCCATGGTCGGTGCGCCCTGCCCAATCACTGTTTTGCAAACAATCAAGGTCGGACGTTGTTGAGTTTGGCCTAAGGCTTTGGCCTGCTCGATCGCCGCACTCACTGCACCGGCATCGTGACCGGCAACATCGCGCACCACATTCCAACCATAAGCCTCAAATCGTCGGGCAGTATCGTCTTTAAACCAATGCTCAACGTTACCATCAATAGAGATTCCATTGTCGTCATACAACACAACCAACTTACCCAGACGCAAAGTACCTGCTAGGGAGCAAACTTCGTGAGAAATGCCTTCCATCAGGCATCCGTCACCCACAAAGGCGTAGGTATGATGATCGACAATCGCCAAGCCGTCGCGATTGAATTGGACGGCAAGCAACGCTTCAGCCAGCGCCATGCCGACCGCATTTGACAAACCTTGGCCAAGCGGACCAGTCGTTGTTTCAACACCAGGCGTAACACCGACTTCGGGGTGGCCGGGCGTCTTTGAGTGGAGCTGGCGAAAGGCTTTTAGCTCTCCAATCGGTAAGTCATATCCACACAAATGCAAGACGCTGTAAAGCAACATGGACGCGTGGCCATTGGACAAAACAAAACGATCACGATTCAGCCAAGCAGGATCAGCTGGGTTATGACGCAAGTGCTGCTTAAAAAGCACCGTGGCCATTTCGGCCATTCCCATAGGAGCCCCAGGGTGGCCTGACTTAGCAAGCTGAACGGCATCCATCGACAATGCGCGAATGGCGTTAGCCATCTGAGTGGTGATTGGAGCTAGATCTGTCATAACCGGACACAGCCTTCTACGAATTGGATTAAATCGCCAAACAGTTACAAATACAGGTGAGCTGTAAGGGAAACCCCGAATTTTAGCACCTGCACGCACCACCCCCGAGCGAGCAAGGCTTTGGGCCAAACCTCGTGTCGGTTAACATCCGAAGCTATGAAGACACCTCGTTTCTTTTGTGATGCTGCGCTGACCGCTAGGGCTGTACTCCAATTGCCCAAAGCCGTCGCACACCACATTCGTGTTCGACGATTGAGAGATGGTGAAACCGTGGTTTTGTTTGATGGCTCAGGGCATGAATTCGAAGCCTACATCACGTTTGATAACAAAGGACTCTGCTCTGCCACGCTTGGCCCGGCGCAAGACGTTGAACGCGAACTTATGGGGCGCATCACGCTCGTTCAAGCGCTCGCGAGCCAAGACAAAATGGACTGGGTTATTGAAAAAGCGGTTGAACTCGGTGCCGCCTCTTTGTTCGCGGTGCCTAGCACCCGCAGCTTGGTCAAGCTTTCTACCGACCGCGCCAAAAAAAGAATCACCCACTGGAAAGCAATCGTTCACGCGGCAAGCGAACAGTGTGGTCGAAACCACTTGATGAGCGTCAATGCCGTCGATTCATTAAAAACCGTCCTAACCATTTTGGGTGACAGTCCAAAGTTGGTTTTCGTCCCGGCGACAACCCAAAGCTTAGACGACCCTGCGTTACTTGCAGAAATCGACAGCGCCAAACAAGTGGCGCTCTTCATTGGTCCAGAAGGCGGTTGGGATTCGCACGAAGTGAAAACCATCAAGGGCCATGGTGGCACTTGTGCTGGGCTTGGACCACGCGTGATGCGAACAGAGACCGCTGGCCTATACGCCATCGCCAGCTTAACCACGCTGCTAGGCTGGTAGCCCATCACCCGCTGGCATCGCTCCAATTACGAACCACGCCAGGTACGTCATCGGGATGTCTGCCACTGTGATGGATGCCGTAGATAAAAATCTTGCCTTGGTCTGACGCGTGGGAAACAACATCATCAAGGACCTGAGTCAATTCGGTCATGTCAGCCTCTAGAGCAGGGTCTGAAGAGTGCAGTTGATCGATGCGCAAGACCATACCAACCTTTTGGTCATCGACCGAATCGCGCAAGCAATCATACAACCCATCGAAGCGGCTACCGAAAAACTGCGGGTAATCCACGGCTTTAACCACTGCCCTAAAAAAAGCCGATCGGTTGCGCGCTCTACTACAGTCTGCTACGCACCAAAGCAATTCAGCTTCGGTGGCAGACCGCTGAAACTCAGCGTCATCTGGCGAAGGCTCGTAAGCCCCGCCTTTACTTAATAACTTCTGAACCTGCCGACGCGCCTGACTACTCATGGCCAGTACCTGCCTAAAGATGATTCAAGATCCAATGCGCGAATCGTATCCACAATGACGGGTTGGATCAATCTCAAACTGTAACTTAATTGAAACAGCCCGAAACATTGGTTAGCGACCTCGCTCCAAATTAATCAAAATGATTCGCTTTAACTACCGTCAAGGCCGTCATATTGACAATACGACGCACCGTGGCGCTAGAAGTCAATATGTGAATAGGCGCATCAACACCCAACAATAACGGCCCCACTGCCACATTACCACCCGCAGCAGTCTTCAATAGGTTGTAAGCAATATTTCCGGCATCAACGTTCGGGCAAATCAGCAAATTGGCAGATCCTTTGAGTGTCGAGTGTGGCAGCACTTTCAGCCGCTGCGCCTCATTCAAAGCGCAATCACCATGCATCTCACCATCAATCTCAAGTTCAGGCGCCTGCTCGCGAATCAGAGCCAGCGCTTGCTGCATTTTTGAGGCGGAGGACGAAGAGCCTGACCCAAAATTTGAACGCGACAGAAGAGCCGCTTTGGGCTCCAAATTCAAGCGTCTTAACTCATTAGCGGCGGCGATCGTAAACGCGGCGATCTGCTCAGCCGTTGGGTTTTCATTAATGTGGGTGTCAACCAAGGCCAATGTGTGGTCAGGCAGCAACAAAATATTCATTGCTGCGTAAGTTGACTCACCCGGCGCCAAACCGATTACCTGATCAACGTAGCGCAGATGGTCGCCATAGGAACCCACCGTGCCGCAGATCATGCCGTCGGCATCGCCCATGTGGACCATCATGGCACCAATCAGCGTTAAGCGACGGCGCATCTCAACCCGAGCCATCTCTTTGGTCACACCTTGACGCGACATTTTTTCCCAATAGGTCGTCCAGTAACGGTGGAAACGATCGTCATAATCGGGATTAACCACTTCAACATCTTGACCAAGCTTAATTCGTAGCCCGTGCTTTTCAATGCGGTCAGCCAATACCGTCGGGCGTCCGACAATGAGAGGTGTTGCCAACTTTTCATCAATGACCACTTGCACGGCTCGTAGCACGCGCTCGTCTTCGCCCTCAGTAAACACGATGCGAGTCTTGCCTTGCTTGCGCACAAACGCCTTGGCCGCCGAAAACACCGGCTTCATGAAGGCGCCCGAGTGGTAGACGAACTGCTCTAACTGCTCGAGATAAGCTTCAAGATCAGCGATTGGACGGGTGGCCACGCCCTCCTCAATGGCTGCTTTGGCCACCGCTGGGGCGATACGAGTAATCAGTCGCGGATCAAAAGGCTTAGGAATAAAGTACTCAGGGCCGAATGGACTTTGACCGCTCCCATAGGCTGCCGTAACGACCTCACTTTGCTCTTCTTGAGCCAACTGAGTGATGGCCCTGACCGCTGCCTTTTCCATCCCGCGCGTAATGACTGTGGCGCCAACATCCAAAGCGCCTCTAAAAATGTAGGGAAAGCAGAGCACGTTATTGACTTGATTGGGATAGTCAGAGCGTCCCGTTGCCATCACGATATCATCTCTGACAGCATGCGCATCCGACGGCAAGATTTCGGGGTCAGGATTGGCCAGCGCCAAAATCAAAGGTTGCTTGGCCATCACAGCCACCATTTCGGGTTTCAGCACGCCACCGGCTGACAGCCCAAGAAATACATCGGCACCTGCGATCACGTCAGCCAACTTGCGCGCGTCGGTTTTTTGCATGAATCGTGCTTTGTCGGGATCCATCAACGATGTGCGGCCCTCATAGACCACACCTTCGATATCGGTGACCCAAATATTTTTAAGTGGCAACCCCATATCAACCATCAGGTCTAGACAAGCCAGCGCTGCCGCACCGGCACCAGACACAACGACTTTGACTTGGTCGAGCGATTTACCCACCACAGCTAAGCCGTTAACGAAAGCAGCTGTTACACAAATAGCTGTCCCATGTTGATCATCGTGAAACACCGGGATATTCATGCGCTTTCGTAATTCACGCTCAACGGTGAAGCACTCGGGCGCCTTAATGTCCTCTAGGTTGATGCCGCCAAATGTTGGCTCTAGGCTGGCGATAATCTCGATAAGCTTTTGCGGATCCGATTCGTTGATTTCGATGTCAAAGACATCAATGCCAGCAAACTTTTTAAACAAGACCGCTTTGCCCTCCATGACAGGCTTTGATGCCAGCGCCCCAATATTGCCTAGACCCAGCACAGCAGTGCCATTGGTTACGACACCCACTAAGTTGCCGCGTGCGGTGTAACGAAACACATTGGCCTCGTTGGCTACGATTTCTTCGCAGGCCGCTGCCACGCCGGGCGAATAGGCCAGGGCCAAGTCACGCTGGTTGGATAAAGTTTTGGTCGGTGCAATTGAGATTTTGCCGGGACGCCCTTGCTCGTGGTAATCGAGAGCTGACTGACGGAAGTTTTTATCCATGGAAGCCAAGGTTATGTTTTTAGAAAGAAGATTGAATTCTATCTTGTTTGAATCGGTGGTGACATAAATAGGTTTTTTGAATCCGTGACGCCTTTAACTTTCTGGTCAAGGGCAACCCAAAGAGCGGCCTCGTTTGCGTTTAGCGCTGGGCGGCTCTGGATATCGCAAATCGCGCAAGCTCTAACAGCTCTTTGCTCAAAAGTCGCCGCCACCAGCCACCCCAATGCCCCCCCACTACCCACCACGACATTTGCCAAATTGACAGCTGGGGTACGCGCGAGGGCATCGATTCGAAAGCCACCCGGCCAATCACCGTGCTCTATGGCCTGCCGCACCAATGGCTCGGCCGACAACTCAAACAATCGAGGTACTGTTTGCTGAGCCTTCAGCGAGCGCAACGGCTGACTGTCGGCTTGGCCAAACGCCCCCAACACTTCAATTGTGCCGTCGGCAAACAACCACTCGACTGAAACCAACCCCAAATGATCCAAATTCGGTTGATATCGCCCTACAGTGGCTAGCCACTGCGCCAGGTTCATCGTCGCCCCATTGACTGGTTGCGACAGCAAATCAGCGGCTTGCATGCCTGCAACCGGACAACCCGCCTCGACACGCCAATATCCTGTGTCGCCTAGTGGCATGAGAGAACCCCAAGCCGAGCCCGCTTGCACCCAAAGCACGCGACGCGCTTGGTCAATCTCTGGCAAAGACAACCCCTCAAGTGCCATGCACACGCCAAACGCTGAACACAAGTCGCGTGCCTGCAGCACATCATCAAACCGCCCAGGCACAAGCCTTGCCTGCTCTGCACCCAAAGGCGAAACCGCGCCTAGGCAAGCACGGCGCAATCGCGCAAGAAACAAAAGCCACTGATCCTCAGTAGCCGGTGTACGCCCAAAAAGAAAATTTCGACGTGAAGGAGAATCGGACACTACAATTTCCTTAAATTTGATTGCTGAGATTTAAACAATGACTGTTGCTTTGGCACACCGTACCTTTCAAATGGCGACCTTTCACGCCATGGCTATTTTTAAACGCACTTTGGCGCTTCGGGCCCAAGGTCATGATGTCATTAGCCTAGGCATCGGAGAACCCGACTTTACCGCAGCCCCAGCGGTTGTGGCGGCCATGAAGCAGGCCGCCAATCGGGGGCTTGGCACCTACGGACCTGCCGCAGGCTTGCCTGAGTTACGGCAAGCCATTGCTGAATTTTACGGCGAACACTTCGGCGCCCCAATCCAAGCCAATCGAGTCATTGTCACGTCGGGTGCCAGTGGTGCGTTACAACTCGCGTGCTTGGCAATGATTAACCCCGGACAGTCGGTCTTGATGCCAGACCCCTCTTATCCAGCCAACAGTAATTTTGTAATGGCAGCAGGTGGCCATACTCGTTTGGTCGCCACGTCGGCCCAAAACCAATTTCAACCAACACCCGAAGACATCGACACGCACTGGGACACCAATACCTGCGGATTACTCATTGCCTCACCGAGCAACCCAACTGGCACCTCAATCGCACCCACTATCCTAAAAAAGATCATCGATAAAGTCAGGCAACGGGGCGGTTTCACCATCGTGGATGAAATCTATCTGGGACTGGCCTATGACCAAGCGCCTGTGAGCGCTTTGGCCATGGCTGACGACGTGATCATCGTGAATAGCTTCTCTAAATACTTTCACATGACTGGTTGGCGCTTGGGTTGGTTAATCGTGCCTGAGCACATGGTTGACCCTATTGAAAAAATGGCATCGAGCCTAGCCATTTGCCCACCAACCTTGGCCCAATATGGCGCCATGGCTTGCTTTGAACCAGACACACTGGCGTTATTTGAACAACGTCGCGAGGCCTTCAAAGCTAGGCGTGACTTTCTGGTTCCTGCACTTGCGTCAATAGGATTGTGCGTACCCGCCAAACCAGATGGGGCTTTTTACGTCTACGCCGACACCACAAAATTCACTGATAACAGCCAAACGCTTGTTGATGACCTACTTGAAAAAGCCAACGTGGCGCTTGTGCCTGGCATCGACTTTGGACCAAGCCACGCTGCCAGTAAAGTCAGGCTTGCATATACCATCGGTCTAGATCGCCTCGAACAAGCCGTTGACCAAATGGACAAGTTCTTGGGAAGCCGATAACCAGTCCAACACTAGTTCAGTGGGATTTTGGCGGCGAGCGCCATTCGGCGGTGCTCAGCTTGCACCTTTTTGGCATAGCCCCCATCGTTAGGGCCCGTGGCACCCACGTAGCACCGCAAACCTGCCGATTCAGATCCGCGGCGACGAATGCAATCTGACAAAATTTGAGCACCAATCCGAATATTGATTTCAGGATGAAAGGCAGCAATACCATCAGTGCCAAGTTTTTCAAATTTATCAGTGTGCACCCTTGTCATCACTTGCATCAAACCCTGAGCACCAGCGCCACTTTCAGCATAGGGATTGAAACGAGACTCAACCGACATCACCGCGATAATCAAGACAGGGTTAACCTTCAAATCAGCCCCAGAAACAAGCGCTGACTCGACAATTCGATCGACCACTTGCCTGGCCACACGGTATTTCCGGGCGATGTAGTGCTCTAGCGCTTTCAACTGCTGCTCAGTCAACTCGAAGGTCTGCATCGCCGCTTCGATTCTTGGCACTGGCACGTTACCAAGCAAGCCCACAGGTGGCGTACGCACAACCGCTTTAGGCGGTGGTGGCTCGGGCTTCACCTCAAGCAACCGCCGATAAGGCACTTTTGCCAGGTCAATCGAGCGTAGCTCAGGCACCAAGCCGCTTGGGCCAAGCGCAGGCAACATGGTCTCTATGCCGTCTGGCATGAGCGCGGCCAAAGCCGCTTTGTGCAACGTCACCGCTTGGTGTCTGAGCACTGGCACCGTTAAAACCATGACCACGCATGCCAAAACAGCCACACCAAGATAAGCGCCAGTTATCCTGATCACTTCAGACAAAAGCTTTTGCATGCGAAGCAAGCCCAAGCGCAAAACGGGCAATAATATTGTGGACATGAGTCAATATTAACGTTTAAGTGAGAATCGAACGTGCGATATCGAGATTTGCGGGATTTTATTGGTCAGCTTGAGCGTGCCGGGCGGCTTAAGAACATTGAAACACCGGTCGACACCAAGCTTGAAATGACTGAGATTTCAAGCCGGGTTTTGCATACAGAAGGACCCGCCCTGTTGTTTAAAAGCGTCCAACACCAAGGACAAACTGTCCCAATTCCAGTGCTCGCGAACCTATTTGGCACCCCAGAACGCGTGGCGCTTGGCATGGGAGCAGACAATGTCGCCGCACTGCGAGACATTGGCCAACTTTTGGCATCATTGCGTGAGCCCGAGGCCCCTAAAGGGTTAAGAGACGCTCTAAGCAAAGTGGCTATGCTGAAGTCTGCCCTCTGGGACATGAGTCCCAAAAATATCCGCTCACCAGCCTGCCAAGAAATAGTTTGGGAAGGTGACGACGTTGACCTTTCTAAACTTCCGATACAACACTGCTGGCCGGGCGACATCGCGCCTTTATTAACTTGGGGGCTGGTTATCACACGCGGCCCGAACGCCCGTCGACAGAACTTAGGCATTTATCGCCAACAAGTAATCAGTCATAACAAGCTAATAATGCGTTGGTTGTCACACCGTGGCGGCGCGCTCGATTTTAGAGACCATGCTTTAGCAAACCCCGGCACCCCATTTCCGATCGCCGTCGCGCTCGGTGCTGACCCTGCCACCACGCTCGGGGCGGTCACGCCGGTACCTGATTCGTTATCGGAATATCAATTCGCCGGCTTGCTCCGTGGTGCTCGTACTGAGGTAGCCCGTGCCATTGGTAGCGATTTAAGCGTACCGGCAACAGCTGAAATGGTGCTCGAAGGTCACTTACTACCGAGCACCGACCCCCGTGCTATCACCCCTACAGTACCCGCTGGCATGCACCCGCCGCCAAACAACGGTTATGAATCCGCCCTTGAAGGCCCATACGGCGATCACACGGGCTACTACAACGAGCAGGACTGGTTCCCTGTTTTTACCGTTGACCGCATCACCATGCGTCGAAATCCCATTTACCACAGCACATACACCGGCAAACCACCCGATGAACCGGCAGTTCTTGGTGTGGCACTAAACGAGGTGTTTGTTCCTTTGTTGCAGCGTCAACTGCCAGAAATCAAGGACTTCTTCCTACCACCTGAAGGCTGTAGCTACCGACTAGCAGTAATCTCAATTCGCAAGCAATACCCCGGCCATGCCAAACGGGTTATGTTTGGTATCTGGAGCATTCTGCGCCAATTCATGTATACCAAGTTTCTGGTGATCGTCGATGACGACATCAACATCCGTGACTGGAAAGAAGTCGTTTGGGCCATGACGACTCGAATGGATCCAGTCAGAGACACCGTTCTGGTTGAAAACACACCCATCGACTACCTTGACTTCGCCTCACCGGTTTCGGGACTGGGTGGCAAAATGGGTATGGATGCCACCAACAAGTGGTCGGGTGAAACTGACCGCGAATGGGGTCGACCCATCGAAATGGACGCAACCACTCGTCAGCGGGTCGATGAGATCTGGGGTTCACTCGGGCTTTGATTCAGCGAGCGGCGCAAAAGCCATAGAAATACTGGTGCGCCAATCAAACTAATCACCACCCCGATGGGTAGCTCTGCAGGAGCAACCAAAACCCGAGACAACAGGTCAGCCCCCAAAACGGCTATTGCCCCGACGATGGCCGTCAATGGAAGCAACGCTTGATGATCACTGCCCCGCCAGCGACGCAGCAACTGCGGAACCAGAAGGCCAACGAAACTGATAGCGCCGGTAAAACCAACCAAAGGCCCGACCATCAAAGCCATGACAACCACCAAAAACAATCGCATCTGACCAACGGGCACACCGACTTGCTCGGCTTGAGACTCACCGAGTAAAAGTGCATTCAAAGCCGGCCATTGCCGATAGAGGGCCCACAAACACAAAGCAACCCAAGGCACTAGCATCAGCACCACCAAGAGTGGCGTACGCGTCATGCTGCCGAGTGACCAAAACGTGATCGAACGCAGTTGCTGGTCACTGGCCGAGCTAATCAATAAGCTAATAACACTCAAAACCAATGCATTGATGGCAATACCAGCCAACAGCAGACCCGCTGAGCCGGGTTGGCCTTTGGCCAACTGCCAAGCCACCCATGTGGCCAATAGCGCACCAAAAAAACCTGCCGTGCCGATCCAAAACGCGCCTGAAAACCCTGCCATCATCACCATCACGGCACCAAGCGCAGCACCCGCTGAGACACCCACCAATCCGGGCTCAGCCAATGGATTGCGAAACAAACCCTGCATCACCGCGCCGCCTACGGCAAGGGCAGCGCCAGTCATGACTGCTAAAAGAGTGCGGGCCAGACGCAACTCAACAATAACGGCCGACAACCGATCTTCATCGCCAAAAAATGGCGATAATAAAAAGGCCTGCCAATTTAATGAGGCAGGCCCAATGGTCAAGCTAGCGATAATCAGGAGCCCAAGCACAACTAAAAAAGGTTTCATTGCCGAACGTCAGTTGATAATCGTCTTGAAATCAACCACCAAAGGCCCGCCACACCTGCGCCGATACCCAAAAGATATCGTCCACGGCGACTATCAAAAGCATTTGATACCAATGACAACAAGAATGGATAGCGCGAGACCAAATGCACTCCCTGTCCAAGCAAGTCTTTCTGCGAACCACCGAGCAATGCCTCAATTTGCTGACTGGGGTCAAGCGACGCCACTAGATTTTGGCTGTGCATGGCTATGGTCTGTCTTTGAAGGTCAGCTTGAGCTCGCAACATTTCGATCTGCACGGCTCTTTTTAACACCAATGAATATCGTTTGCTCACGGCTCCTCTCCCTTTTCACGGTCTGGAGGCGGCACATTTGCAGAATTGGATTGCGCCCAATTGGCCACTTGATCAGCATCGCGCGTTAACGCTTCAATCGTCGCCGTAAACGGCAAGCCGCCTTCGGCTGACAATGATCGCTTGGCAAGCCACAGCAAAATGACACCCAAAATAGCGTAAAAGACGGTCAGCAAGAAAACCGACCAAATTCGGTAGGGTGTGTCCCACGTAAACAGCACGACCAGAAAGGTCGTGAGGATCAGTGCCATGAAAATCAACACGACACCGATCATCATTTGCAGCCCTTGGCGCCAAAGATCAGACTTTGCCTGAGCCCATTCAAGACTAAATAGCGCTAACCGGGTGCGAACCGATGCCACCGACTCAGAGACGATGCCCTTGAGCGAACCAACCATCCGCATTATCGCCGCGTGATTAACATGCCCACCAACAACCCAGCCACACCGGCAACGGTGATTGCCTGCCATGGGTTCTGATGCACGTATTCATCGGTTGCTTGCACTGCCTGACGACCTCGGGCCAGGACATCTTCCTCAACGTCGTAGAGGGTCTCGCGTGAGCGTTTAAGACAATCCAAAGCCTCTTGGCGCAACTCTAACGCTTTGTCGCCAGAGGCTTCTGTTGCTTCACGCAATAGCGCTTCGGCGTCATCAAGTGTTTGCTTGACAGACTCCACTAGTTTTCCTTGTGAAGAAATGATTGGTTCAGAATCAGTCTTGCGTCGCGTAACCATTGATCTTCTCCTTTGTTGACTAATAATCATGGACCTTTGGTTTGGTCCCAAAAATTCGATCGCCGGCATCACCCAGCCCAGGCATGATGTACCCGTCGGCGTTCAAGCCAAGATCGATTGATGCGGTGAAAATCTCAACATCCGGATGGGCTTGTGTGACTCGCGCAATACCTTCTGGTGCAGCCACCAGCACAATAGCCCTTACTTCTTTGGCACCTGAACGCTTTAATAGTTCAATAGTGGCACACATCGTCCCACCTGTGGCAAGCATTGGGTCGATCACGATAGCCAGTCTTCGGTCTAAGGCAGTCGCGAGTTTTTCAAAATAAATGTGCGCTTGCAAGGTCTGCTCGTTGCGACTCATGCCCACGGTGCTAACTTTGGAACCCGGCACAAGGCTCAACACACCCTCCAGCATGCCGATACCTGCACGCAAAATAGGCACCACGGTCATTTTTTTTCCCGCCACGCGCTCGACTGGCACCGTCCCACACCACCCGAGCTCAAGGGCTGGTTCAAGCACAAAGTCCTTGCTCGCTTCATACATTAGCAATTGCGTGATTTCCTGCGCCAACTCACGAAAACTTTTGGAGCTAAGATCCGCGCGACGCATCAAGCCAAGCTTGTGGCGTATTAATGGATGCCGTATCTCGTGTACCGCCACCTTGCCTCTCCTAAAATCGACGCGTATTGAAAACCAAACCCGATAGCACCACCAAGCCAAGTGTTACCTAGCGGCTGGTCAGCCAGTCGATAACTTGGTTTTCAAAGCCGCGAGCTTTAAAGGCCTGAGGATCGTTGACCAGACTGACAAACACATAACGCTTACCTGATTGCGACAGCACGTAGCCCGCAATGGCTCTCGAGTCTCGTAAAGCCCCTGTTTTCATGTGCGCATAACCTCGGGCGTCGCCTCGCAAGCGTCGCCTGAGTGTGCCATCCGTACCAAGGATAGCCAGAGAAGACACATATTCAGGCATCGCAGGCGAACGCCAAGCCACTTGCAACATTTTGGCAACCTGGTCAGCGCTGATGCGTGCACTGCGTGCCAAACCAGAGCCGTTTTCAATCACCACGCCCTCTGTTGAAATGCCCTGTGACTGAAGAGTCTGCAGAACCCTCTGCACCCCACCCTCCACTGTGGCTGGCTGCTGGCCAAGCTCTGAAGCGATGGTCAGTAAAAGCACCCGGGTCATGACGTTGTTGCTACTTTTGTTGACAACGCGAATGACTTCGGCCAGCGGTGGCGACTGATGGGCCGCCAACGGCACCGCATCTGGTGCAATCGCGCCTTCTTTAACAATGCCTGTCATCTGGCCACCCAACTCAGTCCACATCGACTCTAAAGCTTTGGCAGCAAAATCCGACTGAGAAAACGCCAGTCGATACATATCGAACTCTCCACAAGAGCCCGTTGCCGTGCCAGAGATACGAAAACTAACTTGATCCCCACTGGTGATGGTCTCAGATGATACCTGCGGGCCGTTTCGACAAGCGCCCGTGCGATAGCGCAAATTGCTGTCGATTTTGACACCCGCAATCGGTGGATCGATGAAGGCTCGCCAGCGCTGCTTGTTTAAATCTGGTGTAAAAACCAAGCGCACAGCCCCAAAACCGACCATAAGAACATCTGGGCTGGCGTTATAAGGACGATCACCTTTGCCATCAAAGTCGCCTGGATTAATTGCGATGTCACCAAACTTTGAACGGTCGATGACTATATCCGAGATTTGGGTGATGCCCCGCAACCTGAGTTCGCGCATCAGACGCCAAAGATCTTGTAATAAAAACAAAGGGTCGCCACTTGGGCGCAAATAAAGCGGGCCGCTCAATACACCGTTGTCATTGACCACTGCGTTTGCACCCATCAGAAAGGCCGTGCGCCACACGTAGTCAGGACCGAGCTCAGACAAAGCGCTCCACGTGGTCAGTAATTTCATAACTGAAGCCGGATTTTTGAAATTACCGGCCCCAAAGGCCGCCAATCGCTCCCCATCAACCTCTTCAATGATCATCGAAAGACTCGAGTCTGGCAGACCCGTCTTACCCCAAGCTCGAGAGACCTCAGGCGGTAAAGATTGCCCCTGAGCGGCAATGTTGATCAAAAAAGTAAGGGACAAGAGCAAAATAGCTTGTGCTCGCCATCGCGCTGAAACCGTTAGCATTTGAGAATATGACACCCTTTTGAGCCTCCGCTTAATTAAGTGCAAACTTCAGTGCAAAATTAAGTGCGAACCACTAAGCCGCATGAGATATTTAAATCATGGCATTATTCAACCCTCGTGTCAGTTTCGCGACTTAATCGCGCAACCCACTGAACAAACAACCAGCGGTAATGCCCCATTATGGCAGGATCTTCTTTGTCTCATAACCCTGAACAAGCATCTCACCAAAAAAATGCGCCTGACAACGCCGATCGCACCATTACAGCCCATACGTTGGCTGATTATGATTACGTGTTGCCCGTCGAATTGATTGCGCAACACCCAGCTCCGGAACGCACGGGTAGTCGTCTCCTGCACGTTGACGCCGATTCAAAAACAATAGATCGCCAATTCTCTGGCTTGATCGATCTACTGAACCCCAATGATTTGCTGGTCTTCAACAACACGCGAGTTATCAAAGCACGCCTTTTCGGTCAAAAAGACAGCGGCGGTAAAGTTGAAGTCTTGATCGAACGGATCACCGCCACCCATCAAGCGCTCGCCCACATCAAGGCCAGTAAGTCGCCCAAAGCTGGTAGCCACCTGCGATTGGCCAACGCTTTCGATGTGCAAGTGACCGGGCGCAGCAACGATTTGTTTGAGTTGTCGTTTGTCGAGCCTGTACTCGAACAGCTCGATCGCTATGGTCACGTACCCCTGCCTCCTTACATAAAGCATGCCGAAGAGGCCGGTGACGAGGAACGCTACCAGACCGTTTACGCCAAGCATCCTGGGGCGGTCGCCGCACCCACGGCTGGATTGCATTTCGATGAGGATTTATTACAGCGGCTTACTGACAAAGGCGTGTCACAAGCATTTGTAACGCTGCACGTGGGTGCGGGTACTTTTCAACCCGTGCGCAACAACGATCTTTCCAAGCATCAGATGCACAGCGAGTGGTATTCAATCTCGCAGACCACTGTCGACGCAGTGGAGAAAGCCAAAAAAAATGGTGGTCGAGTCATTGCCGTTGGCACCACAAGCGTGCGCGCGTTAGAGTCTGCCTACCAAGAACACCAAGGGAAGTTAACAGCCACGAGCGGCGACACCGAGCTTTTCATCACGCCCGGCTACCAATGGCACACTGTCGACGCTATGGTGACGAACTTTCATTTACCCCAATCAACGTTGCTGATGCTTGTGGCTGCCTTCATTGGTTTGGTACCCATGAAATCCGCTTACCTTCACGCGGTTCAAAAGCGCTACCGCTTTTTCAGTTACGGCGATGCTATGTTTTTAGAAAAGGGCTGATCAAATGCAGTTTGAATTACTCAAAACCGACGGGCAGGCACGGCGTGGGCGCTTGAGTCTTAATCATGGCGAGGTGCAAACGCCTATTTTTATGCCGGTCGGCACCTACGGCAGCGTCAAAGCAATGATGCCCCATGAGCTAACCGAGGTCGGCGCACAGATTGTGCTGGGTAATACTTTTCACCTGTGGCTTAGACCTGGCACTGACGTCATTGAAAAACACAGTGGTTTGCACGGCTTCATGGGTTGGCATAAACCCATACTGACCGATTCAGGCGGTTTCCAAGTTTTTAGCCTGCAGGGCATGCGCAAGATCACTGAAGAAGGCGTGCAGTTTGCTTCGCCCATTGATGGATCTAAGTTGTTTTTAACCCCAGAGCTTTCCATGCAAATCCAAACTACGCTCAACAGCGACGTGGTGATGGTGTTTGATGAGTGCACCCCTTACAAAATCGGTAACGATGTGGCGACACATGAACAAGCGGCCGCTTCCATGCAAATGTCAGCGCGCTGGGCGCGGCGATCCAAGTCAGCGTTCGAAGAGGCCGGCAACAACAATGCTCTATTCGGTATTGTGCAAGGCGGCATGTTTGAAGACCTTCGAGACGTATCGCTACAAGCACTCACCGATATCGGTTTTCATGGCTACGCCATAGGAGGCCTCTCGGTAGGTGAACCCAAAGAGGACATGCTCCGGATACTGGCGCACACGGCCCCCAAACTACCGGTCACTGCCCCACGCTATCTCATGGGTGTTGGCACACCGGAGGATCTAGTGCACGGGGTTAGCCACGGCATTGACATGTTTGACTGCGTGATGCCGACCCGAAATGCTCGCAACGGCTGGCTCTTTACGCAAAATGGCGATATCAAAATCCGCAACGCCAAATACCGTCATGACACCGGTCCGTTAGACCCTGAATGTCAATGTCACACCTGCCGCCACTTCTCCCGCGCCTACTTACACCACCTACAACGGGCAAATGAAATCACGGGGTCGCGTTTAAATACTGTGCATAATCTGCATTTCTATCTAGATCTGATGTCTCAAATGCGAGACGCCATAGGGCAAGGTGTCTTTGAAACCTGGAAAAAGCGATTTCTCAGTCGTCGTGCGACCAAGTCGCTACAATAACGGGTTAGGTAAATTGATATTAAAATATATTTAATAGGAGGCTTAAATGTCTTTGCACGAAACAGCCGGCGTTGTCGTCGCGCAATTAGGTGGTGATCTGGGTTCTTTGACAGGCCTGCTGCCCATCGTTTTGATGTTTGTGATTTTGTACTTTTTGATGATTCGTCCTCAGATGAAGAGACAAAAGGAACACAAAAACCTTGTGGCAGCCCTTGCCAAAGGTGACGAAGTCATCACAGCAGGCGGTATGTTGGGCAAAGTAACTAAAGTCACAGATGCTTACATTGGCGTTGAAGTTACCGCATTGGCCGAAAAGCCAGTGGAAATTCTCTTGCAGAGAACCGCTGTTCAAACGGTGTTGCCTAAGGGCACCATGAAGCAAATTTAACGTCTGCTTGCCAATCTCTAACGCTGGATTGGCCGGTTAAAACCGGCCTTCAGCTTTTCAATAAGTGTTGCGCCCATGAATCGTTACCCATTGTGGAAATACCTGACTGTCTTGGTCGCCCTCGTGGTCGGATTTCTTTATACCCTGCCGAACTTCTATGGCGAATCTCCTGCAGTCCAGGTGTCGAGTGCCAAATCCACGACCAAGATCGACCCCGACATGCTCAATCGAGTGCAGACGGTTCTTGATCAAGCCGCTCTGGTTACAACAGGCTCAAATTTTGAGCGCAGTGGTCCAGTAGGCACCGTGCGGTTTCGCTTTTCTTCGACCGACGAGCAGCTCAAAGCGCGTGACATCATCGAACGGGCGTTAAACCCAGACCCTGCTGATCCAACCTACACCGTTGCGCTGAACTTACTGCCTTCGTCACCCGCATGGCTGACTGCCATTGGGGCTGGTCCCATGTACTTGGGCCTTGACTTAAGAGGTGGGGTGCATTTTCTGTTGCAAGTTGACATGCAAGGAGCACTGACGGCTCGTTACGACTCGCTGTCGACTGATATTCGTGCGGCGTTTCGCGAGCAGCGCATTGCCGTGCCAAGCGTTGAGCGCGCAGACATGTCAGTTGTAGCTATCTTTGCCGACGAACAGGCTCGCAGCCGAGGGATCGCGTTGCTGCGTAATCGCTATAACGACATGAGCTTTTTAGAGAGCACCAGCGACGGCATTCGCAGCGGCTTGCCTCAGGTCACTGGTACGCTCAGCAATGCCGCCATTGCCACCGTCCAAAACGGCGCACTCAGACAAAACATCATCACGTTGCACAACCGAATTAATGAACTCGGTGTGGCCGAACCCGTGATCCAACAACAAGGCGCTGACCGAATCGTTGTCCAGTTACCCGGCGTGCAAGACGTGGCTCGCGCAAAAGAAATTCTCGGTCGCACAGCCACACTCGAAATTCGAATGGTCGATGACTCGCCAGCCGCATCCTCTGCGTTAGCTGCCGGTGCTGTGCCATTTGGACTTGAACGCTATGAGGACTCTGATGGGCGCCCACTTCTATTGCGCCGACAAGTCATCCTGACCGGTGAAAATTTACAAGATGCGCAAGCAGGCCGTGACTCACAAAACCAACAACCCGCGGTGCACTTAACTTTAGACAGCAAGGGTGCGCGGATTTTTAGAGACGTCACTCGCGACAACATCGGCAACAGAATGGCGATTTTGTTGTTTGAAAAAGGCCGTGGTGAGGTGGTGACAGCACCTGTAATTCGAAGCGAAATCCCAGGCGGTCAAGTTCAGATTTCCGGAAGCATGTCGGCTGAAGACGCCGCCGACATTTCTCTATTGCTACGTGCGGGCTCGCTTGCCGCACCGATGACAATTATTGAAGAGCGCACCATTGGCCCGAGCCTCGGCGCGGAAAACATCGCCAAGGGTTTCAATGCCACGCTTTGGGGCTTTGTGGCCGTGGCGGTCTTCATGATCATTTATTACCGCACCTTTGGTTTGTTCTCGGCCATTGGTTTGACCATCAATGTCTTTTTGTTAATGTCATTGTTGTCCATGTTGCAAGCCACGTTGACCTTACCAGGCATTGCTGCTATTGCACTCACTATCGGTATGGCCATTGATGCCAACGTACTGATCAATGAGCGAATACGAGAAGAACTACGCAAAGGTGAAGCGCCACAAGCTGCCATTCAAATTGGTTTTGAGCGCGCTTGGGGCACGATTCTTGACTCCAACTTAACGACCCTCATCGTGGGCATTGCCCTATTGATATTTGGCACAGGACCGGTACGAGGTTTTGCGGTGGTCCATTGCTTGGGCATCTTAACTTCGATGTTCTCTGCGGTGGTTGTGGTGCGTTCAATGGTCAACCTGACTCACGGTGGCCGTAAGAAACTTAAGGGATTGTCGATCGGAACGATCTGGCAACCGAAGGATCAATAAATCATGGAATTTTTCCGCATCTCCCGCACCATTCCATTCATGCGCCACGCCGTGGCGCTGAACATGTTCAGTTTGATATTTTTTATCGCTGCTATCGCTTTTATCGCGGTTCGGGGTTTTAATCTGTCTATCGAATTTACGGGTGGCACAGTCATTGAACTGGCCTACCCTGAAACAGCGCCCCTAGTTGAAATCCGAGGTCAAATCCAGGTTCTGGGCTACACCGATTTCCAAGTTCAAAACTTCGGCACCTCACGCGACGTCTTAATCCGACTACCACTGGCTGAAGGGCAATCCTCAGCCGACCAAAGCGTCGCACTAATGGCGGCACTCAGCGCATCCGAGCCAAATGTTGTGTTGCAACGCGTTGAGTTTGTTGGGCCACAAATTGGTCGAGAACTGATTGAAAACGGTCTTCTAGCGCTTCTTTTTGTTGTTATCGGTATTGTGATTTACTTGGCCGTTCGCTTCGAATGGAAGTTTGCGGTGGCTGGCGTGATAGCCAACCTGCACGACGTGGTGATTATCCTGGGCTTTTTTGCCGCGTTCCAATGGGAATTTTCACTTGCCGTTTTGGCAGGTATATTGGCTGTGCTGGGCTACTCTGTAAACGAGTCGGTGGTTATCATGGATCGAATTCGTGAAAACTTCCGCCGATTACGCAACGTCGAGGTACGCGAAGTTATTGACGGTGCCATCACCCAAACCATGTCACGCACCATTATTACCCATGGCTCGACACAGATCATGGTTTTATCCATGCTGATATTTGGTGGGCCCACATTGCACTATTTCGCTTTGGCGCTCACCATCGGCATTTGGTTTGGCATTTACTCGTCGATTTTCGTTGCCGCCTCGATTGCCCTTTGGCTCGGTGTTAAGCGCGAAGACTTGGTTAAGCCCGTCAAGAAAGACGATGAAGTTGAAGAGGTTTACACCGAATAACTGGCGCACTGCGCTTCACCCGATTGACTCGCTTAAAAGGCGCCCCCGGGATCTACACCCGTTACGGCGAAAGGCAATGACAGAAAATGTAAAGAAAGTCTTCATCCGCACCTTCGGGTGCCAGATGAATGAGTATGACTCGGACAAAATGCTCGATATTTTGGGTATGGCAGAGCCTGTTGAGCTGACCCAAGACCCCGCCCTTGCCGATGTCATTCTGTTCAACACTTGCTCGGTCCGTGAAAAAGCCCAATCCAAAGTCTTTTCTGATCTCGGCCGAGTGAAGTCTCTAAAAAAAGCCAATCCCAATTTGGTTATCGGTGTCGGTGGCTGTGTGGCCAGTCAGGAAGGTGCCACAATCGTCAAGCGTGCGCCTTACGTTGACGTGGTGTTTGGCCCCCAAACCCTGCACCGGCTGCCTGAGCTAATTGCCAAACGCCAGCAAACGGGCAAATCACAGGTTGACATCAGCTTTCCTGAAATCGAAAAATTTGATGCCTTGCCTCCACCCCGTGTTGACGGCCCAGCAGCGTTTGTATCGATCATGGAAGGCTGTAGCAAATACTGCAGCTTCTGCGTTGTGCCGTACACCCGAGGCGAAGAAGTATCTCGTCCCTTTGAGGACGTCTTAACCGAAGTGGCTGACTTGGCCGATCAAGGGGTTCGCGAAGTAACCTTACTGGGTCAAAACGTCAATGCCTACCTCGGTAAAATGGGTGACACCGACAAGATTGCGGACTTTGCGATGCTGCTCGAGTATGTTCACGAAATTCCAGGCATTGAACGCATTCGCTACACCACCTCACATCCGAAAGAAATGACTTCGCGCTTAATCGACGCATACGCCACCTTACCGAAGGTCGTGTCGTTTTTGCACCTACCCGTTCAGGCCGGTAGTGATCGCGTTTTAGCTGCCATGAAGCGCGGCTACACCACGATTGAATTCAAGTCGATTGTGCGTCGCTTGCGTCAGGCCCGACCTGGCATCACCTTGTCATCTGACTTCATCGTCGGCTTTCCTGGCGAAACCGATGCCGACTTTGAAAAGACGATGGCTCTGATTGATGAAATTGGTTTTGACACGTCGTTTTCTTTTATGTATTCCAAGCGACCAGGCACACCAGCGGCTGACTTAACAAACGAAGTACCCGATCTGCTCAAGCTCAAACGCCTGCATCGGCTACAAACCACGATCAATGCACAAGCCGCAACCATAGCGCATGCCATGGTTGGAAAGCCACAACGCGTTTTGGTCGAAGGCCCATCAAGACGTGATCCCACTGAAATGATGGGTCGCACTGAGAACAATCGGATCGTGAATTTCAAAGGCTCGCCACGTTTGATTGGCCAATTGGTCGATGTCACGATTGATACGGTACACACCAACAGCTTACGGGGTGAAATTATCACGCGCGAGACCGATCTTTTATCGAGCACACCATGACAACAACGAGATTGCGCTTCACCCTTGAGGGCGATAACGACCAGCTCGCTAAGCTATGTGGCCCTCTTGACGAAAACCTACGACAGATCTCACAAGCCTTGGCAGTATCGATAGGCCATAGAGGTGCTGTGTTTGAAATAAACGGCGTCAAGGCAGATCAAGCCATGGCTCTAATCAAACAATTTCACACTGAAGCCGGACAGCGAGAGCTGTCCATTGATGAAATACAGCTCGGCATTGTTCAAGCCCGTGCTGAGCAATCGCAGACATCGAATGCCATGACCGCGGCCGGAGCGGATCCTTACCAGTTACGCACGCGCCGCACCGATTTGAAGCCACGCACACCAAGGCAAGCCGAGTACATCGAGCAAATCCTTAAGCACGACATCACCTTTGGCACAGGGCCCGCTGGAACCGGGAAAACTTGGCTTGCTGTGGCTTGTGCCATTGATGCACTCGAGCGAGACAATGTTCAGCGCTTGATTTTGACGCGTCCCGCAGTTGAGGCGGGTGAAAGATTGGGTTTTCTGCCAGGTGATTTGGCTCAAAAAGTTGATCCCTACTTGCGCCCACTCTACGACGCGCTTTATGACTTGATGGGTTTTGAGAAAGTGCAGCGTTTGTTTGAAAAGCAAACCATCGAAATCGCACCCTTGGCTTACATGCGCGGGCGAACGCTCAATAACGCCTTCGTTATTTTGGATGAGGCACAAAACACATCGCCTGAGCAGATGAAAATGTTCTTGACGCGTATCGGATTTGGCAGCAAAGCCGTGGTCAACGGCGACCCAACCCAAGTCGACCTGCCAAAAAGTCAACCCAGTGGATTGGCCAATGCGCTTGAAGTCTTGTCTGACGTTCAAGGCATTGCCATCACCCGCTTTACCAGCCGCGATGTGGTCAGACACCCGCTAGTGGCTCGAATCGTTGATGCCTATGAAAAACACAGCCCGCCCGCTGCTTAAAAAAAGCGAGCCACACGTAATGGCGAAGCCTCGCTTAGCAGGCGCGCTCGGTACACCCAAACTCTCATTGTCAGTTCAGTACGCCATCGCGGCCAAATCGCTTCCTCGTTGGCGTTTGCGGGGTTGGATCGCGCGCGCCGTAGCCTATGGCGCCAGTGCGCCGGTTAAAAACGTTCAACTGACGTTGCGCTTAGTCGGTTCGGTTGAAAGCCAACGCCTTAATTTTGGATATCGCACCAAACCAAAGCCGACCAATGTACTGACTTTCGCCTACAACGAGTCCAACACTAACGAACTCATTTTGGCTGATATCGTGATTTGCACACCCGTCTTGAAAACAGAAGCACGTAGCCAAGGAAAGACTTACTTAGATCATGCAGCTCACTTGGTTGTACACGGAGCCTTGCACGCACTTGGTTATGACCACGACAAACCCGGACAAGCGCGTTTGATGGAGAATTTAGAACGGGAGATCTTGGCCTCACTTTCAATAAATGACCCTTACGCCACTGAAAAAAAATGATCTGATTGCTTCAAACACAAAAAATCCATCGCTGGAACGGCACGACACAAACTTTCGGTTATCCTATTGCTACCTCAACTCAGTTCTGCGGAACATGCCCGAACCCTACTCTAGTGAGCCTGGTCCTGATCCAGGCAACACCAAAAAACCAAAAGAATCTTTCGTCAACCGCTTGCTCTCCTTGGTTCGTCGTGAGCCCGAGGATCGAGATGGCATTCTGACGATCCTTGATGCGGCGCGCGCGCGTGAGCTCATTGACGCCAACGCCTACACAATGCTTAAGGGCGCATTGGCTGTTTCAGACTTAACAGCGACCGACATCATGGTGCCGCGTGCCCGAATGGACATGCTTGACGTCAATGAGTCGGTTGCCGTGCTTCTGCCCAAGATAGTGGCAATGGCGCACTCGCGATTTCCAGTCTTCGAAGAGTCCCGTGACAACATCATTGGTACCTTCATGACCAAGGACTTGCTGCGCCACATGCTCAATCCCTCTCTAAATTTGAGGGACTTGGTGCGTCCGGCGGTTTTTATACCTGAGACCAAACGCGTTAACGTCTTGTTGCAAGAGTTTCGAAGTCATCGCAATCACATTGCCATTGTGATTGATGAGCATGGCGGCATCACGGGTCTAGTAACCCTAGAAGATGTGCTTGAGCAGATTGTGGGTGCCATCGAGGACGAGTTTGATGACAGCGAACAAACCATCTTCCCAGATGGGCACAACACGTGGCGACTTCTGGCGACTACCGAACTTGATGCCCTCTCCCTGGTGCTCGGCGAAGAAATGCCCCCCGGCGAGTACGACACCGTTGGCGGCTGGATGGCACACGAGCTCGGCCGCATTCCACGGCGTGGCGATCGGCATAACCTGAATAACCTTCAGTTTGATGTTCTTCGCGCTGACACGCGCCGTGCCCTTTGGATTCGCGCTCGACGCCTGCCGCCACTGACACCCAATCTGGCTCAAAGCGAACAGTGAAGTCAGGCGGTTTGCTTCAAAAGCGTCACTTGTGGAGCGCCTTACTTGGCGTGCTTTATGCTGCCTCGTTCGCACCCGGCCCGATTGATGACTATGCCTTGCCTTGGCTACAGTTTCTGGTTTTAGCGGGTTTTACTCACCAAATTTGGAGCGCAGCCTCTCTCAAACAAAGCCTTTTGACGGGATTTGTGTTCGGCTGGACTGGCTTTACGGTCGGGCTTTATTGGTTAACCATCAGCATGCATGTCTACGGCCAAATGCCGATTGTTCTGGCCATCCTTGCCCTAATGATTTTTTCGGCCTATCTGGCCATTTTCCCGGCGCTTGCCGCAGGATTAACCCACTGGCTAAAAGTCTTACCAAGCCCTTCTCAACGCGCCCTATCGCCCTTTGCCATTGCGATGCAAGCAAGCACCTGGGCCTCTGCTTGGACGCTTGCTGAATGGCTTCGCGGCACCCTCTTTACCGGATTCCCTTGGTTAAATACCGCTTACGGCCAAACCAGCGGCTGGTTGGCTGGCTGGGCAACCGTGGGCGGAGCCTACGGCACGACCTTCGTGACCGCTTGGATCTGTGGTGCGGTGGCTGCCTCTTTGGCCGCTGAGGCGCAGCAAAACAATATCGCGTTCACCCCCAAACGTGGGTGGGCCGTGGCCATTGCCATCGTGATGGTATTTGCCGGCGCTTCGCTACGACAAACCCCCTTCACTGAGCCACAAGGTGAGTCACTGACTGTACGCCTGGTACAAGGCAATATTGACCAAGGCACCAAGTTCGATGAGGCTTCATTTGCTGACGCGATTGAGCATCACATCAATTTGGCCGGCCATCGACCTGAACCAAACGACCCAGCCGACCCAAAACTCGTAACCCCTGAATTGATACTGTTGCCTGAGACGGCGGTGAATCGTTTTGCACAGCAAGTTGATGCTTTGATCTGGCAAAAGTGGGTTGGCCTAGCCGATCGAGATCGCGCAACGATCTTGATCGGCGTGCCTCTATTTGAGGCTGATACCCGCGAGTACGCCAACAGCGTTATTTCGGTGAAACCGGGCGAGTCCTGGCAACGACTAGCCGCTGGAGATCCTAGCCACCGATACGACAAAAAACATTTGGTGCCGTTTGGTGAGTTTGTGCCGTGGGGTTTCAGGTGGTTTGTTGATTTGATGCAAATCCCGTTGGGTGATTTCACCCGCGGCATCCCAAACCAACCATCTTTTATAATCAATCAACAGCGGGTCGCCGCCAACATCTGCTACGAAGACGTGTTTGGTCATGAGTTATTACCGGCCGTCAGGCAAGGTGCCACGATCTTGGCTAACTTTAGCAATCTGGGCTGGTTTGGCGATAGCGTCGCCTTACGCCAACATTGGCAGATGGCGCGCTTTAGGGCTATTGAGACCCAAAGGCCCATGCTGCGATCAACCAACACTGGCATGACAGGTGCCATCAACGAGTTTGGTCAGACCATTGCCATATTGCCCGCCATGGTGGCCGGCTATGCGGACGTGCAGATACAAGGGCGGGCAGGACTGACTCCCTATGTTCGATGGGGTGACTACCCCTTTGTGTTGCTGGCCTGCGGCATACTGATCTTGGCTTTATTTGGGCGACGTCGTCGCCAGCCTTAACCGCGTTGTGATCCGGCATGCCCCCTTCAATTTCTGTACGTGCTTTAACCCAGATTGATGACATTGATGCTCACACTTGGGATGCGCTGAATAGTCAGTCGGGCGGCAGTTACCTTTGCTCGCATCATTTTTTAAAAGCGTTTGAAACCACAGCTTGCGTCATCCCGAAAACAGGCTGGCAAGCCCAGCACTTGATTGTCGAGTCCACACCAGACGAAGATCCAACCAGAAAAGAAACCATTGCAGTCATGCCCTTGTATGTCAAGGGTCACTCTTACGGTGAATTCGTTTTTGACTGGGCTTGGGCAGATGCCTACCAACGCAATGGCTTGGATTATTACCCTAAGTGGCTTTGTGGCGTGCCTTTCACGCCCGTAAGTGGTGCGCGCCTACTGACGAGCGACCAACACCGTGAGGCCGCTGCGCAAGCCCTCATGCAATGGGCACAAGCCAGCAAATTATCCTCACTACATGTGCTCTTCACCTCAGCGGCCGATCAACAAGCCTTGATCGACGCCGGCTGCTTAGCTCGCACCCACACCCAATTCCACTGGCGCAATGCAAACTGGCCTTCGTTTGATGCATTTTTGGCAACACTCACCCAACCCAAACGGAAAAAAATCCGCGCCGAGCGTCGCAAAGTCAACCAAGCCGGTGTTGAGATTATTGCCAAAACGGGCGCTCAGATTTCGCCTAACGACTGGCAATTTTTCTATCGCTGTTACGCCCACACCTATGCCATGCGAGGCAACAAGCCTTACCTCACAGAGGCGTTTTTCAGTGCTATCAACCCAGCACACTGCCTATTGATCCTGGCCAGCCAAGAAGGTCAACCGGTTGCCAGCGCCTTACTGCTTCTCGACCAAACAACCGACCCCATGAGCGGGCAAGTCAAGCGCAAGCTTTATGGGCGATACTGGGGTGGGCTGGCCTACATCGACTGCTTGCACTTCGAAGTGGCCTATTACGCACCGATTCAGTGGGCCATTGAAAACAACATCGATGTGATTGAGGGCGGTGCACAAGGCGAACACAAAATGGCACGAGGCTTTGTACCTGTACAAACGCAATCGGCTCACTGGCTGGCACACCCTGGTTTTTTTGAGGCCGTGGAAAACTACCTCGCGCAGGAACGTGAAGGCAATGCGGCGTACAAGGCATCTTTAAACTCACCATTTCGTGACGACCCACACGACTAGAAACCAGCCATTTCATCATTTTGTGCCACTGGCAAACACTCGATTTGCCAACAGCCCAAAAATCATGCATAATTTCGTTCTTCGCAAGATCACGCCAATGCATAGTGCGACTACTATTTGTCTTAGCGATGCTGCCGGTTGTATCAATTGCGTGCTGGGGGGTATAGCTCAGCTGGGAGAGCGCTTGCATGGCATGCAAGAGGTCAGCGGTTCGATCCCGCTTACCTCCACCAGCGAAGATTTGTTAGTGAAGTCTGGGTCCCCTTCGTCTAGAGGCCTAGGACACCACCCTTTCACGGTGGGTACAGGGGTTCGAATCCCCTAGGGGACGCCAAGTTTTTTAGTACCGCAGCGGAGCGGTAGTTCAGTTGGTTAGAATACCGGCCTGTCACGCCGGGGGTCGCGGGTTCGAGTCCCGTCCGCTCCGCCATAAGTCTTTGTAAATCAATGACTTATAGATTTTTAAATAGATTAGCCAACATAAATACCAACATTAGAAAATTTGGTTAATTTACCCAAATCGTCCAATCTTGTGGTTACATTTTTGTGCAAGTGAATGGATCTACAGTTAATGTGTCTCTATTCTCTCCTTCATTAATGGCTCCAAATAATTGTGCAACGCCTCCAAATAAAGTGGACCCCGAATTTTAGACACGGGTTTAAGCTATTGTCCTCGGAGAACAATGGCACGGCAGCAACCAATAAAAAAGCCGTACTCACTGACCCCACCGCATCTATGCACTGAGTTTCGGACAAGCGGTGATGGGTTTTGGAGATTGGCTGGCTTTATGCTCATGCGCCCGATATTTTGATGTTGAGCTAGCCCACAAAGTGCCACCCATCCGCACACAGCTAGAGTCCAGTTTAAGAGTTTGTAATCGTTAGAAACCAAAGTTTTTAACCAAGGAGTCGCAATTTAGGTTAAAAAATGTCTGAAGAAAACATAGCGACTGCCTAATTTTAAGTCAACACGGGCTTGTCTACGCAGAGCCTTGGTTGTTTTGCCATGCTTTCCTGCTGGTTTAAACAGGGCAAGGCGCACAAAAGGATTGCGCTTAACCACTGTGAGTTTACGTTTCTTCATTTTGATCTCCTGTAAAATGGTCGGTCCTGACGGGGTCGAACCGCCAACTTCAAGTTTCGAAGACTTGCACTCTATCCAATTGAGTTAAGGACCGTAGGTGGAGTAAGTGACAGGGGTCGAACCTGCATTATGCTGATTTGCAATCAGGTGCCTAGCCGTTCAGCGCACACTTACG
>CAWUWI010000024.1:0-57968 GCA_963926245.1 uncultured Burkholderiaceae bacterium | reverse complement strand
GTCTTTGGTGACGCTGGCTACACGGGTGTCGAGAAAAGCGAAGACACCCAACACATCAAAGCCACTGGGTACGTTGCGATGAAACCTTCCAAGCGTAAGGCGGTTGAAGGCAAACGCATGAGCAAGACCGTCGAAAAACTCGAGTACCTGAAGGCCTCGGTTAGACCCAAAGTCGAGCATCAGTTGCGCATCATCAAATGCTAGTTTGGTTACCGCAAGACTCGGTACAAAGGGTTGGTCAAAAACACCGCACAAATCGTGACGCTGTTTGCGCTGAGCAACGTTTGGCTGGTGAGAAATAAAATGAGGCCGACAGGATAGGTGCGCCCAAAAAGGGCGCAGCATCCCGAATCGGGGTGCTAAACGGGCTGAAATGCCCGAATATCCATCCTTATTGGCCAAAAAAGTAAACATTGTTTAATCAGTAAACCATGGGGGGCGAAAAGTTCTGCTTTAACCCGACTTATTCAGTCCTTCCTTAGGTCCGTTTTGTTCATTAGAAAAAACAGGAATCCTCGGTGTCGTGACAGTCATTAACGTGTGAGCAACCAACTCGCCAACTCCTCAGCAAAACATCTCAGTCTATCCGGTCGATTAGAGCCAGAATTAAAACCACCACTGCATTTGAGCCTGAAGCATTTGGCTGTTCGATTGATTGGCTAATGTGGCCGAGTAGACCAGGTTAAAGCGACTCGATGGCCCCAAGCTCGCCCCAATGCCCACCTCGATGATCACTGAGTCCCTGGCAATCGCAGCTGACGAGACTGTGAAGTCTGGCCCCGTGGCAAACGCCAGTGTCGTGCTTGGGGCAAGATCTCCCCAGGCACGCTGCCAGCCCATTGACAGACTCGTTTGCCAATTGGTTTTGTCGCTTTGCCACTGATGGCTCAGCCTCGCCCCCAAGGTGCCAAACCCCGTGCTCGCATTCGTGGCCTGCCCACTTAGGCCAGCCTCTGCACCCGTCTCACCGAAATTTGACGTGTTTAGCCAGATCTGGCTAACCTGACCAAACGGTGACAGCGTAGTGTGCTGGCCTTCTTGTTTGTGAATCGTCACCGGGCTGCTTAGGTCGGCAAAGAGCTGTGTCGATCGCGACGCCACCGTACCGCTGGCGTTGCCTAAATCATCCAACGGCAACGTGCGGTTCACATTGGCCGTGTACCACGACTGCACCACGCCACCGTTCAGACGCAAATGGCTATTCTGATACGCCGCGTAAGCCAAGAGGTGATACCCACTGGTATCCGCACTGCTAGCTGCCACTGAGGTGTTGGTCACGCTCGCCGAGAAACCACCACCGAGCCTCAGATTCGGTGAGAGTTTGTGATCAATGCCTAGAATGAACCCGCCGCTGTTGGCTGTGGCCTTCTGCGCGCTGGCATCCGCACTGAACTTGTCCCTGTTGCCATAAGCCTGCGCCCAGACTGTGGTGTCAGCGGTGGTGTCCTGATTCGTTTGGCCCACTTGCTGCAACCGAGCCGCTTGTGCCGAATCTAGCCAGCTGTCCTCAAGCCGCCAGTTCACCACTTGAGCCAACAGCCGGCTGTTGTAGATCAGCGCTGCCTGGTTCGCACTGTAGATTTCGCCCGACCAGTTCTGGTACCACCCCGCCAATTGACTCGGGTTGTCATTTAAGAGCACATCGTTATAAGGTTCGTCTCCTGGGCTTTGCGCATCAATCGCTTTGGCGACCGCTCGTTGATTGTTCGTCTGCGCAAACGCTGCCATCGGTGTCTGGTTGCGTTCGGCCACCATGCTCAACTCACCTGCACTGCTGATAAAGTCAAGATCCAAAAACGTGTAGTTGGTGTGCAGGTTCTCAAACGTGCCATTCAGTGTCCCTGCCCGAAGCATCGGGTACAGCTTGTCCAGATAAACCCCGTCCTCAGCAGACAGTTCAAACACCGCCTCATCGGCAATGGTTGCCGTACCAGTGACCACCACCAGGTCGCCATTCTGGTCCGCATCAATCTCATACAGGTACGTTGCTCCATCTTGCAAAGACAGATCGCCTTGCACCGTCAAGGTGCCTACAGAGGTGCCCGGCGACAAGACACCAGCCAACAACGCATTGCCAACCGTGCCAATGCCTTGCAGCGTTGCTGCCTCACCCACCGTCAGATTTGAGGTGGCTATCGAGCCATTAACCCGCAACACCCCGCCTGTGATCGTGGTGTCACCCGTGTAAGTGTTCGACCCGGTTAAGGTCAGCATCCCCGCTCCCGCCTTGCTAAACCCACCCGTGCCCGAAATATCATTGCCCCACACCGAATCAAAACCCTCAGTATTCACAGCAAAGATCGGCGCAAATATGGGATCGGTAGCGAACTGGTCAGGTCCCTTAACAGCCTTACCCAAATTTATCAAGCCATGCCCATAAATCTCATCTATGCCTGGATTACCGATGTCGGTGCTGGTGATCAACAAAACCTCAATGATTTGGCGAGCAGTCATGTAGGGAAACACTTGCCTGAGAACTGCCGCAGACCCCGTTACAAAGGGCGCAGACATCGATGTACCCGTATCATATTCGTAAGTGCTGATCGGATAGGTCGAGTAAACCTCAACACCGGGCGCGGCGAGACACCAAGCTTTGGCAGCTCCACAATAGTTACTGAAATCAGCAATCTCTAGGTTTTTATCGACTGCAACTGCAATAATGAAAGTGCCCGCATACTCGGAAAAATCGGCTGTCGCTAATGTGAGTCCAGTGTCATCAATGGGAAAATTCACGTCAAACGCCACCCACGTGCTGGGGTCGTTTAAATCGCTATAAGGCGTCAAAAACGTATAAAGGTTATTGGCTGCGGTGTTCTCTGGTGTTATCAGCGGCATAAATTTTTGTGCTCCGGTAGGAAGCTTGCGCGCCACTATCGGTTGGTCTAATCGATTATTTCCAGCCGAATACACCATCACGACGTCAGCCCCCACCACATCTACGAGTTTCGATATCTCGTGATAAGCTAAATCAACTGTGACGTAGTAATTGTTCACATATTCAAAATTCGGATTGATTTGCCTGTTTGGTAACCGTCGATTTGGGTAGGCACCGCTTCCAAAACTGCCATTTGCCACGGTGGCGCCAGATGCGATGATGTCGTCGGCGTAACTACCAGGCGCCGGGTAACCTTGCGCAGAAGTTGCTCGCACCAGTGCGATAGATGAATCAAATGCCACGCCCATCATACCGACTCCGTCACGGGCAGCAGCCGCAATGGCCGTAACATGAGTGCCATGAGTAGGGACTTCTACCCCAGGAACTGGGAAAAGTGGCAATGGATCAGGCCAGACCACACGCCCAGTGAATTCGGGATGCCACCACTGAATAGGAGAGTCGGCAATCGCTATCTTGACGCCAGCACCTGTGTAGCCTTGTGCATAGGCGTTTTGTGCACCAATAACATTGAGACCCCAGTTGGCATAAAACTCCGGCGTCTCAAAATCTGAAGGTGACAACTGTGCGTTGACGGGTGTTACCAAACAGACACACAGCGCTGCACCCCACGTAACAAACCCCGTCCAATACATCCTAACTTCTCCCGATAACTTATATGGTCGTACTTGGTAACGAGTAACCCTTGTGACGATCTCATCCGGCGCTCCAACAACTAGCTCATGATGTCGTCAAGAAATTGCCGGCGCAATACGTTTACGGCTGTAAAAGAAATAAAAACTCACCGTCAAGATCATCCAGGTACCAAACAATTGAAAGACCGTGACACTCAAACTAGACAGCAAATACAAACAACTAAAGACACTCAGAATAGGCACCAATGGATAGAGTGGCGTTCGATAGCCTTTTGCCACAAGCTTGTAGCGAGAACGCAACAAAAGTAAAGAAACTGCAACAGCGATAAATGTAATCAAGGTGCCTAGGCTGACCATACTCCACAGCAGATGACTCGGAACCACCGCAGCCAAAGGCGTGACTACCACTGCGGACAACAAGATACCCGACTTTGGGCTGTGGCTGTGCGGATCAATCTTGCACAGCGCATGAGGAATCATTTTGTCGCGTGCCATTGCAAAAAAGATACGCGACTGTCCATATAAGCACACTAGGGTCACGCTGAAGATTGACATCACGGCACCCGCTGCAAGTACGCCGCTTAACCATGGAGAATTGGTGGCTCGCTGCAAAACCATGGTCAAACTACCCTGATGACCAGAGAATTCCGAAGCTGGCTGTACACCAAGACTACTCACAGCCACCAACACATAAACCAAGGTGACCACAAGTAGCGCAATCACAATGGCTAAGGGAATATTACGCTGTGGGTTAACTGCTTCTTCACTGGCATTAACCACCGCATCAAGCCCAATAAAACTAAAGAACACAATCGCCGCAGCCGCACCTACACCCTCGATCCCAAACGGCATAAACGGAACCATGTTCTCTTGCTGAAACGCCAGCAAAGCCATCACAACAAATAAAGTAAGGATTCCAAGCTTAGAAAGCGTCAATATCGAATTGATGATGGCCGACTCACGCGAGCCCCTGAGCAACAGGATGGTACACATCCACACGAGCACGACCGCCGGTAAGTTCAAAAAACTGGTCCCGTTAAGAAACCAACCATCAGGCCCTTCCTTAAAAGGCGAGGTCTGAATCACCAGCGGTATCTCGTGGCCGCTTACGATCTGGACCAGATCATTGAGATAGCTGCTCCAGCCAACCGCAACAGCAGCGCCAGCAATACCCCATTCCAATAACAAACAGGCTGCCACCAGCATAGCAGCCCCCTCGCCCAAGGTCATAAAGGTGAACGTGTATGAGGAGCCAGACACCGGTAATGCTGAGGAGACTTCAGCGTAACAAAGCGCGGTCAACGTAGCGGTCAGTGCAGCCAGCGCAAAGGACAGTACGACGGCTGGGCCAGCGATAGGCACAGTTTCAGCCAAAGCGAAGAAAATCCCAGTGCCCAACGTGCTGCCAATACCCATCAATGTGAGCTGGAACAATGACAGGTTTCTCACCAACCCACTGGAGCCAGCCGATTTAAATTCAGGGAACGGCTTGCGGCGTAGCAACTGCTTTAGCATCAAAATCTCCTCCTGCGTTAACTCATTTTTTTGCGCTATTGTGACTAGTTGATTAACTGTTAAAAGCTGAGAGTGTACAAAAATCCATTTTTCATCGTCTCAAACGCAGCACAGCGCGGCTTGCTCTTCGATCGACGTAGGCTAGAGCTAGAACCACCACTGAAGCTGTGCTTGCAGCATTTGATTACTGGGCTGCGTTGGCGGGTGTAATCCGCGCAAAAACATCGCCGAAAAAGGGTGTATTTCAAGGCCGACAATACGCCGATGAGTTTAGAATTTGAGAGCGACATCACAAGTCTCTCGAGACTCTATATTCAGGTCAACGACGAGTTTTGACCCCAGCATACAGGCCAGATTGCGACTGTCGGGACCGAGCAGGTAAGGCTTTGCCTGCTCTCTAACTACGAACGTATTGCTATCAATGCGTCTTGATTAACATCGAGCTTGACGCCAATCGTGCCACACACCGTGCCGCCGCTAGTATCTGGGCGAAACTTCTTCAAGCAAACTTCTAACGATTTTATCGATTGGTGGACCGCACAACATCTCACCACTTGGCTAGCAAAAAGTTCTTGGGTTTCGTATTGACGTTGGTTACATAACTGGTGAATTTCATCAAGCAACGGGTCGTAATCAAACACCCGCTGCATACCGTCGTGATCAATAAAGACCAAACTAGCACCGACCACCAACGTCTAGTCCAGTCGGTGCTCGCAAGGGTCTGATTCACCCTCTTCAAAAAAACCTATCTGAACCTTAAGCGGCACATTCGTCAATTCTATGGTGCTGTGTATTGTCAAAATCCACTCCCTCATGCCTGCATTCACAACAAAACTGAATAAAACGGATAGGCAGTTGATGCAGTGACTTGTTGAGTACTTTGTAAACCAAACCACGCCAACTATCCTTGGGCACTGCCAAAGCATGGCTTAATCATGGCACAAGGCTCACAGTTTGCGCGGAAGCCGCCGTGGTGTAAGGTCGAGCAGATAGATCAACATCAGCCATTTGCTTCACACCCTGCACCATGACCTTGATACCAACCGACAACAGTGCGCCTCGCTTGGATTTGCGCACGCTCGCGTCGCTGTTACTAGGTGCGGTTGTCGTGACCATCGATATTTCACTGACCAGCACTGCCATCCCCGCGATTGCTCAGAGTTTAGACATCAGTCCAGCGAGCACCATCCTGATCATCAACGCCTACTACCTGACCGTGATTGCGGCTTTGTTGCCGCTTGGTGCATTGGGCGAAATCGTGGGGCACCGCCGTATTTATCTGGCGGGCCTGATGGTGTTTGGTATCGGTGCGCTAGCCAGCGGCATGGCTGACTCTCTGACAACTTTAATGGCCACACGAGGTTTGCAAGGGATCGGTGCGGCGGCGGTATCAGCCACCACCCCTGCATTGGTTAAAGCGGCCTATCCCCCCGACAAAATAGGACGTGGTCTCGGTTTATATGCCATGGTGGTCGGCGTGGGATTCACCGCTGGACCTACACTGGTATCTGCCGTACTTTCTGTGGCGCAATGGCCATGGCTGTTTCTTGGCACCGTCCCTCTGATAGTGGTGACACTCCTGCTGGCACGCAACGGACTGCCGCAAACCGACCGCGCACAACGCCCGTTCGACCCCATTGCCGCAGTGCTTTGCTCGCTCCTGTTTGCGGCCCTGCTCACAGCTGTTTCTAGCCTCGGACACCTCCAACTAATACCGGTTGTTGTAGGAGCGGTAGCCGCTTGGGTGCTTGGCGTGGCGCTCAAACGACGGGAGGCTGGTAAAACGGCTCCTATCTTGGCGGTTGATCTGTTTCGCATCCGACTCTTTGCGCTATCTTCGGTCACATCGATCACCGCTTTCACCGTACAAGCATTGGTATTTGTAGTGCTACCCTTGCTTCTGACTTTGCAACTGGGCTTCACGCCGGTTCAAGCGGGCTTATTAATTACCCCGTGGCCTGCGGCCTTGGCGCTTATGAATGGCGTTTCAGGACGCCTGAGTGAGCGCATCACGCCCGGTTTACTGGGTGCTGTGGGCATGACGATTGTGGCGCTCGGGCTGTTGCTGCTCGCCACCATGGCCGACAGCGCCCAGGCTTGGGATATTGTGTGGCGTTTAACCGTCTGCGGTATTGGATTTGGTCTGTTCCAGTCCCCAAACATGGTGGCGCTCATGAGCAGTGCCCCAAAGGATCGCAGCGGCAGCGCCGGTGGCATCTTGGCAACCTCAAGATTGTTTGGCCAGTCATTGGGCGCCGCGACCGTCGCCTTTTGTTTGTCTGCGTTCGGCAATGAGGGTATTGGTATCGCTCTTTGGGTCGGCGTTGGCGCGGCCGCCCTATCGGCTTCAGTCAGCGCGCTTCGGCTAACACGATTGGCCAGCTAGTCCTTGGCCGAACAAAACACCCGCATCATCCCAGAGCCGGTCTGGCCAAACTAGACAGCCCGATAAGTGATAAAAAGTTATTGGTCTTTTTGGCGCAGAGCGCCCAGGAGAGTATTGATGAGACGACCCAGAAGGAATCACACGGCCGATTTCAAGGCCAAGGTAGTGTTAGCAGCGCTGCGCGGGGATAAGACCCTCGCGGAGTTGGCGGAACAGTTTGAAGTGCACGCGAACCAAATCTCGCAATGGCGCCAGCAGGCAATCGACAATATGGCATCAAGCTTTGGCAAAGAACCGATTGGTGCAGTATCTGAGGATGAGGTGAAGGATTTACATGCCAAGATCGGGCAATTGACGCTGGAAGTCGATTTTTTCGAACGCGCGGGCGGCTTCACGTGCTTGGGCCAGGCTAGCGCCCGCATTGCTTTGCAGGTTCACCCTCAAACCCCTGACGCCCGCCCGATGTAACTCATCGAGCTCACTGGCAGGCAACGTTGTGGTTAACACAGCCACGGCCCGGCCTTGCAGATCTTGCGATGCGAGATACTCAAGTGCATTAAGCGAGCAACGATTGTCTAGACCGAGTACGCTTGGTTGCACCACCAACGCTCGATCAACGCCTGATCGACGCATCATGGCCACCAAGTCAGTCGCTGTCGCGTGCATGGGCGTGTAGCTGCGCACTGGCACAAGTGGGTACTGATCGTGCGGCCCAATAACATGGACGTGGCAGTCACACACATCACGCAAAACTGAGGGTTGACTGATGGCGTTCATTTGCAATCCAATCTCTGATTAATACGATGGGTTTGGCGATGACGTATGTGAATCACACTGGCAGGGGGGGTGCCACCGGCGATAAACGGATGAAGGATGAAAGGTGGATCAAAAACTTTAAAAAAGCCCAAAGGGCAAGCCTTGTTCGGTTCGAGACGGCCTCAATATTTTTAAAGCGATGGTGTTTCACCAGCCATAAAAACGCGGCCAAGTGGCTCCTAACGCTGGGGAACCCTCATTGGTTGACTCCACGACATGGTATTCAGGAAATTGAGCGCCGGTTGCACAGGCATGATTCGGAAGTATTCGTAACAGCGTTCCGATCGGCAGTTGAGTACTGATATCTTCCACACTTGAGGCGTTCATGTGACTAATAATCCCGTGCTCTTGGTTTGCGCCGCTCATGTGATAGTTGAGTAATTTTCCATTGCTGTCGCAGACCTGTCCATAGCCATAGTCATGTGGTTGGTTTTGCGTGCCACGATCTCGGCTCATGGCCATCCACCCAGCATCCACAATTGCCCAGCCTTTTTCTTTCTGATGACCAATGACGGTGGTTAGCACGCTTAAAGCAATATCTTCTGTTGTGCAAACACCGACGTTGGCCATGACAAGATCAAAGAGCACGTAAACGCCCGCCCGAACTTCGGTCACACCTTCTAACGTTTGTGCCGAAAGCGCCGTTGGTGTGGAACCGACACTGACATTTTTGCAAGGTAAGTCTGCAGCGCGCAAACGTGTTGCCGCCAATACACAGAGGCGTCGCTCTTGTTCAGCTAACGCCATCAAGGCGTCTGGCTTGTGCAGGTCATAACTTGAGCCGGCGTGTGTCATCACACCGCCAAGCGTCACGTTGCATTGTTGTAGAAGCTGACCAATGGTCAATAATTCGTCGCTTTCAGGATTCACGCCGGATCGATGGCCGTCGGTATCAATCTCTATCCACACCTCGAAAGGTGTCTGATTGGCTTGTGAGAACGCAACAATGGCTTTCGCTGAATCAGCATTGTCGGCAATTATTTTTAGTTTGCATCCGTTGTTAATGAGCGCAGCCGCTTGTTTGAGCTTAGGAGCCACCATACCAACCGCGTATAAAATGTCTGTCATTCCAGCAGAAAAAAATTGTTCAGCTTCTTTCAGTGTTGAAACGGTAATCCCTTGGGCACCGGCGTCGATCTGAGCCCTAGCGATCTCGACGCATTTGGTGGTTTTGACATGCGGGCGGAATGTCACATCGAATTGATTCATACGCTGCTGCATGCGTTCAATATTGCGCGCCATTCGGCTGTGTTCAATAAGCGCAGCCGGTGTTGAGAGATCCTGTAATTGCATGATTGTCTTCCTTTCATTAAACACGAGTACTTAGACCCCAAAACACTTGCCATTATTTAGACAATATCAAATAGCGACAGTCAGTTCAGCATGGCGGCTTGGCATGGTTGAATGGATAGCATATTAGTCTTTGGCAAGGCGTGCTTGAAAGACTTTTTTCAAGGGTGATTGTCAGTGCTGGGCTTTTTTTTCGGTCCGTTGCTCTATTGATATGTTTTTATGGTTTTTTGATTAGTGTGACCAAAATGCAGGGTCAAATGGCGCTGCCCCAAGCCGCTGGTTGAATAACAGCTTGATTAGCGCTAGCGTATCTGCGGCTAGGGCATTGCGTATTGGCCCGTCACATCGGTTGATGCCATACCAATGGCTGCAGGTAAAACTGATTAAACACGCGACTTGAATTTGATGTTGACTTTGGTCTTTCCCTAAGGCCCTTTAAGCCCTGCGACCTACGGTGCTGTTAATGTGTATAGAGCGGTGCCAAAATGAAAAGGTTTGCGTGCAAATGGGTGCTTCTTATGGCAGTAGCATGGGTCTGTCCGGCGGCACCCTGAAGATGTCTCAGCAATGACGCCTGTTCCCCCGTGGTTACCTTTAAGTGGATAAACATAAAACGATGTCTCCCATTATAAATGTTCAGCATCTCGTTAAAAGTTATGCTGCCGGCAAACGGGCGCTTGACGATGTGTCGCTAGCGGTCGAAAGCGGCGAAGTTTTAGCGCTACTCGGACCTAATGGCGCGGGTAAAACTACCCTGATTTCTATCATTTGCGGGTTAACCACGATCACTGAAGGCGCTGTTAGCGTTGGCGGCTTTGATGTGGTCAAAGACTATCGTCAGGCGCGTTCTCTTATTGGTCTTGTTCCGCAGGAGTTGATGCTCGAGCCGTTCGAAACAGTGCTTTCGACGATCAGTCTTTCACGCGGATTGTACGGTTGTAAGCCTAATCAGCCTCATATTGAGGACATATTGAGCCAGCTGTCACTGCTAGACAAAAAAGACGCCATGATAAAAGAGCTGTCAGGTGGGATGAAGCGACGGGTGCTGATTGCAAAGGCGCTTAGCCATGACCCAAAAGTTTTGTTTTTAGACGAACCGACAGCCGGCGTTGATGTTGAACTGCGTCGTGACATGTGGCGCGTTATCAAAGAATTGAAGCGGCAGGGGGTAACTATCGTTCTAACCACACACTATATTGAGGAGGCAGAAGAAATTGCCGATAGAGTGGCTGTGATCAATGGCGGTAAGATCTTACTGGTCGAGGGAAAAGACAAGCTGATGAAACGACTCGGTACAAAAGAGCTACGGATTGACTTACACAATCCGGTCAGCGTTTTGCCCGATAGCTTGTTAGCGTTTGATGTGCAATTAGCGGGGGACGGCATGAGCCTTACCTATCATTATGATGTCAACGCTGAAAAAACAGGCATTTCCTCGCTTCTTTCAGCGTTAGTCTCTGAAAGCATTGCACTCAAGGATTTACGAACATATCAAAGCTCGCTGGAAGATATTTTTCTCAATCTGGTCACCATGGAAAACAAATGAATTTTTACGCGATACGAGCCATCTATACCTTTGAGATGGCTCGCACCTTTCGCACGAAGCTTCAGTCTGTGGCCTCGCCTGTGATTTCGACAGCACTCTATTTCGTCGTATTTGGTTCGGCCATTGGTAGCCGTATAACGATGGTAGACGGCATGCCGTACGGTGTCTTTATTGTGCCGGGCCTCATTATGCTCGCCGTAATGATGCAGTCTGTGGCCAACGCATCATTTGGTATTTACATACCAAAATTTATCGGTACGATTTACGAGCCGCTAGCAGCGCCCATATCGCCATGGGAAATGGTTATTGGGTATGTTGGCGCAGCCGCAACAAAATCAATCATGGTCGGTCTGATTATTCTTGGTGTCTCGTTTCTATTGGTGCCTGTCTCCATTGCCCATCCTTTTGTGATGTTATTTTTTTTGGTGCTGACGGCTATATCCTTTAGCTTGCTCGGATTTATTCTGGGATTGCTAGCGCGTAACTTTGAGCAGTTAAATCTCGTGCCGATGTTGATCATTACCCCGCTGGTATTTTTGGGTGGTAGTTTTTATTCGATCGATATGTTGCCGCCTGTCTGGCAGACCGTGACCCTCTTCAATCCGGCTGTTTATTTGATATCCGGCTTTAGGTGGGCTTTTTTTAGTACAGCAGATGTGTCCATTACCGCTTCTTTGTTTGCGATCAGCACATTCAGCGCCCTTTGTTTTGCTGTTATTGCCTGGATTTTCGCGACTGGGTATCGCCTAAAAAGCTAACCGGCGGTCGCTGATTCACTATCGGCTTGAGTCAGCTGTTAAGTTCAGCAAACTGTAGGGCCAAATTTGATTTTCTTTCAAAGCCAAATCCTGGCGTGTCTGGAATCGTTGCCATGCTGTTCTCGATAACGGTGTCGTCCTGAAATCCGCCCATTGGCTGAAAGACACCGGGGTAGACCTCACAACCGCCCGACCCTAAACCCGCGACGATGTGAAAACCCATGAGTTGTCCGCCGTGAGGATAAGCGAATTTGCGATCGTATCCATTTTTTTTCATTTCAGTGATCATGGTTGTTGGCGCCGGTTGAATACTGACCACCTGGGGGTGCGGCTAAAAAGTAGTCCGAGTTTTTAGCCGCACCCCCAGGCTTCCGTAGGGTTCAGAAAGAGCAAACGATCCGCATACAGCTATCTCATCTACTGATACAGCGTCTGGGCGACAATATTGAGAAACAAGAAACTTCATTATGTCTAACAAAGTGATAGCTATCGAAGCCTTCGACTTATGTGCCCTTGGCCACTTCAGTCTTTCCAATCCAGCGCGCAGAAAGAGCGGATACAAGGCCAGCAAATAAAACATAACCCACAACGCCCCATGGTTGCCCGTCGTACATTCTAATTAAAGCAATCGCAATGAGTGGCGTGATGCCTGACGCAAAAATTCCTGAAAACTGGTAGACAAATGAGATTCCAGTATACCTAACCGAGGGGTCAAATAGTCCACAAAACAGTGCCGCCTCTGGACCAAAAATAGAAGCAAATAATACGCCTAAAGGAATGGCAACAGCGATCCAAATGACTAAAAGATTACCACCAGAATGCTGCATGGCCCAGAAAGCTGGAATGGCAGAAAGGGAGGTGAAAATTGAGCCCCAAAAATAAACCCTTGCTCTGCCAACTCGATCAGATAGTGCGCCAAAGAAAGGGATGAAGAAGCACATCATGACGGCTGCAATCATGACTCCAATCAATGCATCTGTTCTGGTAATTTGAATTGTTTGAGTCAGATAACTTATAACAAAAACACCAAAAATATTGAAAGATACTCCATCGATATAACGAGCCCCCATTCCTTGGAGGATGCTTTTTCGGTAGTCTTTAAAGAGCGTAACAATTGGGACTTTTTTGTTCTTATTTTCATTGTTTTGCGCTTCAAATTCTGGGCTTTCTTTCACATGCGTACGAATGTAGAGCCCAGCAGCGACCATTATTGCTGAGAGAAAAAATGCAATGCGCCAGCCCCAATTCAAAAACTGTTCGTCTGTTAATGCAAAAGAAAGAAGAGCGACAGTTCCAGCAGCAAGAAATAAGCCCAAAGACAAGCCGATTTGAGGAATAGAGGCGTAGAAGCCTCGCCTATCTTTTGGGGCATGTTCATAAGTCATTAAAACGGCACCGCCCCATTCGCCGCCTAAACCGATACCCTGTGAAATTCGTAGTATCAAAAGTATAATAGGCGCAGCGATTCCAATTTGATCGTACGTTGGCGTTACGCCAATTAAAAATGTCGCAACTCCCATGATGATTAGCGTAGAAACTAGGGCACTCTTACGGCCGATTCGATCACCAAAGTGCCCAAATATCAAGCCACCTAGGGGTCGAGATACGAATCCGACTGCAAAGGTGGCATAGGCCAATAGAATCGAAATGTACGGATCATGCGAGGGAAAGTAGAGCTTGTTAAATACAATTCCTGCAACAACACCGTAGAGAAAGAAATCGTACCATTCAATTGTTGAACCAATTAAGGCAGAGTACACAACCTTCTTCAGCTCTTTGCTAGTTTTTGCCATTGCTTACCGTTTTAGTTTATAGATCATGGTTGCTTTGCAGTGATACTTCATTTGGCTCTTCGTCATTAAAAGGGGACAAGGGTATTCATTAAATTTGTTTTTGCGAAGAAATATTTTTAATAGAGGTAATGCCAATGTCCCCAATTGAATCTATCCTAGGTCTTCCCGGCGTGACCATCCAGAGGGTGGAAGAGCTTGCATAAATCCCAAAACTAGCACCACTGATCGAGCCTGAGTTGGTGATAGCACCCGCAGACGTTGCGTTTGGAACTGAAATTGCTGAGATTGGGCTGACGATAATGCGGCCTGTGTTCGTACCCGACTCATCGACCAAGATGCTCTGGCCGCTGACAAGTGTCTGTGTGGTCGTCACAGGACCAGTAATGAGGATGTCGGCGGCTAATGCATTCGATCCGCCCAGCGTAAGTAGGGCCGCAGTGACCGCATTGACCAAGGGTTTTTTATTGCCAGTCCCTTTGCCTTGAGACTTCGCATTCTCGCCAACGACCATTAAACAATTGCGGGCTTTGTTCCAGACGATGCGGTAGGTTTTGTTCATACCGGCTATCCCAATTAGGTTACGCGAGACATGGACACATATAGTGTTTTAAGCAATCGCTATGTCTTCTTCAGACACTTTTTAACCCAAACTACGACTCCTTGGTTAAAAATTTAGTTTCTAACGATTACAAACTCTTAAACTGGACTCTAGCTGAGTGCGGATGGGTTGCACTTTGTGGGCTAGCTCAACATCAAAAGATCGGGTGCATGAGCATAACGCCAGCCAATCTCCAAGACCCATCACCGTTCGTCCAAAACTCAATGCATAGGTGCGCTAGGAGTCCCGAAAACAGTCAGGGGGTTGGGGTACGGTGGGGTCAGTGACTACGGCTTTTTTATTGTTTGATGGTAGTTTGCCTTGAAATCAGCGCTGTGTACCTTGCGTTTATTGGTTGCTGCCATGCCATCGTCCTCCAAGGACAATAGCTTAAACCCGTGTCTAAAATTCGGGGCCACTGTACGCCGATTGAGTGATTAACGTGTACTCAGGGCGTGTAGCAGCCTTCAAAGCACCTTCAGTCGCCTGCACACCTGCCAAGCCAGTCAAACCGGTATGACGGGAGTATTCAGCAGCGCTAGTGCCAGCCATCTGCATCAAGGTGAAAGCGTTTTGTGTGCCCAAGATGCCAATGCTCGGTGCGCCTACACCTGAAGAAACCACGTTGCAACCAGAACCAGTCGAGATAATATCACCGGCGGCTTTGGTTCAGATTTCAAATTTTAGACGCCCAGACTTTTGCAGGATTTCCGAATCTTGGCTTATCTGCGTAGCGACTTGTTCGCCAAGGCTCTTAACCCTGCCAAAAACACCAGTACCGACCAATGCGGTCTGACTTTTTTGTGCGAGTTCCGTGATGGATGATTCAATGTTGTCGAATCGGGCTTTGATCTGTGCCTCAGACTCACGGAAATTTTCTTTAAAGGTTTCAATAATTTCGTTCATGACTTGCTCCAAATAAATGAAAGGTTTAACGCCATTCACTTCGGATAACGCAAGCCTCACGCAGACGAAACCTAGTGCTTGAAGAACAATCCGGTTGTTAACGACCATCTCGGCGGCAAACAATCAAAACCATTCGGGCAATTACAATTTTAAAGACGTATCATTTTTGGAGCAAAGTACCAAAATCGCTTGGTAGATTTGCTCCACTGATTCGCCTGTTTTTAGACGCTCCAACGCTTGGTTCAATAGCCTCTCTCGCATCGCTGCGGCGTGTCTTTGGGCTTGGTTGTGACAAAAGACGTTGATCTGTTGCTTCAGTGATTTTGGAACCATCATTTTTTTATCCTCACGTGCGAGCGTGTGCGTTGCGTGTGTGAAGCCCAATAAATAAGGGGGTCGGAGTTACGTAAAAGCAATGCAATAACTCTTTCCGACCGGTGCGCAAACAAATCACCTCTTTAGTTCAGACCCGCCCATGGTGCAAGACTGCCCACCAAAGCCATTTGAGCGCCCTCTAAGCGATCTAATCCTTCTGGCCCAATAAACACATCGACTGGCCATTAAAACCGCTCTGAGCTTTGAAAATCCAACGCGCTTGAGTAAGGTCTCCGCATATCTTCGACGCATCCACCAGTGCTGCATTAGCTAAGTCAAAAAGTAGATGGCCATGCTCATTCCACTATCCGTGGCAAGGACACAATTAATTGGCACGTCTTGATGCGATCAGCATCGGCAATGGCTTTGCTCGCTGCCTGAAGAAACGACATCAGGGTTTAGATCTCAACACCAAGGTTGTCGGCGGTCTGTTGCGGGGTTTGGGTGGGGGTCATGAATATCCCATTTTTTAAATAGTGGCGGATAGTCCACCGCTGCGGGGTTGGTGACGCATGGTGACGCTTTTTTCCTTATTAAAGCCATATAGAAACAGACATACATAACCAAAAATAAATGTTTGTCTGTTGCTTAGCCATTGTGTACAGGGGCATCACAAATCATCAGCAAAACATCCGTTTAACACTCACCAATCTAGGGATCCTCTGAATAAGCCAATAATTCAAACTTTTGCCGTACCTAAAGTATTGATTTAAAAGAGCGAGCGGTTTTGAAAAACGACTTATTCAGAGGATCCCTAGATAATTAACTCTCAGTGCAGCTCGCGATAATTGACTCGGAGAAATGTTTGTCCTGTCACCCAAAACAAATAGTAGTTACCCAGATCACCGGCCTCAGCGCCGCTGTGTTTGCCAGACAATAAACATTCGGTACGCTCTCATATGTGTAAATCCCTTTTCTTTTTCATGCAATTAAATTTAAATACCCCCCCAGTAAAACCCACACAACCTAGTTAACCTAACAAACCTATAAAACCGCTATTTCATTGGCTCTCAGCCCCAAACAATGGCTCATATCTAGCCTTTATGTGGTTTGTTTGGTTTGTTAGGTTGTGTGCATTTTAGTGTGTGGGGTGGTTTTTATTTATTCACCGTTTGATTGCATTGAATACAAAGATGTCGCATCAGTCATTTTCTGTTTTGACGCTAAAAGCAAGAGCAATGGCTTATAGATATGGGCGTTATTTGCCACTTTGTCGATTGTTAGCGACCAACGATGCCCTGCGGCATAGTTTGTACCAGTATGTTGAATGAGCGCCTTTTTAATTTTCGTTGTGCTGGCAATCGAGCGATTCGCAGCGTCTGCGATGATCTCAGTCTTAAGCGTCAGACCATCTTCCATGCTACTTAGAATTGCGTTGATTGCTTCTCGGTTATCATGAAGTTGCTTATCAATTTCCGCAAACTTGCGAGCCTCTTTGACATCATCTTGACTAATCTCCCGCACAGTGGCCAAGAGGCCTTCGTAGCCTTTTCCTTCGATGCGTTCATAAGAAAGTGATGATGTCTGAGCCACGTCACCACGACTCTTGAAATTCTCAAAAAGTACTGTGACTTCACCGGTAGCAGATTTCTCGATCACATCAAGGGTATAGGCACAGTCCACATCGTCGAATAGGTCTGATGTGCCTGCAAATACAACCTTACCTTCGCCATCTCGATGTTTGTTGACGTGTGCCAACATGATGACGCTACCACCTTGCAATACAAACTCTCTGATGGTCTTTCCAAACTCGGTAGATAGCCGCTTATCCATCAAATCAACAAACTTTTTAACGGTGTCCAGAATGATGACCTTGCCTCTAGCACCATCGCTCAAGATAGTTTGCTGCACATAGTTGCGGAAATGCTCCGCCTTGAATCCATTGTGTCCCGGTGCAAGCATATTGAAGCCTAGCGTTTCTGCGATTGATAACTTTGTAACCAAGCCTTTAAAGTTATCGTCGGCGTTGATATAGAAAACATCTCTACCCAAAATTTCACCATCATTGATAGCTTTGCCCAACATCCAAATTGTTAATAGCGTTTTTCCAGCATTAGGCTTTGCATAGAAAGTCGTCGATTGCCCAAGAATCGCAAGCTTTCCTAGAATGAATTTATCTTCAAGCATTTTTTTGCGTAGTTCCTGACTTTTCCCGTTTAGTGAGAATTGCTCAAGCGTGAACGGTAGTGACTGTATTACCTGAGTCCCGCTGTTAGCTGCATTTTGTTTGTTTTGGTACTCACGCCGCATGACTTGATTCCAACTTTCACTTCCAATTGAAAGCCATTGATCGCCGGCAAGTTTCAGTGCCTCTTTTTGATCGCCCCCCGCAAATAGCACCTGAAATGCACTGAATGCGTCATGAGCGCCTTCGCCATTGCTGTACAGCGGGTCACTGCTCGACAGGCTATGAACACGACCATCTTTAACGCTTGCAGAAAAGCTACCCGATTCGCTCGCAGGATGTCGGTAGGTATTGCCTCGATGGGTGTATGAGGCACTTTGTAGAATGTCATGAACGCTATAAGCCGCATTAAATGCCTCAATGATGCTTGGGTGGTCACGAGTCACTATTTCTGCTCTGCGAGCCTGTGCTGCGCTCTTAGTGGCAATGATTGCCTGCTCTTGAGTCTCGATCTCTTGCTGTTTGGCAGCAATCTCGTTTGACCACGCCAAGAATGGATTGAAGATGTTGCCGAGCCTACAACTTGCAGATTGATAAAACTCTCCGGCATTTGGCAGATAGCAAAGTTGTCCGCAACCAAGGTTTGCTGTGTCTGGATTCGCTCCGAGTGTGGTGAGCTTGTCATTAAGTACATCCTGAGCCATGAGCCACTGAGCGCCCGACAATGGCTGATTGAGTGGGATCAATAGTCGAGCCTTCTGATTGATCTGAGTTGCGCTGCGGCTGGTATAAATCTCGTAATCGAAACATCCTAGCGAGTCCACGTCTTGTGCCAGTTCACCAATGGGTAGAGGCTCTTTATCCAAATCAGCCCAAAGCAACCAGAATTCCCCATACTGTTCTTGTCGCTTAAATTCTCGGCTCGGTAACGTACTTGGAATGAGCCATTGAGCTTGTGCCTTAGCCACCCCCTGAGGCTTGTCAACTAGTGCCTTAATACCGGCAAGGTCAATAAACACATAAGGCTTGATCTTTTTTTCCTGCTTTTCTGGGTCTGCTTCATTTGTGTGAAACTGTCCAAAGCCGCTTGTGAGTTGAATGCTCATTTCGCCCCCTTCTTTTTCATCATCCGGCGCATCTTGCGTGCTGAGGCTGGGTGTCATAAGCGCCGTACTTACGAAAAGTAGGATTACCAGAGGCTAGTAGCATTTGCCAGCTTGAATTCAGGACAGGTGCGCTAAAATTAGGCATAATTGATTTAGCCTCTTTTGCTAATCGCTCGGTTTCTGGGGTGAGAGCTTGGTCTGTTGACGCAGATACAAGCTCGTTTTGTTTTTGGCTCATGATTCACCGCCGCGACTTGCTTGAATTTGATTGTTAATCCATTCTGCAACATCATTAGCAAGCCAACCAACACTTCGCTCAGAGGCATCAAGCCCCAGATATTGAAAGACCTCGGCGGTTCTATATCGCCATGGCTGTACATCTAGGAAAAGGGGCGCGGGATGGTCTTTACGGGATGCGTAGTTACGCCGATAGACGAGCGACGACATGCCTAAAAATCGAGAAAGCTCACGGATTGTTGCAACTGGGGGAAGGTTTTTCTTTGACATAAAGGCTCCAAAACAAATCCTGTGAAAATATGGACTTGCTCTAGAGCCTCAGGCGGCAGAGAGAGCAAGCAATTAGCTTGTTGCTCTCTCACGGCGGCGACAAAGGGGCGGGCGTGAGAAAATTCGTTGGTTTGTATGTTTGTAGCAACGAATTAAAAGTATTGTATCAAATCATTTCTATTACAGTAAACATCTCCAGCTCGCTATCATTTCGCGTCGTTGCTCAAACAAATCGCTTCGCGCATAAGCGGCTCGTACCTTGTCCTTGTCGCTATGAGCCAGTTGGCTTTCTATGAGGCGTGAATCAAAACCTTGTTCCGTTGCCCAGCTAGAAAATGTTGATCGAATACCGTGGACTGTCCAGCCAATTTTTCGCTTGACCAGTATCGACCGCATGGCGTTAAGCGATAGAGGCTGCCCCCGATATTGAAAAAGGTATCCCTCGCCGGTGGGTTGCCACGGCGCCACCACGCGATGCTCACGGTCGGACTTCATCTTGCTAGCGGGTATCGTCCAAACGCTGCCGACAACCTCGTCAACGGTAGCAAAGCGTGCCTCTGACGTGCGGCAAGCTGTCATTGCAAGCCACCGTAAGCACTGATGACTGGCATCGTCGCCAAGCGAGGCAAGAAGCTTTGCAAGCTCGGCAACCGTGGGCGCTGGATGATGGCGCTCCTCTTGGCGGTGACGCGGCAAGAGTTTGGAGATTAATTTCATCTCAGCGGCGTTTGGCTTAAGCAAGCCAAGCCGTGCAAATTCGTAGTCGATTACCAACTCGATGCGACCCCTGATGCGTCGAGCTGATTCGTGTTTGTCTAGCCATAACGGTGCCAAGATAGCCACAACGTGTTCTGGGCGGATTGCATCAATCGGTCGATCTGCAAGCATTGGTAGTATGTAGTCGCGCCCTGTCTGCGCCCATTGCCGGTGATGGATGGCAGACTTCCAACCGTTGCCATGTCGCTCGATATATTCAGACCAGACGACGCTAAACTTTCGCGCAGTGTTGGTAATCTCAGGCTCGGCATTCATAGCTAACCTTCGGGCTATCTGGGCGCTTATGGAGCCATCACCAATGGTGCGCCATGTGCGTTTACCATCAACAGTGATGCGAGCATCCCAATAACGTGATCCTGAAGGCGTGATGCGCAGGTACAAACCATCTGACACACGATGACGGCCAGCGCTTGAAAGAGCGTTTATCTGCTTTACAGTTAAAGGGGCAGGTGCTTTCGGCATTAAGTACCATCCGTGTACCAAAGAGTTGATACCTAATGATACTTTACGATACGTTCCGATGCCAAATCACATAGCGGAATCGAGACTTTGGGTACATTCCAGCACAGGGCACTGGCGGAGGCGCAGGGATTCGAACCCTGGATGCGGTTTAACCCACATACTCCCTTAGCAGGGGAGCCCCTTCAGCCACTCGGGCACGCCTCCGGAACCAACTTTCTACAACGATCTGAAGTTTATCACGCCACACTCTCTCGTTGGGTGAGCGAATGTGTAGACGTTGATATTTCTGTGTGCTTAATGCACTTCTGGCTTGGTTTCCAAGTCAAAAGCCTTGTGTAACGCCCGCACGGCGAGCTCAAGGTACTTGTCTTGGATGAGCACGGATGTCTTGATTTCACTGGTGCTAATCATCTGGATGTTGATGTTTTCATCGGCGAGCGTTTTGAACATCAGGCTCGCAATACCCGCGTGCGAGCGCATCCCGATACCCACAATCGAGACTTTTGCGACATTCTCGTCAGGAATCATCTGCCGTGCGCCAACCGCTGGCACAATATCGGTTTCCATGATCTGCACAACTTTTTGAAAGTCGTTGCGATGCACAGTAAACGAAAAATCGGTCGTACCATCAACGGATTGGTTTTGTACGATCATGTCGATGTCGATATTGGCGTCGGCCACTTTGCCCAAGATGGCATAAGCAACACCGGGCTTATCGGGCACACCCAACAACATAATTTTGGCTTCATCGCGCGTAAAAGCGATACCTGAAACAACAGCAGCTTCCATTTGGGCATCTTCCTCAAAAGTAATCAGCGTGCCTGAGCACATTTCTTGTTCAAGCGGCATATCGGGTGGTGTCAGTGATGACAATACTCTAAGTGGCACGCGGTATTTACCGGCAAACTCAACTGAGCGGATCTGCAGGACCTTTGACCCCAGAGAAGCCATCTCAAGCATCTCCTCGAACGAAATCACACTCATGCGCCGAGCCGTAGGCACCACACGCGGGTCGGTTGTGTACACGCCATCAACATCGGTGAAAATCAAACACTCATCGGCTTTGATGGCAGCAGCAATCGCCACAGCGGAAGTATCAGATCCACCTCGACCGAGAGTGGTGATGTTGCCGCCGGGGTCAACCCCTTGAAAACCCGTGACAATAACCACCCTTCCCGCATCGAGCTCAGCCAGAATTCTTTTGTCATCAATGGCGGTGATTCTGGCCTTGGTGTGCGCCGAGTTGGTTTGCACTGGCACTTGCCAGCCCGCATAGCTGCGGGCATTGATGCCTTCGGCCTGCAAAGCCAAAGCCAACAAACCACTCGAGGCCTGCTCGCCAGTCGCTGCAATCACATCGAGTTCGCGACCATCAGGCGTGGCCGTGATTTCACGAGCCAGGCCCAACAAGCGATTGGTTTCACCCGACATCGCTGAGGGCACAACCACCACTTGATGACCGGCCGCGTGCCATTTGGCTACCCGCTTGGCCACATTACGAATGCGCTCGGTGCTACCCATCGAGGTACCACCATATTTGTGAACAATTAATGCCATGACAAACCTTAAAGGCGACCGATACGTGACGTGCTCAGTCGCAAACCAATGGGGAAACAATCCAAGCACCAAAATATTTTTGGTGCCAGTGTGATAACTAGAACATTAGATTTTAGCGTGAAGTTCGATCCGACCACGAATACAGTAAATGACTGACGACCCGTGCTGCCACTGCAGGGCTCGGTCATGGCCCAAGGCATGAAGTTGACGCAATTGACGCATCAAATCGCCAAGTCTGGCCTGCGTGGGCATTGGGATACCGGCTTGCGAGAGCCATGTGCGAAGCACCAACGCCTGTTGCGCCTGACTTAAACCCCGCCACGACAACAAATCAATGGCGCAACTTTTTTCTTCTGATAGCCCGTCTGCAATCACGATTTGCAACAAATGCTGGCCAAATTCAGACAGCAATTGCTCGGCCTCAGCGGCTTGCTGGGCGTGCCGTGAAAGTGTCCGGTGCCAAGCTGGCCAACGTCCACGTAAAGTCGGTATCACGCGTTCACGCAAAGCCCCACGTCCAAGGGCCTCATCACGGTTGCTGGGATCATCAATCGGATGCCAGCCTGTTGACGCCGAATACGCAGCCACAAAAGCCATAATTTCTTCACGCTCGACATCCAACCATGGCCGAAGCAACAACACATCGCCTTGTGGCGTCACAGACTTCATCGCTCCCAACCCCATTACCCCAGCACCGCGAAGCAGCCGCAACAGTACGGTTTCGGCTTGATCTTGCATGTGGTGAGCCACCATCAAAGCTTTTACTCCGTGAGTTTGACTCATCTCAAGCAAGGCGGCCTGCCGCGCTTGGCGAGCCGCTGCCTCAAGGCCCAATCCGGCGTTCAAATCAACAACGACTTTCCGTGTTGCTAAGGTCAAGCCCAGGCGTTGCGCCAAGTCAGCCGCAGACGCCATCCACTCATCGGCTAGCGCTTGCAAGCCATGATGAACATGAAAAAGGTGTAGATCAAGCTTTTTTTGCTCGGCCAGTTCAGCGCAACAAATAGCCATTGCCGCTGAATCCGGACCACCACTTAACCCAACTGCAAAACGGTCAAGCCCGGGCTGCGCATCCAAACAATCTTCGATGGCCGCAACCAGGCACTTGGGCGTCTCAAAGTCAGTCAACTGATGACTACCCCTTGGATTCCTGGAACTCGCCATACGCCAACAGTCGTTTGAGTCGGTGCTCGACCAATTCTTCGGCGCTAAGGCCAGTCAATTGCCGCAGGGCATCACTCAAGGCCCGCCGCAACAAACGCGCCATTACCGTAGGATCCCGATGAGCGCCACCCACAGGTTCATTGACCACACGATCAATTAAACCTAGTTTTTTGAGGCGGTCAGCAGTAATCGCCAATGCCTGTGCGGCATCTGGCGCTTTGTCTTGGCTGCGCCATAAAATTGATGCGCACCCTTCGGGTGAAATTACAGAATAGGTAGAGTACTGAAGCATTAACACGGTGTTGGCAACGGCAATCGCCAAGGCCCCACCGGAGCCGCCTTCACCAATAATGGTTGTGATAACGGGCACTTTAAGCTCGGCCATGGAAAAAATATTCCGTCCGATCGCTTCAGACTGCCCGCGCTCTTCGGCACCGATGCCGGGATAAGCACCCGGGGTGTCAACAAACGTAAAAACGGGCAAACGGAACTTTTCAGCCAAACGCATCAAGCGTAGGGCTTTGCGATAACCCTCAGGCCTGGGCATACCAAAGTTTCGTGCTGTACGCTCTTTGGTGTCGCGACCCTTTTGATGACCCAAAACCATACATGGCACGCCATTGAACCGCGCCAAGCCACCAACGATTGATTGATCATCGGCGTACATGCGATCGCCATGAAGCTCGTGAAAATCAGTAAAGATTTCCCGCACGTAATCCATCGTGTAAGGACGCTGAGGGTGGCGGGCAACCAATGCGGTCTGCCAAGCACTGAGCTTGCCGTAAATGTCTTTGGCAAGCGTCTGACTCTTTTGTTGCAGGCGACTGATTTCTTCAGAAATGTCGACGGCAGAGTCGACCTGCACAAAACGCAGCTGCTCTATCTTGCTTTCTAACTCGGCAAGTGGCTGTTCGAATTCGAGAAAAGTATTGCGCATCTCGGTATTATTATCCTTGGAATGAGCGCTGAAATCAGTATTAGTTTACCGCTTTAGTAAGCAACCGGTGCGGGATCCAAACTACGCCACAAGTACCAGGTCGCCACCGTACGCCATGGCTCCCACGCTTGGGCCACTTCACGCGCCTCAAAACGAGACACAGGCTCGCCGCTGTAGTAAAGCAGCGAAATGGCTTTCAGCAACCCCGCATCATCGAGCGGCAATATGTTTGGGCGCTGCAAGTTAAAAATCAAAAACATTTCAGCCGTCCAGCGCCCGATGCCGCGAATGGCACTCAACTCCTTAATAACGGACTCGTCATCCATACTGACCCAACGCTGAGGGTGAACCAAGCGATTCTTGAAATGCCCTGCCAAATCCAAAATGTACTCAGCTTTTCTTTGCGACAAACCTGACTCTCGCAAGGCCGGTAAACCCACTCGAATAACACCCGTTGGCGTCAGGCGGTGCCCGCAACCCGTCAACACCCTTTGCCAAACCGACTCGGCAGCTTTCACTGAAATCTGCTGCCCCACCACCGATCGTGCCAGCGTGACGAATGGATTGCCTCGCGACTCAAGCCAAACCTCTGGGTAGGCGGGAATTAGGCGGCGCATGATGCGATCACGGCGCATCAATTGACCGGACGCCTCATCCCAGTATTGGGGCTTACCGTTGGGCGTATCAACAGACTGATTAGTTGCCATCACCGCTAGCCCCTGCGCCATTCGGTCAAACCACCCGGCTTGTCGTCGAGCAATACACCTGAAACCGTCAGCTGATCCCTGATCCGGTCGGCGCTCGCGAAGTCGCGAGCGAACTTGGCTGCTTTGCGCTCAGCAATCAGTTGACCGATCGCCTCATCATCCAAGACAACAACCGGTTCAACAACGGTCTCTTGCGCACCTTCCTCACCATGCGCCTCTTTAACCTTAGCCGCGGCCTCTAGCGCACGCTTGGTGTAGCGGGTGGTGGCTTTAAAGTACTCACCGGGCGCTTGCTGTAATAGTCCAATCATTTCACCCAAAACCCGCATCAAAGCACTGGCCTGACTATCTTGATCGCGATTGGCACATGATGCCAGCTCAAACAACACTGATACCGCACCCGCGGTGTTGAAATCATCATCCATGGCCTGCTTGAAGTCGGCGGGCTCGCCTTGCGACCAATCAATACTTAAGCCATCAAAGTTCAAGGCTGGTGGCACCGCTTGCAACGTCTGGTACAAACGGTCTAGCGCACTTTGGGCATCAGCCAAGTTATCCGGCGCATAGTTCTGAATGCTGCGGTAATGATTGCGAACAATGAAAAAACGAAGCATCTCGGCTTCGCGAGGATTGGCTTGGTATTGCACTTGATCTGAACCTGCGTCAGCGCAAACGGTTTGACGAATTGTCATGAAGTTGCCCAGCGACTTCGACATTTTTTCAGCGTCCACCATTAATGGACCACAATGCATCCATGTGTTGGCCAGCGTGCCGCCAAAAGCGCCTTCTGATTGCGCAATTTCGTTTTCATGATGCGGGAATTTAAGATCGGGACCGCCACCATGAATGTCTAGTGGCAGACCAAGCACCGAGCGGCTCATCGCTGAGCATTCAATGTGCCAACCTGGACGACCTTGCCCAAAAGGCGAAGGCCATTTCGATTCCTCCGGCTCATCAGCCTTGGCTGATTTCCACAGCACAAAATCCAATGGGTCGCGCTTGGCATTAGACACCGCCACGCGCTCACCGGCGCGCAATTGATCAAGCGTCTTGCCGGATAACTTGCCATATCCCGGGAAACTGCGCACCGAAAAGTTCACATCACCATCGCGAGCTTGGTAGGCAAGCCCGCGGGTTCGCAGTTGCTCGATGATGTCGAGCATTTGTGGAACAAATGCGGTAGCTCGTGGCTGATCATCAGGCGATTGCACGTTTAAAATTCGCTCATCGGCATGCATCGCTTCGATAAAAAAAGCGGTGACCTCAGAAAGCCTTTGACCTGTTTGAACCGCCCGCCGGATGATCTTATCGTCAATATCAGTGATGTTTCTCACATATTGGACGTCATAACCACTGGTCCGTAACCAGCGCTGAATGACATCAAAGCTCACCAGCATCCGCGCATGGCCTAGATGACAAAAGTCATACACCGTCATGCCGCACACGTACAGGCGTACTTGACCCTCACACACTGGCTTAAATGGACGCTTTTGGCGCGACAAAGAATCGTAAATCTGGAGCATTGGCTAATGTCAGGAAAGTAAAGGTCAGTTGATGGCAACGCACGACTGACTGGATTTTGGTCCAAGCGTGGCTACAATGTATGAAATCAGTATAACAACGGTATAAAAACGTAGAGCTATCAGATTGAACCGAGTTCGTTTATTCACTGTGGTGCTATTTGGCGCACTGGCCTTTTCTGCGACCAGTGTCTGGAGTCAAGGCACCGGCGCTATTTCGGCCAATGAGCCCACGCCCAACCGGGGGTGGGAAGGGTTGGCACGTGTGCTTGATATGGTCACGCCATCCGTTGATACCTTGGATCCGCCATCGGGCACAGAGATCAACAATCGCATCTCAGGGCTACTGAACCGCGACCTAGCTCAGCAAGCGCTCGATGAGATCACTGAGCGCGAGGCCCAACTCGCCGGCAGTGGTGCGCCAGGTACTGATGTACAACTGATGTTCCAAAAGGCACGGGCTTTGACTCAGCTTGGTCAATTCAACGATGCCCGATCGATTTACAACGAAATGACCATTCGCTTCCCCGAGCTTGCAGAACCATGGAACAATCTTGGCGTGTTATACATCAGCCAAGGATCACTGGATTTGGCTCTACAAGCGCTTGAAACAGCAATTAATAACAATCCTGCCTACCCTGCTGCCAGAAGCAACCTCGCTGATCTTAAGCTTTTGCTGGCGCTTCGCAACTACCAGAGCGCCGCCAAACTTGGCTCTGCCAAGGCTCGGCAGCGGGCGCAAGACCTTGAAGCCTTTATTGGGAGTCTGAACTAAACATGACATCACTTCACACTTTTTTTAACCGTTCCTTGGCTTCGCTGTTTTTAATGACGGCTGCCATCGTCATGGTCACCCCAGCAGGGGCACAGACCGCTTTACAACCTAACATAGGCAATTCATCCATGAGCACCTCCCCTCGCGTCAAACTAACTACCACAGCCGGTGATATCGTGATCGAACTAGATAGCACCAATGCACCAAAGACCACTGAAAACTTTCTCGCCTACACGCGTGACGGCTTTTATGACAACACCATTTTTCATCGTGTTATCGACGGTTTTATGCTTCAAGGCGGCGGGTTTGAACCCGGCATGAAGCAAAAAACAACCAAAGATCCGATCGAAAACGAAGCCAACAACGGTCTAAAAAACGATAAGTACACGTTGGCCATGGCGCGCACCAATGATCCACACTCAGCAACGGGTCAGTTTTTTATCAATGTGGCCAATAACGACTTCTTAAATCACACCGCCCCCACCGCTCAAGGCTGGGGTTATGCCGTATTTGGCAAAGTGGTTGAAGGCCAAGACGTGGTTGATGCGATTCGTGGCGTGAAAACAGGCAACACTGGTTTTCATCAAAACGTACCAACCGAAGACGTGCTGATCGAAAAGGCAGTCATTGTTGAATAGACTGTCTCTTACCGGGCCAGTCTGGCTCGCTTCGGACATTCACTTGGGCGCTGACAACCCTGCCACCGCCCAACGTTTTTTTCAGTTTCTCGACCAAGCAAGCGCCCATGCGGGCGCTTTGCTTTTGCTCGGTGATATTTTTGATGTTTGGATCGGCGACGACTGGACTCGGCAACCACCACAATGGTTGTCTGAGGCGCTGACCCATTTAAAACGTGTCAGCATACGATGCCCACTTTGGATTGGGCGGGGTAATCGAGATTTTCTGATCGGCCATCAACTTGCCGAAGCCGTCGGCGCGAAATTGCTTGAGCCGCAGGTTGTACTCGATGTCGCTGGCCACCGCTATCTGCTTGCTCACGGCGACGAGTTTTGCACCAACGACCTCGCTTACCAACGGTTTAGACGAATCGTGCGAAACCGTTGGGTACAAAAAGCCTACCTATCATTAAGCTTAACTACCCGGGCCAAGATCGCACAGAAAGCGCGCCACCAGAGTATGCAAACCCAATCAAGCAGTAATCGATCACATTTGGATGTTTGCGAACCAACAATCGCAAGGCTACTGGCCCATGAACAATTGACCGCTGTCATTCATGGGCACACCCATCGGCCAAATCACCACCAGTCAACACAAGACTGCCAATTCGACCGCTGGGTACTGCCTGATTGGGAAAGCGATCACCTGAGTGCAGGACAGCCCGAAAGGGGCGGTTGGATTGTCGTGGACGGTGCCAAAGTCACCGCTTCAACCCTACCAACCTAAAAAACCAAAAAGCCGACAGCTAGGCCAAGCACGATTCGATACCAACCAAAACCCCGGTAGGTGTGGCGCGCAATAAACCGCAACAGCGCCCGAATAACCACCAAGCCACTCAAGAATGCCATCACAAAACCCACCAAAATGGCCATCGTGTCTGCTTGTGATAATTCAGCCGCATGACGGTAGGTATCGTAAGCAGCGGCCCCAAACATGGTCGGGATCGCCAAAAAGAAAGAAAATTCGGTGGCCGTCTTACGCTCAATGCCCGCAATCATGCCGCCGATAATGGTCGCGCCAGAACGGGATGTACCGGGAATCATCGCCACGCACTGGGCGCAACCCACGGCTAGCGCCTGGCGCCATGAAATGGTTTCTAGCGACATCGCTCGCGGTGCTTTTTTGATCGCGCTTGGGCGCTCCACCCACAGCATGATGATTCCACCCACAACCAACATGACCACGACCACGCCAGGATGAAAAAAGAGCGCTTTAATCTGCGAAATAAAAATGGCACCGATGACAGCGGCTGGGAAAAACGCAATGGCCAAGTTACGCACAAATGACAGTTCAACCGGATCTTGACGGGCTGCGCCAACGAGCAATTGAATGATTCGCGTCCTAAAGACCCACACCACGGCCAGCACTGCACCCAACTGAATCACAACCTCAAAAACTTTACTTTCGGTTGACTGAAAATTGATCCATTCACCCACTAATATCAGGTGACCGGTGCTTGACACGGGTAAGAACTCCGTCAAACCCTCGACGATCCCAAGCGCAAAAGCTTTTAATAAATGCAGATTGGTCTCGGTCAATGTCACTCTCCCTGTTCCTGATCAGCGGCGATCGACTGCCTGGCAACATTAACCAACGCGATGCGGCGTCCCTCGATGCGAACCACTTCAAACGTAAAAATAGCCTCAGGCCTTTTGTGTGCACAAATATCACCAAGCTTAGGCAACTGCCCAAAATAATTGAGCAAATAACCCGCCAGCGTGGTGTAGTCATCGTCTTCATTAACAAACCCAGTGGTGTCGAGCACTTGTTCAAGTTGATGAAGGTCAGTCGCACCATCCATGCGCCAACGATTCTCGCCATCCGAAACAATATCTGGAGACTCGTCCTCATCTGGAAACTCACCGGCAATCGCTTCAAAGACATCAATTGGCGTCACCAGGCCCTGTAAAGTGCCAAATTCATCAGCCACAAGCACCAGTTGACCCTTTGCACGCTTTAAGGTGTCAAGCAAACGGCTGATGGTGATCGTGTCGTGAACGATAATCGGTTCTCGAAGGCGCTTTTGCCGAATGTGGCCATGCGTCAAGATATCGGCCACCATGCGTTTGGCCCGGCCAATGCCAACCACTTCATCAAGAGACCCGCGGCAAACGGGAAAGTAGCTGTGCGGCTCCTCTTCGAGCTGCATTTTGATGTTTTCTGGATCATCATCAAGATTGATCCATGAGATCTCGGTACGCGGCGTCATGATCGAATGAACAGATCGCTCTGCCAAGGTCAACACCCCACTGACCATGTTGCGCTCTTCGACCTCAAAGGAACGGTCTACGGACGACTCAACAGCCGGTATGAGACCCGTCACTGGACTCAGGGTGTAATTCTTACCCAAAAGCCGCGCAATGGCTTGCACTGTTCTCTCGCGGATGGGCAGTCGGCTTTGCGCCACTGCGGCTCGAGGATAGGCGCCATGAAGAAACCAAGCCACCAGCACTAAGAGCGATAACACCAACAAAAGCAAGCCGCTAGGCAACGCCACACCGAATCCCCGAATCATCATTGAAAAACCGAGGATCAGCAAGAATCCAAAACTAAGCAGTGTCAGCGCCGGATAGGCGCTCACCCAGCGAATCAGACGCGCTTGCAGCACTGAAGACAGCGTAATGGCGACGACAGCAGCACTGATCATCACAGCCAAGCTATCAACCAGCCCAATGGCAATTGTCGCCATGTCAACGGTAAAACCAATGCTCAGTAGGGCGATCTGTAACACCACAATGCCGGGTCGGCTCGGTAGGCACTCTTCTTGACCACTTGGAAGCGCGGCTTCAGTGCGTTCATAGATCGCAATGGTCGCCCTAAACAGTAAATAAATCCCACCCGTAATGAGAATAACGTCTTTAAGTGAAAGACCAAAGGCCCCCACGATCAAAAATGGTGTGGTGAACTGGATCAACCAAACCACGCTAACCAGCATTGCGATTCGAATCAAAAGAGCCAACAACAATCCCAAAGCCTGCGCCCGAGCACGCGCAGGTAGCGGCAAGGACTCACTGAGTTTGTCCGCGTCAGCCATACGCCCGACAGCGAGAACGAGCTCTAAGGCCACTAGGGCCAAAAACCCAAGCCAGATGGCCGGATTAAGCAATCCGTCCATCTAGGACCTCGAACAAAATAGAAACCAACAGGGCCACAGTGAACACAAAACAGTGACGTCCTATTTCAAATGATTCAGCAATTGCGGGAACAGCTTTGGACTCGCTGCAATCACGTCGCCAGAGTCAAGCCAACCCTGTTCGCCCGACAAATCACCGACCAAGCCGCCGGCCTCGGTCACCATCAAGCAAGCGGCCGCCAAGTCCCACGGCTTCAGGTTAACGCCACAGAACCCGTCTAAACGACCCGCCGCTACGTAGGCAATGTCGAGGACCGAAGAACCCGTGCGCCTAACGCCACCGCTATCTGAACTCAGGGCTTTAAAGCGAATCGAGGCATTCCCATCGGGCCCAGCCGAACCTGGCCAGCGGGCCCCCAAAAGCGCTTCTGGCAATCGCAAACAACCTGATACCCTGATACGGCGATCATTCAAAAATGCACCCGCGCCTCGGCTGGCTGTGAACAATTCGTTGCGCGTGGGGTCATAAATGACCGCATGCGCGACCTGACCACGCTGTTTGACGGCCACTGAAACTGCATAGATCGGCATACCGTGAATAAAGTTAGTGGTGCCATCCAGCGGATCAATCAGCCATTCGTATTCTGGTACGCGATCGTCTGCGGGCCAATGCACTCGACCTGATTCCTCACCAGTGAAAGCATGCTCTGGATAAGCCGTGTGTAAGATGTCGATAATGGCCGCCTCGCATGCAATGTCTACATCCGTGACAAAATCTCTTGCGCCTTTTCGAGTAATCTGCAACCGTTCAGCGTCTATGCTGGCACGGGTAATAATATTGCCTGCACGGCGGGCTGCCTTAATGGCGGTGTTCAACATCGGGTGCATGGAAATTGCTGTCCTTGACGCTTAAAGTATTGGATTTTAGATGACTCTTGAGTTTTCAAGGGTTCGGTTCATCCTAACCGAACCCAGCCATCCCGGAAACGTCGGTTCTTCGGCCCGCGCCGTTAAGAACATGGGGTTCGAAGATTTGTGGCTCGCCGCACCCAAAACGCCAAATATGGCGGGCGATGAACAGGCCATCGCATTGGCCAGTGGCGCAACCGATATACTCGAGAACACTCAGAGTACTCCAACGCTGGGCCAAGCGCTTGCGCCGATCACCCTCGCCTTCGCACTGACAGCCCGTGCGCGCGACTTAGGCCCACCGCCATGCGACATCCGCGAGGCGGCCCTGCTGGCTCGCGAACATCTCTTGGCTCACGAATCGCACCGCATTGCCATCGTCTTGGGTAGCGAGCGGGCTGGCCTGACCAACACCCAGATCAGTCTTTGTCACCGCATCTGTCACATACCCGCTAACCCAGGCTACAGCTCGCTGAACGTGGCGCAAGCCCTACAACTTGCGGCTTGGGAGCTGCGCTACGCCTTGATTGCTCCTGAAGAGCGGCTGCCAACAACCCCTGACTTGGCGCCCAACATGGGCAAGCAAGTCGCCCGCACTGAGTCGATCCAAGCATTGGCCAAGCATTGGGAACAAGCCTTAATTGCGATTCAATTCTTAGACCCCGAACATCCTAAAAAACTCATCGCTCGCATGCAACATTTGTGGCAAAAAAGCGACTTAACACAAGATGAGGTTGATATGCTCAGAGGCGTGTGTACCGCGATGATCCGGTCAGCACAAAACCAACAATACCTTTTAAAACCCTAGTACTTAACAACAGTCCCTAAAAAAACAGGCAGCCAATCAGTTACGATTCAATCATGTTCAAAAAGATCAGAGAAGATGTTGACTGCATTTTGCAGCGCGACCCGGCTGCCAGAAGCCGCATAGAAATCTTGACGTGTTATCCCGGCTTGCATGCGATTTTGGTGCACCGCATGGCTCACCGCTTTTGGTCAAGCGGTTGGTTTTGGCTTGGGCGCTTTATTTCCCATCTTGGGCGCTTGTTGACTGGCGTCGAAATCCACCCAGGCGCGAAGATTGGTCGACGAGTCTTTATTGACCATGGTTTTGGGGTGGTCATCGGCGAGACGGCCGTGGTGGGCGATGATTGCACCATCTATCAGGGTGTGACTCTCGGCGGAACACGTCTGTACAAAGGCCAAAAGCGGCACCCAACGCTTGGACAAAGCGTGGTGGTCGGTGCTGGTGCCCAAATTCTGGGTGGTTTCACGGTCGGCGACGGTGCTCGCATTGGTTCGAATGCTGTGGTCATCAAGCCCGTACCAGCTGGCGCCACGGCCGTGGGCAACCCCGCACGCTTAATCAATCCAGATCAAGAGGAACAGCCTGTGGTTGACTTCCCTACCGGGGTTGCCACCGATTGTTGCGATAAGGGACAGCTCGATCCCAAGCCGCTGCAAGACATGTTGTCTTCGCAAGACAGTCAAAAGGCTGATCGGGCGCCAACCAATGAGTTCTCAGCCTATGGCATTGAAGCTGATGACACCGACCCGCTGGTCAAGGTATTGCACGAACTGATTGACCACACTGCGCGTCAAGATGCACGAATCGCTGAGCTCTGCAGAGCCGTTGAGTCAATGGGAAAAAAAGTCGGGCAATCCACCAGTGATGGATCGCTCGACGCTGACCGCTTAAATAAGCTTGTGGACTAATTAAAACGTCAAAGGCAAACCGGTGAGTTTAAGCAGCTCTTCTTTACCCACCCCAGCGCAATCATCAATGACTTTAACCACACCGCCCGGCTGAATTTCAAACACTGCGTAGTCGGTATAGACCCGCGAGACACACTTCAGCCCTGTCAAGGGATAGGTGCATTTCGCCACCAACTTTGACTGACCATCTTTGGTCAAAAGCTCCATCATGATGTAGACCGAGCGTGCGCCGATGGCCAAATCCATAGCGCCACCCACGGCTGGGATAGCATCGGGTTCACCGGTGTGCCAGTTGGCCAAATCACCGTCACGCGAGACTTGGAAAGCACCCAACACACAGATGTCAAGGTGACCACCACGCATCATGGCAAAAGAGTCCGCATGATGAAAATAGCTGCCGCCTTTTAACAGCGTGACAGGCTGCTTGCCCGCATTAATCAAATTCCAATCTTCTTCGCCCTTGGCTGGTGCTGGGCCCATACCGAGCACGCCGTTTTCACTTTGCAAAAAGATTTCTTTGTCATCTGGTAAATAATTGGCTACCTTCGTTGGCAAACCAATACCGAGGTTCACAAAGGCCCCTTCAGGGATATCGCGAGCCAGCCGTTGGGCGATCTCATCTCTGGATAAACGCTTCATCTTCTGATCTCCTAGGCCTGAACACGCACGATGCGCTTCACATAAATACCCGGTGTCACCACCGATTCTGGGTCAAGCTCACCTAACTCAACCACATCGTCAACCTCAGCGATAGTGAGTTTGGCAGCCGTGGCGTGAACAGGGCCAAAGTTTCTGGCTGTCTTGTTGTAGGTCAGGTTGCCCCACCGGTCGCCTAGCTTGGCCTTGATGAGCGCCACCTCAGCCACGATGGGCAGCTCAAAGACAAAGTCCACGCCATTGATATTTCGCACCTCTTTGCCTTCGGCCAACATCGTACCTAAGCCTGTTCGGGTGTAGAAACCACCAATGCCGGCACCACCTGCGCGGACCCGTTCGGCCAATGTGCCCTGGGGCACTAACTCAAGCTCAAGTTTTCCGGCCCGATAGAGCCCATCAAACACGTGAGAATCGGCCTGACGAGGAAACGAGCAAATGATTTTGCGAACCTGGCCAGATTTGAGCAGCGCCGCCAAACCCGTATCGCCATTACCCGCATTGTTGTTCACAATTGTCAGGTCTTTGGCGCCTTGCTCAATCAGCGCATCAATAAGATCCAGGGGCTGACCAGCGCCACCGAAACCACCCACCAAAACAGTGGATCCATCAGCAATGCCTGCCACTGCGTCTTGCAACGTTGGAACGATTTTGTTGATCATGTCAGCTTTCACCAAAAGCAAAAATTAAAGTCTACCTTGTCGCCTTCGTCAGCGGGTGCACAAAAGACGCAAATCAAAAGTAAACTGGTTACTGGACTTTGGGTTTAAAAAAGTCTTTCTTGATCCACTTGGAAATGCTTAAGAAGCGCTTCAAATTAAAAGCATGTCTTAGTTTTAGTAGTTACACGTCAATCGCGATAACGGCACATAACATTTTGGCTAAACCCACCCCCGCAACACAAGCACACACACCGATGATGCAGCAGTTCTTTCGATTGAAAGAAGAGGCAGGCCCGTTGTTGCTCTTTTATCGGATGGGAGACTTCTACGAGCTGTTTTACGACGACGCCGAGCGCGGCGCTCGCCTGCTCGGCCTAACGCTGACCAAACGTGGCACCTCGAACGGTGCCCCTATTCCCATGGCAGGTGTTCCCGTGCATGCCGTTGAGCAATACCTGGCCAAACTGGTTGCCTTGGGTGAGTCGATGGCCGTCTGCGAGCAGATCGGAGACCCCGCCACCAGCAAAGGGCCGGTTGAACGCCAAATCGTTCGCATCATCACACCGGGCACCCTCACTGAAGAAGCCCTCTTACCCTCAAAATCAGACCGTTGCTTGGCTGCATTCTGGCAACCCGTACGTGCCGGTAAGCCCAGCGGTCTGGCCGCCATCGCATGGCTTAACTTGGCGAGCGGCGAATGGTGCGTTACCGAGTGCGACGCCTCGTTAATAGACGCAACCTTGCACCGGATCGGGCCAGCCGAGCTAATCGTCGCTGAAGACCATCGCTACCCGGCACCCTCAGGGTGTGCCTTGAGTACGGTACCCACTTGGCACTTTGAGCGCAAAGACGCGCAAAGCCAGCTGTGCCAGCATTTTGGGGTTGACTCCTTAAGCGGCCTAGACATCAGCGATCTCGAGGCCGGTGTCAGCGCAGCAGGCGCACTGCTGCGTTACGCCAGCCGTACCCAAGCACAAGCCATGTCGCACGTGCGCGAATTGCGTGTCGAGCGTGCTGGCGACTTCCTGATGATGGATCCCGCCACCCGGCGAAATCTCGAAATCAGCGAAACCATTTCAGGCGATGCCGCGCCAACACTGTTTTCTTTAATGGATCACTGTGCCACCCCGATGGGCAGCCGGCTGCTTAGGCGCTGGTTGCACCACCCGTTAAGAGATAACGAGGCGGTGCTCGCCAGACAACACGCTGTGACTCGATTTCTCACTGCACCGCTGCCAGGTGCCCTGTCAAAATTAGCGACCTCTCTAGCACCATGGCCCGATCTCGAACGCATCACCACACGTATTGCGCTCAAGACCGTTAGACCACGTGAATTGGCTAGCCTAAGAGACGCACTGAGCGAATTGCCAGCACTGACAGAAACGCTGCACTTATTTGAGCCCAGTGATCAACCCACCGTTGCGCAATGGATCGCGCATTTGGCCGTGGATAAGCAACTCACAGACCTGCTTGTTTTGGCGATTGCCTCGGAGCCCGCGCTACAAGTCAGGGATGGCGGGGTCATCGCCAGCGGCTACGACGCGGAGCTCGACGAGTTGCGAACGCTATCAAGCGACCAAGGTAACGTTTTAATTGACATTGAAACCCGCGAAAAAACCCGTACTGGCATCGCTAACTTACGCGTTGAGTACAACAGAGTTCATGGTTTTTTTATTGAAGTCACGCGCGGCCAACTCGATAAAGTGCCCGATGACTATCGGCGCCGTCAAACCCTTAAAAACGCCGAGCGCTTTATCACGCCAGAACTCAAGTCGTGGGAAGACAAAATTCTCTCTGCGCAAGACCGATCCTTGGCTCGCGAGAAATGGCTGTATGAACAATTACTGCAAAGCCTGTCGCAGTGGGTCACAGATCTAAACTTGGCCAGCCAATCCTTGGCCCAAATTGATGCCACCAGCGCCTTGGCCCAGCACGCCGCAAACAATGACTGGGTCGCCCCAGAAATCGTATCCACTCCAACCATTGCCATTGATGCTGGTCGCCACCCCACGGTCGAGCGCAGCATTGAACGCTTCATACCCAATGATTGCGTCCTAAACGCACAGCGTTCACTGTTGATTGTGACCGGCCCAAACATGGGGGGGAAATCGACCTACATGCGCCAAGTCGCACTGATTGTGTTGCTAGCCCGGGTGGGCAGTTTTGTGCCGGCGCACACCGCCACCATTGGCGCCATTGATCGAATCTTTACCCGTATTGGTGCGGCCGACGACCTGGCCGGTGGGCGCTCGACTTTCATGATGGAAATGACCGAAGCGGCCACGATTTTGGCGGCCAGTACAGCTCACAGCTTAGTCGTCATGGATGAAATTGGTCGTGGCACGTCCACCTACGACGGCTTGTCACTCGCTTGGGCGATCGCGCATCGGCTCTTGACGCACAACCGGGCGCTGACCTTATTTGCCACGCATTATTTTGAGATGACGCGCTTGCCGTCTGACAACGCTTGCGCAGCCAATGTTCACCTGGCCGCGGCTGACTCGCCGTCAGGCATCGTCTTTTTGCATGAGGTGCGCGATGGCCCAGCGAGTCGCAGTTACGGCATTCAAGTGGCCCAACGCGCTGGTATTCCAGCCAGTGTCATTCGTCATGCCAGCAAAGAACTCGAGCGCCTTGAAGCGCAAGGCACGCCATCACCACAATTGGGTTTGTTTGCCAATCTTGCCGATCACGACCCATCGACAGCAACCGATGAAGCCGCCGCCCTCGAACATGAATTAACCCAAGCATTGATCGATTTGGATCCCGACAGCCTGTCACCACGAGACGCCCTTGAAGCGCTCTACTCACTAAAACGGAAGCTTTCATGACCACCCGCCGTGACCCGGTTAATCAACCTTTGACGCTACTCGGTGGCTTAACCCCCAATCAATTCATGCGCGATTATTGGCAAAAAAAACCACTGGTCGTGAGACAAGCTTTTCCGAACCCAAAGCCACCCGTTCGCATCACTGATCTGAAAAAACTCAGTCGCCGCGATGATGTTGAATCACGCCTGATTTGGCGTGATTCAGACCGCTGGCAAATGAAAAACGGCCCCTTAAGCCGACTGCCCGCCTCGCAATCACCGAATTGGACCTTATTGGTTCAAAGCGTCGATCTTCACGACGACGCTGCAGCAGACTTGCTTTACCAGTTCAACTTTGTGCCCTCGGCTAGGCTCGATGATTTGATGATCAGCATCGCCAGCGAGGGTGGCGGTGTAGGCCCTCACTTTGACAGTTACGACGTATTCTTGATTCAAGCACAGGGTCGACGCCGCTGGCAGTTTGGTCAACAACAAGACCTTTCTTTGGTGCCGGACCTGCCCCTGAAAATCCTGTCCCGATTCACACCCGAAGAGGAAGTGGTGCTTGAACCAGGCGACATGTTGTATTTACCCCCCGATGCCACTCACGATGGCGTCGCGTTAGACCACGATTGCATGACACTCTCCGTGGGATTTAAAGCACCCACAGCGGCCATGATGGCGCAACGCATGTTCGAAGCCGCCGCCGATAGCCTTGGTCTAGAAACCCCTGCAAGGCTGCAACGCCACTTTCGTGACCCCAGCCAACGCGCCGTGAACGAATCGGCTGAACTGCCTGCGCGACTGATACAAGCGGCCTTAAAGAGCGTTGGACAGGTTGCCCTTAACCAATCATTGGCTGTCGAGTGCTTGGGCGCATGGCTGACCGAACCAAACCAGATGGCGAGATTTGAACCCACTGAGGACTTCATTGAGCCCGGACAAGCCGGATTGATCAAGCTCGATCGTCGCACGCGTATGTTGTTTTGGCAGCGACAGCTTTTTATCAACGGCGAAAAAGTCCCCACAGCAGCCAACGCATTATTGAAGCAACTCGCCAACACTAGGATTGTGTCTCTCACCCCTGCCCAAACTCATGGCCAAAGCCAAAACCAAACCCAAACCATTGAGACCTTAAACGATTGGCTTGAAGCCGGCTGGATTCGTTGGCAACCAAATGTCGAGTGAAAGACCAAGCAACGACTCAGAGACTCACACAAGGGCCTTGTTGTTTACCCCAAGCCCAGACACCCTTTTTGCTCGATGAAGGCAATGATGGTCTCAAGACCTTCACTACGCTTTAAATCTGTCATGACCCAGTCACGGTCTGGTCGCATGCGAGCCGTGTCGTGGCGCATCACATCCAAGTTCGCCCCAACATAGGGCGCGAGATCAATCTTATTAATGACCAACAGGTCACTGCGGGTGATGCCAGGTCCGCCTTTGCGTGGGATTTTTTCACCGCCAGCCACATCAATCACGTAGATTGTCAAATCTGACAAGTCAGGACTGAAAGTCGCTGCCAAGTTATCGCCGCCTGACTCCACAAAAATAATGTCCAAGTCATCAAACCGCTGCTGCATGCGATCAATGGCCTCCAAATTAATCGAAGCATCTTCTCGAATCGCTGTGTGGGGACACCCCCCTGTCTCAACCCCCATGATGCGCTCAGCCGCCAAGGCATCAGCTGCCACAAGTAGGCGCTCGTCTTCTTTGGTGTAAATATCATTGGTCACAACCGCCAGCTGCCACTTGTCACGCATGCGCTTGCACAACATCTCGACCAAGGTGGTTTTGCCAGAACCAACTGGCCCACCAATGCCCACTCGTAATGGCGTTTTTTTCATGCTGCTTTTTCCTTTACCTGGTTCCTAGCTTCTAAATAATCGGGTGTACTGTGTTTCATGTTGACTGCTGATCATGGCTAAACCAACCGGTGCACTGCCAGCGGCGCTTAAATCAGTGACTTGCGCCGTTGCAATTGCTTGCCCGACAGCGGGTTTGAGCGCATGCATCAATACCTGCCCATCCAGTTGACCCAGTGGCACGATCTTCACAGCAGACAACACTTGGTTTTCTAGCCAAGCCCAAACAAAGGCGGATAAGGCAATCGTCTCATCACTAAACCGCAAACCACACAAAGTGGCGTGAGCCATGGTGTGATTGGTCGCTATTCGTTGCATCACACTGGGAGGTGGCATGTGCGCAGGCACCACCCACTGCTCGAACAAACGCACCATCGAATAGGCCATTTGGCGCGATTCAAGCCGCAACTCAGCCGTTTCTCTGAGCGCGGCCCATTCCTGAGCCAGCTCGATAACGGTGGCCCAATCGCTGCGCTGGGTCGCTCTAAAACACGCCAACCACGCCGGCAACTCTTGTTGGGCCAGCACCAACATTAACGCATCACGAATCCACACCTCGGCACTGACGCGATCTGTGACCCAGCCAGAGGCTTGCGCCTGCTCTAGGCCCTGAGAGTAAGCAAAACCACCAATCGGCAGCAAAGGACTTGCCAGGTGCAGCGCATCGATCCATTGCTCAGTCGTATCAACGCCACAAGACGGCTTGTTCATTTTGAACCACCCGCGTTCACACGATGCGCGGCAATCGACAGCGCTTCACCGACCTGACCCATCTCATCATCCAGAGCCACCGCCTCACCGTGGTGATGACGGTGCCCTGGCGAATAAGCCCCTGCTTCTGGTAAAAAAGGCTGGATCACGGGCTTCACAGACGCCCCAAGAAACTGAACCATCTGCTGCAAAACAGCATCAGGTTCAATGTAGATGGCCTCTGGGGTCAGCATCGCCTTTACGTGTCGATTGGCCAAGTGGTAGGTCACCCGCATCAACTCAAAAGCGTTCGGCGCGCTGATACGCAGCAAAGACTCAGGCTGCGCTTGAATCCTTAGGCGTTGTCCACAAGTGCTTAACAACACATCGCCTGGATTCATCACATCCCCACGAGGCAAGACAATGGCCACTGCACGCCCGCTCGGCAGCATGGCCGCGAGTCGACTGCGCTGCCGATATGAGCAACTCAAAGGCAGGACCTCTTCGCCTTCAAACCGCTGCTCATCTTCAGTGACCAGCTTTTGTTCAAACAAGATAGCCATGGTTAAAAAAGAAAATACCGTTGCGCCATCGGTAACACCGTGGCTGGTTCGCAATCCAACAACTCACCGTCGGCATAGACTTTGTAGTTCTCAGGGTTGACGGTGATTTGTGGGGTGGCATCATTGAGCTTCATGTCCGCCTTTGAAATCTGTCGCACACCATGTACAACGCCCACGCGCTTATGAAGCCCAAGATCGCTCGCCACGCTCGCTTGCACAGCCGCTTGCGACATGAAGGTCAGGCTTGTCTCAAATACCGCTCGCCCCGCGGCACCAAACTGCGGCCTATAGTGCATGGGCTGTGGAGTGGGTATTGAGGCATTGGGGTCGCCCATCAGCGCCATGGCAATCATGCCGCCTTTGATCACGGTGGTGGGTTTCACTCCAAAAAAAGCGGGCCGCCAAATCACCAGATCCGCGAACTTGCCCACTTCGATCGACCCTACCTCGTGTGCGATGCCGTGTGCGACAGCAGGGTTGATGGTGTATTTGGCGATGTAACGCTTGATGCGGGCGTTGTCATGCTCAGAAGGATCGCTCAAGCCTGGCGATGATAGCGAACCACGCTGTTCACGCATCTTGTGCGCGGTTTGCCACGTACGCATGATGACTTCGCCCACTCGACCCATGGCCTGACTATCAGAGGCGATCATGGAAAAGGCACCAATATCATGCAGGATATCTTCAGCAGCAATCGTCTCACGCCGAATACGGCTTTCAGCGAATGCAATATCCTCGGCGATCGAGGCATCTAAGTGATGACACACCATCAACATATCCAGATGCTCATCAATGGTGTTAACCGTATACGGCCGAGTCGGATTGGTCGAAGATGGCAAGACATTGGGTTGAGAGCAAGCACGAATAATGTCCGGCGCATGGCCACCACCCGCACCCTCGGTGTGATAGGTGTGAATCACGCGACCGTTGATGGCCGTAAGTGTCGCCTCGACGAATCCTGACTCGTTTAACGTGTCAGTGTGTATTGCGACCTGCGTATCGGTCAGATCAGCCACAGATAAACAGTTGTCAATCGCGGCAGGCGTGCTGCCCCAATCCTCGTGAAGCTTCAAGCCAATGGCACCGGCTTGGATTTGCTCCATCAATGGCCCAGGTAGCGAGGCATTGCCTTTGCCCATGAAACCCAAATTCATCGGATACGCCTCTGCGGCTTGAAGCATTCGCCCGAGGTACCAAGGACCGGGTGTGACCGTCGTGGCAAAGGTTCCTGTTGCTGGGCCCGTACCACCACCCAGCATGGTGGTGACGCCGGAAGTCAACGCCTCTTCAATTTGCTGAGGACAAATAAAGTGAATGTGACTGTCAACCCCGCCAGCGGTCACAATCATGCCCTCGGCTGCAATGATTTCCGTGGCGGGCCCAATTACGATCGTCACCCCTGGCTGCACATCTGGGTTGCCCGCTTTGCCAATGCCACTGATGCGACCGTCTTTCAGACCAATGTCTGCCTTAACAATGCCCCACCAATCAATGATCAAAGCATTGGTTAAGACCGTGTCAGCACAATCTTTACTCATGCGTTGTGACTGACCCATGCCGTCGCGAATGACCTTACCACCGCCAAATTTCACTTCCTCGCCATAAATGGTGAGGTCCTCTTCAACTTGCGCAAACAAGGCAGTGTCAGCCAATCGGACACGGTCGCCAAGAGTGGGGCCAAACATTTCAGCGTAGGCTTGGCGTGAAATCTTCATGAGTCAAGCGCCCCCATGACTTGACCGCGAAAACCCCATATCATCCGGTCACCAGCAAACATCACCAGTTCAACGTCGCGAGATTGGCCCGGCTCAAAACGCACGGCAGTGCCCGAGGCAATGTTCAAGCGATAGCCTATTGTTTGCGCACGATCAAATGACAGAAATTCATTGGTTTCAGCAAAGTGGTAGTGCGAACCCACCTGAATGGGTCGATCGCCCGTGTTGGTGACCCGTATGGCGCATGTTTGGCGACCCACGTTTAGGATGATGTCACCCGGCTCAATGATGAGCTCACCGGGAATCATGGTCTTGCTCCTTGCCAATCTCCGCGCGCACGACGGCACCGAGTGGGCGACGCTGCCTAACGTTCCAAACGAGCGAGGCAATAATTACCAAAGAGACCAACACCAGCCACACACCGTTGGCTTCTAACATGTGTAAAACAGCGTGCCAGGCGCTGTTGGCATGACCTTGGTGAGCCAAGACGGTTGCCGGTAAGGCCGACAATCCCAGGGGTGCGATTAAACGCCAAGGTTTTAGTTTTGATTTCATCGTCAAACTCCAATAGTTCAAGTAATTGGCTGGTGAACAGTGACTAACTTAGTGCCATCCGGAAATGTCGCCTCAACCTGAATGTCCGGAATCATCTCAGGCACGCCCACCATGACTTGGTCACGTGTGAGAATCCGTCGGCCTGCGCTCATCAATGACGCCACCGTTTGACCATCACGTGCACCTTCTAGGATCGCAGCGGTAATGAAGGCAATGGCTTCAGGAACGTTCAGTTTCAGGCCCCTAGCCAATCGACGCTCGGCCAGTAATCCTGCGGTGAAGATCAGTAGCTTGTCTTTCTCTCGTGGTGTTAGGTCCATCGCTGATTTTCCAAAAAACAAATTAAGCACTTATTCGACTAGGCTTTCGGGGTGCTTGGTTGGCACTTTGTTGACACTTAAGTCGCCCAAAGACGCAGGGTACTAGTGGTTTGATGCAGTAAGTGGGTGCTTAACCACTGCCACGTCACCTCCAACTGGGTACGCAACTCAATTGGATCACCCAAAAGACGCCCCACCAGCACCCGAGGGTGCAGACGGGTAAAGGCGACGCCTTGAGAATGCGCTCTCAAAGCAGCTAGGCAGTCGTCTGATAGGGTTGCATCTGCTGGCACGACAACCCAACAGGTGGCAAGCGCGTGGTGGCCCTGCAAGCCCACAGGCGAGTCAAACAAAGAATCATTACCCAACAATCGAAGACGCTCGATCCACACCACATCTTCATCGAGCGACAGGCGTAAAGTCTGATTGAAGGCGCCATGCAAGTACCGCTCGCCCGATCCATGCCTGCCGAAGATGAGAGTGTCCCAACCCATAACCGAACCCGTGGGGGCAATGTCCATCATCAAAACCGAATCGACAACAGCCTGCTCATACACGATCGTTTCGGCTGGCAGCCACTGCAAATGCCCCTTAACGTTCATTTCGATGTGCTGCGCCGCTGCGGTGCCACCATATGCCCCGTACCATTTGGTGGCCGAAGGCGTGGTAATAAGTGCTTGCGCGTTTTCTGCGACATCAATCGTGATGGCTAAAAAGTCACCCGCAGCAATACCACCTGGCGGGTGGATGATGACGGCATGACAGCATTTCATACCATCGGGATAAAGAGCTTTTTGTATCCGCAAAGGTCCCTGATGCTCAAAGTCTAGTACCGTTCGCTCCAGATGGTTGTGCGCATCAAGGCGGGCTTGGAAGTCCAGATGCAATTCACCGTGCCACCGGCTCAATGACAAACCGGGGACAGAGCCGCTATGGGGCTCATGCTCGCTTGCGCACACAATCACGGCTGTTTCCTGATATTTGTCGTCTTAATCAGAACAATGCAATTTTCGTGCCAAATAGCCATTACCAATTTGCTAATGTGAATCCTAAGTCGCCAGCAACACGACCCAGTGCAGACCCAATAAAAAAGCCCCGTAATGGGGCATAAGCACCAATACGGGGCTTTGGCGTTCGGCAGGCACCAAAATGGGTCTGCCGAAACGCAAGCGTTACAACCCTTTCATGCGCTCAGCCAAAACAGTCAACATGCGTTTGGCCGTCTCGCTTGTGTCGGGCTGCCCATCGCCTTTAAACACACTAACAATTGTTCGATCACCCTCGCCTTGCAAATGCACGCGGTACTGTTGTGCAGGTTCGGGATCTTTGGCGCCGAGCAACCGACCAAAGAAGGATGGCTCTTCGCGGATCAAGCCCGTGTCGGTGTCAACGTAGCGCACAAAAAAATCACCCGCAGAACGATCACGATCATCGACCGCAAAATTACCTGAATCGAGCGCCAAACCGACACGGCGCCAACTCATCTCAAAGGACTCATCAATGGTCAAGGTTCCATCCACCGATACGTTGTCCTGCACGACAGGCTTGAGCTTCGTGTCTGCGGCTTGTGCCATTTTTTGGCGGGCCAGATCCGTTCCTTCTCCCAAGAAGACCATCAAACGGGCCAACATCGCTGCGTTCAGACCGGGGTCTTCGCGACCACGCTCCCAGCGGGTTTGATCTTCTAATATCCCTATCAAAACTTCATTCATGTGCTCATGGGAAATATAGACCTCAGTGATATCACCATTTCGCTGCAGCATGGCGCGGAATTTGTCTCGCGTACCGCTGTCATAGACCTTGTCAAGAACCGGTCCCACCAAATTGCGTAGCCATGAGGTTGTAATCTGGGCTCGGTTTTCAGCCCAATTGGTCACCATCAGACCCGCTTTCGTGTCAACGATGTCGAGGCTAAATCCGGAGTCGTACCAAAAACTCTCAACCTTTGGAAACAACTCGCTTGGCGACATCTTAACGGCCAGCCACCTCAGGTCGCCATCGCGTTTGACCTCAATATCTGGATAGGCAGGCAATACCGCTTCTCGAGTTAGCCCGTTGCTGCTCGCTGAGTCAATCTTTGAGCCTTGGGCCTGAAACGCGGTCAGTGTCGTCGAACCGGTTGCCGGCGCGCGATAGCGTGGATCGGCGGCAGCTTGGGTCAAATCGGGTGGAATGCTCAAGGGATCAGTGCGCACCGCTGACTGATAGTCAATGGCATTTTGCCCGCTTAAGCTCTCTTTCAAAGAGGAGCAACCACTTAAAACTGCCAAGCTCGTCACGAGCAAGACTCCTTTCAACACCATGTGCCGATCTTTTAGGTGTTCAGTCATCACAGTAATCCTGCCTCCAACAGCGCTGTCCGCAGGGCTTCATGATACTGCGGACTTAATTCAAAAAGTGGTAGCCGAACACCCGATGACATACGGCCCATTTGTGCCAATGCCCATTTAACAGGGACTGGGTTTCCTTCTACAAACAACAGTTTGTTTAAGACAGCCAATTTCGCATTAAGTGCCCGGACTGTAACCAAATCGCCAGCCGCCGCCGCCACGCAAAGATCGTGCATGGCGCGAGGGACAATATTGGCCGTCACCGAGATATTGCCCTGCCCGCCCAGCATGATGAGGGCGGCAGCCGTTGGATCATCACCGCTGAGAACCAGGAACTCTGCTGGCACGTCTTTGATGAGCAACGCGCCGCGCGCAATATCACCGGTCGCATCTTTGATACCAATAACGCCGGGGATCTGAGTCAAACGCAACACGGTATCGTGAGCCATGTCGGCGACCGTGCGACCAGGCACGTTATACAAAATGGTTGGCAGATCAACCGCCTCTTGGATCGCCTTGAAATGACGATAGATTCCTTCCTGCGACGGTTTGTTGTAATACGGCACAACCGAAAGGCCCGCTTGTGCGCCGACTTTTTGGGCGTAATGGGCCAGGTGAATGGCTTCGGCGGTGGAGTTGGCCCCAACACCCGCAATCACAGGAATACGACCAGCCGAATGGCTGACTGCAACCTCGATTAGTTCAGCGTGTTCATCCATATCCACCGTCGGTGACTCGCCCGATGTCCCGACCACAACAAGTGCATCGGTACATTGGTCAATGTGCCAATCAATCAGCTGCCGATAACTCACCAAATCAAGGCTGCCATCGGGATGCATAGGGGTTACCAGGGCAACCATGCTGCCGCCGAACCGTGGGCTTGCCGAGGATGAGTGAAAGGATGTCATGACGCGTTCCGTACGAATTTATTCTAAGGAACCCTGCACAGTCGCATGGGCAAATTATTTATCAAGTAGTGTAACGGAACCAACCACGCCCGTGCGGCCATCAACACACTCAAAGAAACAACCGGACGATCCAGCGACCTAGCGCCATGAAGGGCTCAATTAGCACCCATAAACTGCCCGTCAACAAGAGCACAATAAGAATCACCATGCCATACGGCTCTAGGCGACCGTACTGCCAAGCCAGTTGATGCGGCAGGAGGCTAAAAAGGATGCGGCCACCGTCCAAAGGTAGCAGTGGAAACAGGTTCAAAGCCATCAACACCAAATTAATCTGGATCCCCACTGCCGCCACTTGAAATAAGAAACTATCGCGCCCAAGATCGGCTTGAAGCACAAAACGAATCGTGATCGCCCACATGACCGCCATCAACAGGTTGGCCGCTGGACCCGCCAAAGCAACCCACAACATGTCTTGTTTCGGTTTGCGCAAACGACCAAAATCAACGGGCACGGGTTTGGCCCAGCCAAATAGCAGCGGCGGCCCACCCAAAAGCTTTGAGGTCAGCAACATGCCCAGTGGCACAAGAATCGTGCCCACGGGGTCAATGTGGGCAATGGGATTCAAGGTGACACGACCCGCCATAGTCGCTGTTGGGTCACCGAACAAACGGGCCACGTAACCGTGAGCCGCCTCATGAAGCGTGATCGCAAAAACCACCGGCAAGGCAAAAACGGCAATGGTTTGGATTAAATCAGTCATGACAAATATTTCCTTAAGCCACTCTTACTCAAAGACCGATCAGTGCCGGATCAGCTGCGCCCTGGCGCACCAAAACGGGCTCACCGCTAGTTAAGTCAACCACAGTGGTTGGCTCCCAAGGGCAACTACCCGCATCCAAAATGATATCAACCTGCTTATCGAGTTTCGCACGCACGTCTTGCGGGTCGACCAACGGAGCATCTTCGCTTGGCAAAATCAACGTGGTCGATAACAGGGGGCCTGAAATTTCGGCCAGCAGGGCTTGAACAACGGGGTGCTCAGGCACTCGAATACCGATAGTTTTACGCGACGGGTGCGAGACCCGTTTGGGCACTTCCCGGGTGGCTTCTAATATAAAGGTCCACCGGCCGGGGGTTGCCAGTTTCAATAATCGGTATTGCTGATTATCCACTCGGGCAAAGTGACTGATGTCAGACAAGTCGCGGCAAAGCAACGTCAAATGATGTTTCGCATCCAAACCTCTTAAGCGGCGCAGACGATCGGCGGCGTTTTTGTCATCCAAATGGGCCACCAATGCGTAACCAGAATCGGTAGGCAGTGCGACAATACCGCCGCTCTCAAGGGCCTGTACCGTTTGGGCTATTAGGCGAGGCTGTGGATGACTCGGGTGCAGGGTCAGATATTGGCTCATATTCAACATATTTTTGATATCTAGTCAGCCTAACACAGCCACCACAAAACAGGCTTCGCAATAGGCGCTAAAATAACGTTACCAAGTCCCCGTAGCTCAACTGGATAGAGCACCCGCCTTCTAAGCGGGATGTTGCGTGTTCGAGTCACGCCGGGGGCACCAAACTGCCTCTTCAAACAGACCCACTCATGAGATAACCATGCCTACGGCACTTCAACAAGCTTTCGCCCCTTCTGGAACGCTGCGCGCCAGCATCAACACCGGGAACCCAATACTAGCCAAGGCAGTCGGCACAACGGCTACTGGTGTGTCAGTCGATTTGGCGCACCGCTTGGCTGACGCACTTGACTTGCCGATCGAGCTGGTAGTGTTCAGTACCGCCTCCCACTCCGTGCAGGCTGTCGAGCAAAGTCAAGCCGACATTGGCTTTTTTGCGGTTGACCCGCTGAGAGGGCAACAGATTGCTTTCACTTGGCCTTACGTCCTAATTGAGGGTGCCTACATGGTTCGAGAAGGCTCACCGATTGAAAACAATGCGGCCGTTGATGTTAGCGGCCATCGCGTTATTGTCGGAAAAGGCACGGCATACGATCTGTTTTTAACCCGACATCTCAAACAGGCAACAATAAAACGAGTTGACTCGTCACAAGCCGTCGTACAAGCTTTTCTGGCAGGAGAAGGCGAAGTGGCGGCTGGCGTGAAACAACAACTTATTGTCGACAGCAATAGCAATCCATCATTGAAACTTCTCGAAGGTCGGTTCATGGTCATTGAACAAGCCATGGGCGTTCATAAGGCACGAGGCCCAGAGGCTGCTGCCTTTTTGCGACAGTTTGTCGAGCATGCGAAAGCCGAGGGCTTTATTGCCACAGCACTTGACCGGCACCAAATCAATGGCGCCGGTATCGGAAAAGCAGCTGACCCTAACATAGACCCTCTTGGGCACCTGTCGTAAAGACGACTTAAGCGGTCTTAGCGCATTGCCTTTCCAGCGGCTGCCTTGGCTTCTAGCAAGGCATTCATTGGGCTGATTTTGTCGCTGTAAGCTTGGTTAAGTGCCTGATCCAAGATGGGTTTCACTTTGGCGTAGTTTGGTACCCTGAAACCGGCCGAGTTAACACCATCGACATCACGCATCTGCTCAACGATGCTTCTGGCGCCCGGGATTCGATCGTAGAAAGAAACACCAGACGCTCTAAACGCGGCATCTGTGAGTGGCATAAACCCAGTTTTTTGGTGCCATTCGGCTGCAATCACCGGCTTAGACATGAATGCCAATAACTCGGCTGTGGCCTTGTTACGAGCAGCCGACTGCCCTGCGATCACCCATAACGCGTCACCCGTGATGAAGGGTGCACCGCGCTTTTTGCTGACCTGTGGATAGTACGGTAAAGGCGCAACACCAAACGTGGCGTTGCCTTTCATAATGGTGGCCAGGGCGCCTGATCCCGCTGTCAAAACCGCACACTCGCCTCGTGCGAAAGCCAGCTCAGCCTCATTACCCTCGGTGCTACTGGTGAACAAATCTGTCTTTTTCCAGCTGACCATTAGCGACATGTGTCGAATATATAAAGTATCAAAGTTAAGCGACAAATTGCGGGTTGATTTCAGGCCATTATCAGGCGTCACAAACAAGCGCCTGTTTAATGGCGCAAGGTTCTCGAGGTGTACGTTGACCTGGTCGCTACTGACGTATGGACATTGTGATCGACCCTGGTCGCGAAGAGAAAGCAACTGAGCCTGCAAATCCTGCCACGAGTCAGCAGGCTTTTTCGCATCGAGACCGGCGTTGCTGAAAAGATCAATATTGTAAAACATGACGGGCACTTCAGCCATCATCGGGAAGGCTAGCAAGCGATTTCGGTTGTCGCGCACGAAATCAGTTGTGCTGTTAAGGAACCAAGAAACGTCTGAAATCGGGTGCTTTGACAGCAGCTGATACAAAGGCATGACGTCTTTGTGTTGGGCTAAGACCTGCGGGTCATGATTATCGCGAAGTTGGACCAAATCGGGCTTTGCACGTTTACCGGCAATCGCTTCGCGTCCCGCACTTTGTAACTTTTGCTGATCTGAAAAGTCGCTCACGCGAACCGAGCTAGTTTGACTTTCGCGATTGAAACGACCGATCAAGTCGTTGAAGATCGTCTCATGCTGGCCAGTGAGCGAGTGCCAAACTTCAATTTCAGTCTTTTGCGCAACCGCAGGGAAAGCCAAAAAAGTAGTAGTACCAACAACTGCCATGTAAGCACTTAATCTCTTCACGCGTTTATCCTCTAAAAATGATCATCAGCAGTGCTGATTCAAAAGTTGTTTAAATGCCAATAAAGGGAAAGGTAGGTTCCGGCGTCTTTTGGCTCACCACATCCGCAATCGCTCTGCCTGAACCCGGACCCATGGTCCAGCCCAGAGTGCCGTGACCAGTGTTCAGATAAATGTTAGGCACCCGCGTTCGCCCAATCAATGGCACGTTTGATGGTGTCGAAGGACGCAAGCCTGACCAATACTGTACCTGCTCAAAATCAAGACAATCGGCAAACAGCTCACGCGCCATTTCACTCATGCGTTCACAGCGCACTGGGTTCAGTGTGCGAGAGTAGCCCGACAGCTCGGCTGTGCCGGCCATACGGAGAGTGTTACCCAAACGAGAAAACACCACTTTGTTTCGGCTGTCCGTCAAACTGACAAAGGGCGCGCGTTCGGGATCAATGATCGGGAAACTAGCGGAATAGCCCTTTGTCGGGTAAATCAGGCAATGAATGCCCAGTGGGCGCATCAATTGTGGAGTGAAGCTACCTAGTGAGACAACAAACACGTCCCCCTCTATTTTGTCGTAGCTGCCATCCTCGCGGATCACCTCAACCGCGCTGGCACGTCCGTGCTCACAAATCACGCGAGTGATTCGGGTCGAAAACATAAACGTAACGCCCTTGGCTTGGGCCTTCTGCGCCAATACCTTGGTGAACTTGTGAGCATCACCGCTTTCGTCATCCTTGGTATAGTCACCACCAACAATATTGGCTCGGTGCGGTGCCAACGCGGGTTCAATCCGGATGACCTCATCCGCACTAACGACGCGACGATCGACCCCAAAGTCACGCATCACATCGGCGGCTTTTTGTGAGCCGTCAAACTCTTCCTGATCGCGGTAAAAATTAAGAATGCCTCTTTCCTGGTGATCGTAATCAATACCCAGCTCTTGTCGCATTTGTTTAAGCGTTTCGTGGCTGTATTGCGCCAAGCGAACCATGGCCCGAATGTTTGGTGCCAGTCTTGAGGGCAAGCATTCACGCAGAAACGCCAAGCCCCAGACCCATTGACGCCAGTCAAATTGTGGGCGAAACAGCAAGGGGGCATCGTCTTTGGTCATCCACTTCAAAAGCTTGAAAGGCGCCTGAGGGTTGGCCCATGGCTCAGCATAAGAAACCGAGATCTGCGCACCGTTGGCAAAAGATGTCTCTTGCCCTGGCCCAACCTCTCGATCAATCACGACGACCTCGTGACCCGCTTCTTGCAGCCACCAAGCTGAACTCGTGCCCACCACACCACTACCAAGAACGACCACTTTCATCGTGACGACCCCTTGCGACTAAATGACTACTTTTAAAAGACATGACGGGCTGAATTCTACGCTCATCCAGCCACGCTTTAACCAGATGTGCTGTCAACCGCGCTAGTGAACGCATCTGCGAAAAAGCTATCACCTGGCAAACCACACTCGCTTTTGAAATCAACCCGAGCCGACTCCACCACCACGGGTGAGCCGCATGCATAAACCTCGTGCCCGCTTAAGTCAGGAAAGTCTTTCATCACCGCCTGATGGACAAACCCAGTGCGCCCGACCCACTGGTCCTCAGGTAATGCGTCCGAGACCACCGGCAGGTATTCAAAGTCAGGCATGGCACTGGCCCAACCGCGCACGATCTCGTCCATATACAAGTCTTGCGGACGCCGACCACCCCAGTACAACACGGCTTTTCGCTGAACCCCACGCTCAATCATCGATTCGATGATTGCTTTGATTGGAGCAAATCCCGTGCCGCTGGCCAAAAACACGATGGGTTTTTGTGTCTCTTCGCGCAAGAAAAACGAACCAAACGGCCCTTCAAGGCGCAAGATTTCGCGCTCTTTCATCTGGGTCGCACCCGCCCCAAAAACATGGTCAGTGAACACGCCACCAGGCATGTGTCTGACGTGTAATTCAAGGGCGGCGGCTTGATCTGGCGAGTTGGCCATGGAATAAGCGCGACGCTTACCTTCCTTGAGGATCAGTTCAACATACTGACCAGCATAAAACTTGAATGTTTCAGAGCTTGGCAGTTGCAAAGTCAACACCGCCACATCTGGCGCAACTTGCTTCATGCGAGTCAAGCGCGCCGGTAATTTTCTGACTTGAATATCAGAAGCCAGCCTGATCTCGCGCGATTCGATGACCATGTCAGAACGCGCTTGCGCTTGGCACAGCAGCGTAAACCCGGCCTGTAGTTCTTCGGGTTGCAGGATTTGTTCAGGTGCTGGCCCTGCCTCATAGTCACCAGACACCACTTTGCCTTTGCAACTCGAACAAGCACCACTGCGACAGCTGTACGGCAAGACAATGCCCGCAGCCAATGCTGCCTCTAAGATGCTTTGATCGTCAGCGGCGTCAAATTGGTGCTGACTCGGTTCAACAGTAATTCTGTATGTCGACATAAAGCGCCCTAGCAATCCATTAAATAAAGAAACATTATCCCAGTTCCGGCTGTTTAAGTCTCGTCTGAAGCGGCTTTCCTTTTCTTGCCCGCTTACAAAAGTATGCCGCCAAGTCAGCACCCATGAGCGTATCAGTGCGTTCCTGATTGCGGTAGGTCCCGCGTATGGGCAAACCGTCGCCACCCACTGGCTTGACTTGGCTAAGCTGGTCCGGGGCTTCAAGCCCGATCAGGATCGTACCCTTGCCGCCACCGACGAGCTTTTTAATCTCTTCGGACTCGATCACCGCCAAACGCTGCCGACTTGAAAGCAATGCAACATGAGTCTGCGAGACATCCAACTTGACCGGACGCATCAACGCTTCGCCGGTATCGATAGTGATAAATTGCTTGCCCGCCTTTTGGCGAGAAACCATGGCACGCGTTGGCGCTTTAAAACCGAACCCGGCTGACGTGGTTATCAACCACATTTGCTCAGCATCAGAGGCAAACGAATGGACAACTTGCGTGCCTGGCTCGAGATCAATTAGAGCCGTGACAGGGCTACCCTCGCCTCGCGCCGACGGCAAGCCTGACACAGGCGTTGAGTAAACACGCCCATTGGACCCCAACACAATCAGTTGATGGGTGCTACGGCATTCGAAGTGGCCATAGTAGGCGTCACCCGATTTGAATGTGAATTGTGCCGCGTCATGTCCGTGACCTTGGCGAGATCGCACCCAACCCTTTTGGGAAACGATGACCGTGACCGGCTCATCGGTGACCTTGATCGCCAGAACCGCACGCTCAGCAGGCTCGATAACGGTGCGACGCCCATCACCAAACGCTTTGATGTCAGCCTCGATTTCCTTGATCATCAAGCGCCGAAGTGCAGGCGGCTTCTCAATGAGCTCTTCGAGCTTGACCTGCTCATCCTTTTTTTCTTTGAGCTCTCGCTCGATTTTGATGCCCTCAAGCCTTGCAAGCTGACGCAAACGCATTTCCAAGATATCTTCAGCTTGTCGCTCAGACAACTTAAATCGCGCCATTAACGCCTGCCTCGGCTCGTCTGACTCACGGATGGTTTGAATCACCTCGTCCACGTTAAGATAAACCACCATGCGCCCTTCGAGCACATGAATCCGGTCTAACACTTTGTCTAAACGGTACTGGCTCCGACGCAATATGGTTTGCGCACGAAACGCCGTCCATTCCAGTAGTATGTCGCGCAGGCTTTTTTGCTTGGGGCGCCCGTCAGTGCCGACACACACCAAGTTGACTGAAACATTTGTCTCTAAGCTGGTTTGCGCCAAAAGAAGCGTGACAAATTGATCACGGTCCACCCTCGAAGACTTGGGCTCAAAAACCAACCGCACGTCGGCATCTTTACCCGACTCGTCTCTGACAGCATCAAGCAAACCGAGCATCTGAGCCTTGTTTTGTTGCTGATCAAGCGACAGGGTTTTTTTACCGGTTTTGACTTTCGGATTCGTGATGTCCTCGATCTCTTCGAGCACCTTTTGCCCAGATGTGCCCGGTGGCAACTCTGTGACGACGAGCTGCCATTGACCACGGGCCATTTCTTCGAATTGCCAACGCGATCGCATTTTCAGCGAACCCCGACCGCTGGCATAGACCTGCGCAATATCTTCGGCCTCAGAGATAACCTGAGCACCACCCGGAAAGTCTGGGCCCGGCACGATGGCTTGTATCGCAGCGGCATCAAGCGTTGGGTCTTTGATCAAAGCCACACATGCCTGAGCCACTTCGGTCAGGTTGTGCGGTGGCATTTCAGTGGCCATACCAACCGCAATACCCGATGCTCCATTCAATAGCACCATGGGTAGACGCGCGGGTAAAGATGCCGGCTCTAATTGGCTACCATCGTAGTTTGGTACGAAGTCAACGGTCCCCTCACCCAACTCATCGAGCAACAATCGAGCAATCGGCGTTAACCGCGCCTCTGTGTATCGCATCGCCGCGGCATTGTCGCCGTCGCGCGAACCAAAATTGCCTTGCCCATCAATGAGCGGGTAACGCAGGGTAAAGGCCTGCGCCATGCGAACCAGTGCATCGTAGGCGGCTTGGTCACCGTGCGGGTGAAACTTACCCAAAACGTCACCCACCACGCGCGCTGACTTAACGGGGCGTGAACCCGATTGCAAGCCCATGGCTTGCATGGCAAATAAGATACGACGCTGGACGGGTTTTTGCCCGTCACCAAGCTCGGGCAACGCTCGACCTTTCACCACCGAAACAGCGTAATCAAGATAGGCCTGTTCGGCGTAAAGACCCAACGTCAAGGCGTCATCATCGGCGCGGTCAAATAAAGTGGGTTGGTTACTGTCAGTCATGGTTTCGCTTCATTTCAATTCATTCAATAAGGGTTAGATGTCAACCTGAGCCAGGTTGCCCTTTTCCTCAATCCAGAGTCGTCGCTGTGAAGCCTCGCCTTTGCCCATCAACATGCTGAACATTTGGTTAGTCTCATCAACATTTAACGATCCGTAATCAACACGCAGCAGTCGCCGAGTATCTGGATTTAGTGTCGTCTCCCAAAGCTGCTGTGGACTCATTTCGCCCAATCCCTTAAACCGCCCAATCGACCAACTGTCCTCTTTAACGCCCTCTTTGCGCAACTTGTCTACCAAGGCGTCTTTTTCGCCTTCATCTAAGCAATAAAATTTACGCAACGGACGCTTTCCGAGGGCGGGCACATCGACCCGAAACAACGGTGGGCGGGCCAGGTACAAGTGCCCAGACTGAACCAATTTCGGAAAATGCTTTAAAAATAACGTCAGTAACAACACTTGTATGTGAGAGCCATCGACATCGGCATCCGACAAAATACAGACACGCCCATAGCGAAGTTGGGTGAGATCTGCATCATCATTGGCGCCATGAGGGTCAACACCGATCGCAACCGCAATGTCGTGAATTTCGTTGTTGGCAAACAAACGGTCTTTGTCGACTTCCCAGGAGTTCAACACCTTGCCGCGCAATGGCAATATGGCCTGAAAGTTCTTGTCACGACCCATTTTGGCGGAACCACCCGCAGAATCGCCCTCGACCAGAAAAACCTCTGTGCGATTGACATCCGTGGCTTCGCAATCGGTGAGCTTGCCGGGCAACACGGCCACCCCTGAGCTGCGGCGCTTTTCAACTTTTTGAGCTGCGCGATTGCGGGCTTGAGCTTGACGGATAGCCAGCTCGGCCAGCTTTCGACCATCGTCCATGTGAGAGTTGAGCCACAACTCCAGCGCGCTCTTCACAAAACCACTGACCAACTTCACCGCATCGCGACTATTGAGTCGTTCTTTAATTTGCCCTTGGAACTGCGGATCCAGCACCTTTGCGGACAACACAAAACTGACGCGAGAAAAAACGTCTTCGGGCAAAAGCTTGGTGCCTTTGGGCAATAGGCTGTGCAATTCAGCAAACCCCTTCACTGCACCAAACAAACCCTCTCGCAAACCTGCCTCGTGAGTGCCGCCCGCGGGGGTGGGAATCAAATTAACGTAAGACTCTCTGATTGTCGCACCCTCTTCGGCCCAAGCAACCACCCACTGAGCGCCCTCACCGATAGCAAAAACATCATCACCGGCAACGGCAAACTGTTCGCCTGCAAAAAAAGGCACCAACAAAGTTGTATCGGCTAGCGCATCTTGCAAGTAGCCCTGTAGGCCCCCGGAATAACACCACTGGTGAACATCGCCGGTTTTCTCGTGCGTCAACGTTACCGTTACACCAGGCAAAAGCACCGCCTTGCTGCGCAACAAATGCGACATTTCAGTCAACGGCAGTGTCATGGCATCAAAATACTTCGGGTCCGGCCAAACACTGACCGTCGTACCGGTTTTCTTTTTCGGTACGGAACCCACCACCGTTAATGGCTTGACAACATTGCCATCGGCAAATGTCATGGTGTGTTCAGCACCGTCGCGAAATACCGTCAACACCAATCGGGTCGAAAGCGCATTGGTCACCGACACGCCCACACCGTGAAGGCCCCCGGAGAATGCGTAGGCGCCTACCCCACCTTGCTTATCAAATTTTCCGCCTGCGTGAAGCCGGGTAAAGACAAGCTCAGCCACTGGCGCGCCCTCTTCAGGATGTAGCCCAACTGGAATGCCGCGGCCGTCGTCTTTAACAGTGACACCCCCATCGACGTGTAGCGTGACGGCAATGGCCTGACAAAATCCACCGAGAGCTTCATCGGCCGCGTTATCGATAACCTCTTGAATAATGTGCAGCGGGTTGTCGGTACGGGTGTACATTCCGGGCCGCTGGCGGACGGGCTCAAGCCCCTTAAGTACTCTAATAGACGATTCGTTATAGGCGGTTGCCACCAAGTTATCCCCAATATCTGTGGAAAAGCTTCCGCATTTTAGGAAAAAACTGCCGGTTTTGTGCGGGCAACACTAGAACGCTTAAAATATATACAACTTCAGAACCCGCTTGATATTCTGCACCGAATCGGTGTTATGCTTGAGCCATAAAATTCTTAAAACGCAAAACAACGTACCGCCTCTACGAGCGTATCGTGTAAGCATAACAATCTAACTGCGAGATTTATCCTATTAACTGGAATCCTCGCAGTCACCGATCATATCCATACAGCGAGTTACCATGAGCGAAAACATCAAGAACGTCAGCGATGACAGCTTTGCGACTGACGTCCTAAGCGCCGGCAAGCCCGTTTTAGTTGACTACTGGGCCACCTGGTGTGGCCCATGCAAAGCAATCGCGCCCATTTTGGAAGAAGTGGCCGCTGAATTCGGCGATAAGGTAACCATCGCTAAGCTTAATGTTGACGAAAACCAACAAACAGCAGCCAAGTTCGGCATCCGCGGCATCCCAACGCTGATGCTTTTTAAAGATGGTGAAGTTAAGGCCACGAAGGTCGGCGCCGTTTCCAAGTCGCAATTGACTGACTTCCTTAACGAACAACTCTAACTTAAATGCATCCACGCGCAGACCCTATCCGGGTCTGCCATTGCCCTCTCCCACTTCAAAATATCCTCCTCACATGCATCTGAATGAACTCAAGGCGCAACACGTCTCGCAACTACTAGAGATAGCCGCCAGTCTCGAAATCGAAAACGGCAGCCGCCTCAGAAAACAAGAACTGATGTTCGCCATCATGAAGCGCCGTGCCAAGCAAGGCGAACAAATTTTTGGTGATGGCGTACTTGAAGTCTTACCCGACGGGTTTGGCTTTTTGCGATCGCCCGATACATCATATTTGGCTAGCACTGACGACATCTATATTTCACCCTCACAAATTCGTC
>CAWUWI010000023.1:0-71168 GCA_963926245.1 uncultured Burkholderiaceae bacterium | reverse complement strand
GCATCCCAACAGCCGCATCGACGAATTGCTTCCACACAACTGGAAGCCTGAAGTCGCCGAACCAGCTGACGATTCAGCGCCACTACCCCATCTCGAACACGCCGCAGGCTAACCATCAAGGTGAGTTGGCCGGTCGTTTACCATCGTTCTCCGAGGACAATAGCTTAAACCCGTGTCTAAAATTCGGGGTCCACTTTAGGTTGTGGTCATTTCGTTAGCCTCAAACCTGCGGTTCACACAACGTAACCTTAAAGCTAATATGAGCGGAGTGCTCTTTTTCCCTGATGAACAGTTAGATGTAGGCTATCGTGACCAGCAAATACACGTTCCCCTGTCTTAGCAGTTTTGAGGTCATTTTTAATGGCAGAAGGTACAAAGTATTTAAAGTTTCCACGCTAAATCCATTTAAAGGTTACGAGGAAGACTCAGACTTTGTAATTTGGGATGGTCTCTACGACGCAGCCGTTGCTTATGGCACCATAACTGCCGACAATTTGTATTGTGGGTTTTTAGCGTTTAGTCATGTGGAGATCGAAGTCGACTCAGCCAGTTGTATCAGTGATTTCGTCAAAAACACTAGTAGAGCGCAAGAAAGGTTTTTCAGGGACTCAGGTACATGAATCTTGTTTTTCCCGCAATGTCTCGGGTGTCTGTCATCCCCCCGCCAGAATTTGTAACCGGTCTTAACCTTGAAAACATTGGCCGATATTAACTGCTTAGGATTGGTGATGGTTAAGAATTGGGTCTACAACGGCAAACGTATAAAAATCATTGACACAAGAATCGATGTGCCAGAAGACTATGAGTCAGAGCCTATCTTCGTAGACAAAGAGTTCTATCTTTCAATCTGGGACAAATCGCTAAAGATAGACATTGGGTCAGCGAAGCAATTGGCTAACGGTGAATATGTAGGCTACGTTCCCTGCGGGATGCACGTACTGACTATTTCGGGTGCCACAATCCGAGAGCTTGCTGGTCATGCTTATAGCCAGCACCTTATTTCACTAGACAGTTAAAAACGTACTTCGAATGACATGTTGCACATAGGTTTTATCCAACATATGACCATTCCCTGGCACAACGTTAACTGGAATGCCTACCAAACGACCAAAAGTTGAAACGGCATCTGGATTACTTTGCCAATCCTCGCTACCGACATGAATTTCACAGTTAATTGGAGTTGGAAATGAACCTAACTCAGCAAGCTCCTTCAGCTTATTTGCCCTAGGAGGTACGAAATATGTACCCGTGTTTTCGTCGCCGAACTCGCCAAGAACCGGCGACAGAAGCAGTACCTTGCCGGGATACGGTGGCAACACACTCTGCGCATGAAGAAATAGATATGCTCCAAATGAGTTAGCGATGACCTGCGATTGTTGTGTCCAATGGAACTTAGTCAAATCTTCAACGATCAATGGGACTTGCTCATCAAAGGGTAGTCTGCGGAAATCTCCGTATAACTCTCGGCCTATGACCTCTAGCCCGCAATTAGCCAGGGCAACACCCAGTCCCTCGGTTAACCGCCCCCCTTGCCCAGTTAGGTAATAAATCGAGTTGTTTATCGACATGAGTAACTATATTTCACCGGAAGATTCAGCCGCATAAACCAAGGCAGGAGTGTCACTTCATTTGTTGGTCCAAACTTTCACAACTAATAATTAACTTGCCCCAAGAAAGGACACTGACTACGTCCTAAAAAATCGTTTGGAGAAAACCAATACACCTTAGATATTGTGCTGCGTCCAGTGAAGTATTTACATACGAGGCTAGACTGACTCGACTTTCCTAAGTCGCCATAACCCTCAACAACCAAGCTCTCTCCTGGACGGACTATTCGCTCGGAAAATAGTATGCCACCAGTAAATAATAGTCCTATCGCTAGTGTTACTAGGATGATCACGCTGGTAAACGTGTATTTATTCATTTTCGTTCCAATCTCAAAAACCCCAAAATAGCTGCGCCGCCAAGTCGTCGGAAGTAGTCATCTATATTGCCTGTTGCTATCCACAGACGTGGAGCTTTATTTGCCAAGGTGGTGGACCGGCATTTGTGACCAATGGTCTAGAAATCTCCCCATGGTTGTATAACGCAGGGGTGGGCATCGGTGGCATGGTGAGTAAGGACGTGGAGCTGAACGTGCGCTACGACATCGACTTCTCAAGCACGAGCTACACCAACCAGATGGTCAGTGCGAGAGTTAAGGTCTTGTTCTAGGTCAGAGCTGTTGCGCTGCAGTTGAAGAACTGGATGAGGCTTAAACTCGGGCAAATTCTGTCTTGACTATAGGGTCCGCCTTGGTTTCGGATTGAGCCTGCTTACACAAATTTTGGCTTTTGTGTAAATACTTTTGTATAAATATTGAGTTAATATAAATTTAAGAATTTAACGCACTTAGGTGATTTGAGATCTAGCTTTTATTCGATTCGTCTAAGCCTTTATTTGATATAAGGTTGCCATATCAGTGATTAAAGAAAGGCTGTTTGAGCGTTTAACCCGTGCCGAGTTACCAGCTGGCCGTGACAAGCGCTCGGCTGAAGATCTTGCCAAAGAATCGATTGTTAGGCACATTTCTAAATTACTCAATACCCGTTGTGGCTGGGTTCCAATCGATATGAATTACGGTATGTCAGACTTATGCAATATAGCTGGGGCTTTTTCTATTGGGTCTGTTAGCAACATACAACAAGATATATTGCTTCAAATTGATGCCTACGAGAGCCGGTTTTTAAATGTAAAAATTGAGCAGCGTATCGAAGAACACGATGTCATCACCTTAAAATTTTTGCTTACAGGTCAAATAGATTTAGGGCAGAGATCTGAATCAGTTTTAAAAGACTTTTCTGTATGGTTGCGGCTGAATGCTGCAGGGCAGATAAAAATAGAGGTTGCTGATGGCATTTGAAAAAATTTATTCCGCTGAGCTTGAGCGCTTAAATGACTTGGGTCGTGAGTTCGCAAAAGAAAATCCGACAATTGCCCCTTATATTTCTAGTAGGGGTGGAGACCCAGACGTAGAACGACTGATGCAAGGCTTTGCATTTCTGTCGGCTATGGTGCGTCAAAAATTAGACGATGAGTTACCTGAATTTATTGGTGATGTACTGAGTGCGGTAGGTCCTGACCTGGCAAAGCCGATGCCCTCAATGACTGTACTTAAACTGGGCGTCACTGGAAAGTCTCAGAACGGCTATTTAGTTAATGCTGATACACCGTTTGCCTCGTTACCTCTGGAAGGTACAAGTTGCCAATTTTCAACTTCATGGCCTCTGACGGTGCAACCCGTTGAACTCAACTCAGTAACAGTTTCTTCGAACGGAAAAGGTTCTCGTCTACGTCTGACGTTTGATTTAATTGGGTTACCTCTTTCGCAATGGTATGGTCAATCGCTCGTGCTTTATTTGTCTGGCTCGTACCCTGAAGCGACCACATTATTAATTGCCATGCGTCAAAACTTGCAAGCGTTACGCATCTTTACACCTGAAAACCCCGACAGTCAGACGCCCTTAAAATTAGTTTTTGATGGTTTGAATTCTGACAATTGCCTGTATGAAACAGGTAAAACTATTGCGCAGCATTTGCGCTGGATTCGCGAATTTTTAGCTTTTCCTGAAAGGGCTTTTTTTTTAAAGCTCGAAGGTTTAGATCAGTGGTCTGAAAGGGTAGGCGATCGAAAATTTTGTATTGAATTCGATTTCTCTATTCCTGCCCCTTTATTGCCAAACCTATCAATTGAGCATATTGAAGTAAACGCCGTCCCTGCAGTAAATTTGTTTCAGGCGTTTGCCAATCCCATTGCGTTGACTCATCTTAAAGAAAGCTACCAACTCACGGCTATGGATTCCAATCCCGGTCACGTGACTATCCACGATGTAATAAGCGTTACAGGCCGACTTCAGGGTGAATCTCAAGAGCGAATTTATCAGTCGACAACGGAGTTAATGGCTGATGAAGGGCCTTACAAATATCAAGTGGTAGCCTCTGAGGGGGCACTTAGATCTGAGCATGTTCATAAGTTGAGGTTGCCCTTCGGTAGCGCGATTGATTTAAGTAATCGAGAGACGCTTTCAGTGCTGATGCGTTGCTCTAACGGTCGCCTACCTGAGAGACTGCGACCTGGAAGTGTTTGTTTGCGTGTTGCAGATTCACCAGAGCGCATAACCGTCACGAATGTAACCAACCCAACAGGCTTTTCAACTCCAGCATTAGGCAAGGATGCTATGTGGAAAATTGTCGGGCATGCCCGTTTAAATTTGCACGCCATCTTAGATAAAGATAACCTCAAAGAATTACTTCAAGTTTATTTGCCTGAGGGTGCTGGCGACCCTGCTCGCGTATCTGCGGCACGACGCCGTCTACTTGGTATAGAAGACGTTCTAGTGCTACAAGATACTCGCATGGTTCGTGGTACAAGAATTCAGGGTCAAATTATTAAGTTGCAACTGCAGCAAGATTTTTTTGCTGGTAATGGCGATCTTATGTTGTTTGGTGAAATGTTACTGCCATTTTTAGCAGGCTTAATCGGTTTGAATTCCTACGTTACCCTTGTTGTAACAAACCCTAATAGCGGAGCACAGTTTGAATGGCCAACTCTGATAGCACCAGGCTTGATGCTGTAATTTCATTTATTACAGATAATCACGCTCGTCTTGAGTTTTTTCAAATGGCGCGTTTATTGGCGCATGCTTTGGATGAGGGTGCGCAAAATAAAGACAATGAAAATGAAGCATTACTGGGTAATTGGGAAAATAGTTTTCACAAAAATTTACGTGTGAGACCCATGCTCTCGATGGCATTTCCATCCCTTGAAATTGCCAATGCATTGGTCAAATCAGATGGAAAGTTACAAGTAGAAACGACATTCTTTGGTCTGTACGGTGTGACTTCGCCGTTGCCAAACTTTTATACAGAAGGGTTGATGGCTGCCGAGCAGAATGGTTATCAAAACGCTCGGGGCTTAATTGACATTTTTCATTATGCAGCTTTTCCTTTGTTAATTAAAGCATGGTCAAGACATCGTATTGAGACAGGCCTGCGCATGGGTAAGGGTTTGCGAATTCTCGACCGAAAATCAAGCTGGATAGGGTCTACGGGTCCAGCAATGCGTACTCGTTTTAATCAGTGGCCAAAGATACTTAAACTAGCACCGTTGCTTTCGAGTTCATTTAGGTCTGCTTCTAACCTTCAAGCCTTAGTGGCCACGATTGTTAGGTCAGGAACTGTTCGCGTACAACCCTGTGCGGCAACTCGCGTAGTAGTGCCTAGAAATTTTACATGTCGCCTTGGTCAGGGTAGCCATCAGTTGGGTGAGCAAGCTGTTCTGGGTAGCAAACTCGTTGATCACCTTAGTCACGTTGAAATTGCACTTAAACAGCAGGACCTCGACGATCTTGACCAAATCGTCCCCGGTGGTGGCAGGTTTGATTTGCTTCAACAGTCTATTAGACTGTTCTCAAATGAGAACTTGCGTATACGAATTAAGGTTGATCGAGATTCTTCGCCAAAGAAATTGAATATGTCGAAACTTGGTCTGGGAGCGTCTTTAGGGTCTCAGCCAAGATTGGGAACTTATGTGTACTATGTTGAATAAAAATTAATCCAATTTCTATATCTGTTATTTTTTAAATTAATGAGTCGGTCATGCTAGTCATTGAATTAAATCGATTGTTAAAGCCCTTAAAAACGAATAGTATATTTTTGATTTGTGGGGTCCGCTGTGTCAGATTGGCTTGAAGGTACAGATGTTGGGCACGCACTTCGTCAAGTAAAAGCAGCTGGCAAACCCGTCTCAGGTCTTAGGTTACGTAACGCAAATTGTGCCAATCTTGATTTGTCTGGCATAATTTTGAGTGAATTAACTCTTGAAAATATTTCTTTTCAAGGCAGTAAATTTCAAGGGTCGACTTTTACTTCATCTAACATTAAAAATGTTAATTTTGACGAGGCAATGCTTGATGATGTTAAGTTTTATAAAGTGTCGCTTACCAATTGTTCAATGATCGAAGTGCACGCTAGACGTGTTTCTTTAGCTTATTGCACATTAGAGGCGTTAGACGCTAAGCAGGCGCAGTTCATTGAGGCAAAATTTGTTAATACATCATTTAAAAAAGTTTCGCTGATTCAGGCTAACTTAAATACTGCAGCGATGGTTCAAACTGAACATGATCATACTGATTTCAGTCATGCCTTGTTGATGCAGACTACCTTGTTTAAATTAGATTTGCGCACTTGTACTTTCGATGGCGTGAAGGGCCCTAAAGTTGTATTAGGCTCTTCCGATTTAAGTGGCGTGAACTTAGATGGCGTTAACATGCCTATGGCACAGTGCTCAGGTACATCTTTTAAAAAAGCTTCCCTTAAAAAAGCAAATTTCAGTGGGGCAAATTTTGTTGATGCTCGTTTTGATGATGGTCTATTGCTAGAAAGTAACTTTTCGCGAGCTGCTTTTTTACGGGTAAACTTAACGGGTGCACAACTCGATAAATCAAACTTGCAAAGTGCACGATTTGCACACTGCAAATGCAGTCGAACTTCTTTCAAGATGGTGCATGCACAAAAATCACTATGGCATCACTCGGCCTTGAATTTTGCGAACATGAATGATGCAAACTTAGATGGTGCAGACCTCATTGGGGCAGACTTATCAGATGCTGACCTACGTGGGGCATCTATGCATTCTGCAAAGTTAGATCGAACCGTGCAGAATGGTAGCCGCATCGATAACTCAGCTCGATCTACTTTTATGCCTGAAAATAAGGCGTACGCTGATTTTGTAATGGAAAACGAGTACTAAGGTGACAACATGGGTTATGCAGAACACAATGATTTATTGATGCAAGAACAGGCCGTTGAGATTATTCGTTCAACGATTACCGACGTCAGTCCATGGCGAATTTCTAGTGGTTATGTAGCCAGTTGTGCCGCCAGTTGTTTGATTCAGCCGCGTTTTGGCGATACGGTCTTGTGTATGGTGGCAGAGGGTCAAGCGGTTATCTTATCTGTCATTAAACGCTTAGAGCCAGAATTGCCGTCTATCATTGACTCGAGTGCTGCGGTTGAAATACGCTCACCTCAAATTAGTTTCTTGAGCCAAACTGTTGATATTCATGCCGATCAAATGACTATTAATGTGGGGGTTCTCAAGAGAATTGCTGATCGAGTCGATGAGGTTTTACAGTACTTTTCTTCGAGCATTGAGACCATGTTTGTCCATGCTAAGCGAAGCATTAAGCGTGTTGATGAGCTCGATGAAACGCGTGCGGGGCATCTGAGGCTTGAAAGCCCTTCGCTGGTTGAGCTGAATGGGGCGGTAACCATTGTTAGTGCTGAAAAATTAGTTAAATTGCAGGCTGACCAAATACACATGGGGTAATTCGTTTTGACATCTAAACTTGGGTGGTATGCATTTACACCAGCGTCGTCGCAGCAGACAAGTTTTGAGGTTGTCTCTTTTGACGGCATTGAGCGTCTTGGAGAGGCTTACAGTTTTGATGTTGACGTAGCATCATCGTCCTATGATCTTGATTTGAATGAATTGCTTGGCAAGCCCGCTACGTTGACCATGCAGCCTTGGGGTGGTGAATGGCGTTATTTCCATGGTGTCATTACAAAGATTGAAGTGTTGCGCGAAATTGCCCAAAATATGATGCTTTATCGTGCTCGACTTGAACCGAGTGTTGTGAGGCTCAGACAATCCTTGATCAACTGTGCTTATGTTGATTCCGCTAAACAGTTAGATATTTCGAATTTAATCAAGCGTGTTTTCGATAAAAATAGTTTGCAAAGCGGTATCGACTATGAATTAAAGCTGGGCAGCCCCGTCATGAAACGCAGTTTTGTCATGCAGTATGAAGAAAGCTACTGGGATTTCATCAACCGATGGCTAGAGTTTGAAGGCGTATTTTTCTATTTTGATCAAGGTGATTCAGACGGTAGTGAACGCGTTGTTTTTGTTGATGACATTGCTTCATTATCATCTCACTCTAAGACCATGATGTACCGCCCATATGGTTCGATTAATGTAGACCAATATAAAACGTCTGTTATTTCTTTTGGGCAGCGTCAAGTTGGCTTAGCTCAGAGCGTGACCCTACAAAACTATAACTATCGCCGTGGACAAGATATGGTCACAGCCAGTTCGAGTCGAAGTCAGACCAGCTGGGGTTCAAATATTGTTTTTGGCGGGAATATTAAAAACAATCAACAAGCTAATGCTTATGTAAAGTTTCGAACTGAAGCATTGAACGCTCAGTCTATTGTTTTTCAAGGTCAGGCTTTAGCCGGTAACTTAAATGTTGGCAGTGTCATCACATTGCAGGAACACCCACGTCAGTCTTTTAATCAGCGCTACCGAATTGTTTCTGTTCGTCACCGTGGTTCTCAAACGGGATTTGGACTTGCTGCCCCCGAGATAAACGGTAAAAAAGTAGATGATAACTTCTACATTGCAGACTTTGAAGCAATTGTTGAAGACACCCCTTTTCGCTTACCTTTAAAAACACCTTGGCCTCGTATCTCAGGCTATCTTCCCGCTCAAATTGATGGGGAAGATAGTAACGTACCGACGTTAGATGAGTTTGGTCGTTACAAGGTGGTTTTCTTGTTTGGTTCGTCTCAGCACGATCAAATGAAAGGTTCTACTTGGGTTCGTTTCGCTGGGCCTTATAACGGCCCTGGTGAAGCAGGAAATACGGGTTTTCATTTTCCCCTCGTACGGGGTGCCGAGGTCATGATTGCGTTCATGAATGGTGACCCTGATCAGCCCATCATCGTGGCCGCCATCAATAACTCTTTGACACCCTCTTCGGTGAATAATGTTAATTCGACGATTAATCGAATCGTGAGTCGAACGGGAAACGAGTTACACATGGACGACACAGCTGAAACGTCTGGCGTTCGCATTCAGTCGTCTAATCATTCAGTCGCCGTGATAATGGGTGCATTTGGTGGGCGTTTTGGGCGTGATAATGATTAACATAATATGTTTTGTGTTTAGAGGCGAGTTCAAATGAGCGCTGCGAGTCCATCTTTGTGGAAAGACATTGTCCCGAACTTTGACAGCCTACCTTCGACGATGCAAATATGGATTAAAACCAACCTGCCGTCTTTAATTGATGCCGCCATGCAGGCAGCACAAGAAAATGGTGATCTTAGTGAAAATGGGCAGGTATCATCAGAATCAACTGATGAGTCTGGAGGCGGTTCTTCAACAAGCGTTGCAGATCAGCCCCATAACTTTGGTATCTCGGCGGCTGGTCATACTTATCAATTAACGGGAAAAAATCACTATCAAGCGACGCAAGGAAATTCGTCTTATGTTGTGGGTAGCCAAAAAACAGAGGTTTTAGGGGCTGGCAGTGTGACCCACAACTTGCAAGATTCTGTGATGCAAATCGATGGTAATAAAGCTGATCGTGTGAGCGGTAATCGTTATATTCAAACAGTTGGTATACATGCTCAACTGTCTACAACCACAACCGAGTCTGTTGAGGAAGATGAAACGACCTTAATTGGTGGAACTTCAACTAAAGTTGTCGGCTTATATGAGACGGTCTCTATTGGTACTAAGACAGCTACGTCCGGTAACCCCAATATTATTGTTTCAAATGAAGAGGTTTTTGGCACGGAAAACAAAATGGTCTGGGGTAACGGGTTTGAACGTATTGTGGGTAGTCATTATGCTGCCATTGGTCCAAACGTTAGCTTGCCTGTGCCAGAATCTGAGCTGCAAGCCGGCGACCCGGTTCCTAGCATGACTGCAACGGCAAAGTCTAGTTCAGCCAAGACAATTTATAGTTCAGTCAACCTTGGTTGGACAGCGATATCGGGCATGAACCCTTCGCTTATGGCTGCCAGTGTGACCAACCTAATACTTGGGCAGGAAGCAAGTTCTCCCCCTATTGTCTGGACCGAATTAATAGGCGGTAGTAAATCTGAGTCTGTTTATGGTGCTGAGACGGCACTCGTGACTGGAAAATCGAGTGAGACCGTGCTTGGTGGAACCAATAACTTTCTGTCAGGCAGTATGAGCGAGACCAAGTTGGGTATGAGCAGCGACACCGTTATTGGTCTTGCGATGGACACCACGATAGGTTTGACCATGCCTTTTGACACCATTTCAATGGGGCAGGTGCTATTGAGCTTAGATGCCACGTTGGCTTCAATGGAAAGTACAGATTTTGAACTTTCCATGGCATCTCTTAAAATTTTTACAACAGGTGCTGCTGTTGTTGCAGACGCAGCTGATGCGGCTGGAGCGGTCAGCAAAACGGCCAAAGTAGCGAAAGATGCAGAAACAGTGGCTAAAGATGCGAAAGTTACAGAAACAGTGGCTAATGAAGCGAAAGATGTAGAAACAGCAACTAAGGCATCTGAAACTGCGGTGGCTGAAGGTAAGTTAGCCGAGAGCACCGATGATGCAAAAACAGCGGCTAAAGTTGCCGATAGTACTGCCAAAACAGCTAATGATGCTAAAAATACAGCCGAAGCCTCTGAAGAGGCTGCAAATACCGCCCGGTTATCTGCGACGGCGAAAACAGCCAAAGCGGCTGCAGATTCTAGTACAGCGGCTAAAGCAGTGAAAGCTTCAGACGAAGCTGCTGAAAATCTTGACAAAGCAACTCAAGCGGCTAAAGCAGCTGAAGATGCAAAAACAGCGGCTAAAGCAGCGAAAGATACAGAAACAGCCACCAAGGCATCTGAAACCGCGGCGGCTGAAGCGAAGTTAGCCAAGAGCACCGCTGATGCAAAAACAGCGGCTAAAGCAGCTGGTGATGCTGCTGAATTTGCCCAAAGCCTTCATGGTACGGGCATGGCGGCTAAAGCAGCGCAAGACGCAGCCGATACTGCCAAAGACCTTATCAAAGCAGAGCAAGCGGTAGAAGATGCAGGAAAAGCAGTCATAGCAGCCAAAGCAGCTGAAGAAGCTGCAAAAACTGGCGAAACAGCCCTAAAAGCGCCTAAAGCAACGGAAGCTGCAACTAAAGCGTCTAAAAATCTTGAAGAAGCAACAAAAGCCGCTGATGAAGCAGCCGAAACATCTAAAATAGCAGAGCAAACAGCCAAAGCTTCTGATGAGGCTGCAAACACCGCTAGGTTATCTGCGACGGCGAAAACAGCCACAGCGGCTGATGATGCTAGGACAGCTGTCAATTCAGCTAAAGATGCTAAAGATGCAGCCGAAAACCTTACCAAAGCAAATCAAGCAGTAAAAGATTCAGAAGGTGCATTCGACGCAGCCAAAGCAGCCCAAAAAGCATCAGAAACTGGCGCAACAGCCCTAAAAGCGACTAAAGCAACGGAAGCTGCTTCTAAAGCGACCGATAATCTTGCCATAGCAACAAAAGCCGCTGATGAGGCAGCCAAAACATCTAAAACAGCACAGCAAACAGCCAAAGAAGTCACCCAAGCTGAAAAAGCGGCAGAACTGGCAAAAAAGGTTTCCATTTTAGATAAGTTTGGCTCCAAAGGTGCAAAGGCGTTTGATTTTTTGGCTAAGGGCGTTCCTTGGAAAGCTGCATTAGAGGCTGCTGGTTTTGATGCAGACCAAGCGGCACATTATGCTCAGTTAATTAAAAGTACCAAGTTAGCCGCTAAAGTGGCCTTTCCGGCTGCGAAAGGCGGCATGGCTTATTCATCTAATCAGGCTCTTAGTAAGCCACCTGGCAGTAGCAATGACGGCTCAGAAACAGATGACGCAAACGTGCTAAATAAAGCTTTAGACGACAATCAATCTTCAGGCTCAGACGCTAGTAGTGATTGAGCCGGAACACGGGCTGTTGAAAAAGCATAAATTGGAGTCATAAAATGATCGAAGAAAGTCAGGTAGGTGACAATTTTTCAGCGTTGCACAGGTATACTTTTGCCAGAATTCCGCTTGCTCGACAACTCGCGGCTAGCGAAGCCATGGCGGACCATTTAATGGCAACTAACTCAGTTGACCCTGAAATTTCGCGTAATGAGATCGTAGAGCAGTGCCATACCTTACTGCTGGCGCTACCTGATTCGGCGTTTTTTTAGCTCTATGCTCACCATAAAGCCACAATCTTTAAGTTGTTCCTCACGACCCGTATTAGGTCCGGATGGTCGCGTTGAACTTGTTGTTACCGTTATGGCAAGTTTTGAAATGCAAGGTTCGACTGCAATGCTCTGTTCAGAGCAGTTGTTTTGGAAGTCTTTGGTTGCTGCATTACCCAGCAAAGCTGTGCCTGACTTAGGATTTTTCAAACCCCGTGCAGAATGGTTGGCATTCGGTGACGTTTACCCCGCAAAAATTGGGGCGACCTCAGCGCTGGCCAATGTTAGCTTGATTCGGGAAGGTCAGCTTTTAATAGGCAAAAGTCTTTGTGTGACAGGTGCTCGAACCTGGCTTAAGCGAGCAGGGGTAGCTTGGCCATCAGACCCTCAGTCAATCAACAAGTCTGTCAAGCTAGATTGGTCGAAGTCATTTGGTGGTCATGGCCATGGGTTAAACCCTTCTGGGTGTGGACTATATGTTGAAACCTGGGTTGGTCAGCCGCTGCCGCAAATTGAATACCCTAGTCAGTTGGTTGCATCGCCCTCTGATCGGCCAACTGCGGCGGGTTATGGGCCTGTTCCCCTAGATGCGCCAGATCGGTTTAAACCTTTTGGTACATATGATGCACGTTGGAAAAAAGAAGATTTTCCAGCCCTAGCTGGCGATACCTCGCCTGAACAGTTGATGGTTGCTTCGACTGACCAGCGTTTGGATGGATGGTTTAAGCCGGGTGATGTGTTTAGAGTTGAGGGCATGTGCCCTAATGGCCAGTCAAGACAATGGGTTTTACCAGACTGGCAACCGCGTTGCTTCATTCGTCGTACCCCGCAAGGCCCCGCTTTGATACCCCTAGTTATGCATGCCGACACAGTCATGTTACTGCCGCAAGCAGGGTTGCTCGGGCTGATGTGGCGAGGCTCATTTCCCATAACAGAAAGTGATGCGCACGATGTCAATTTGTTGTTTGCTGCGCTCGAAGACTGCAGCAACCCAAGGCCGTTGAGCCATTATGAAGATCAACTGGCTATTCGAAGTGGAACTTCTCAAGATGCAGCATTGGCTTGTTTAGATGAGTCACCCTTGTTGCCAGAAGGGCAAAGGGCTTCTATTTTGCCTACTATTCCTAAGGCGGCCAAAGCGAAGATGAGTCAGGCGCTTCAAAGTGCGGTTGATGCCCGCGAAAAAGCAGAATCATCCGTGACGTCTGCTGGTGGGGTTGCCGCGGCTAAGCCTGATGCAACGGTTGATGAAGCCACACAGATTGCTGCCGACATGGTTGCGGTGCTATCGGCTGATAACCCTGATCAGGTCAAGTTGGCTGGGTTGGTCAAGCGTGCTCGAGCGCTTGGTCTGAAAGGGCGTGAAGAATCAATTAAAAAAATTGAGGCCATGGTTGCCAAGCAAGGCGTTGATTTGAAGCCGATGGTTGATCAAAAAATGAAAGATATGTTGGCTGGGCCGCCCATACGTAGAGCGCCTGCCCTTCAGCTAGCCATAGAGCAAAGCGTGAAGCAGGGTGCGATAAATATGCCAGAAGCAGCAAAGATGAAAGAGGGTTTAACCGCGGCACTTATTGCCGCCACTGAGCGCTACCGAAGATCAGCGCATTGGATGGATCAACCCAGTGCGTTGGCCGACCCAAAAGAAATGGGTCGGCATATTGCCGACTATCTGCGAGCAAACCCAGCTCGGCCTATTCCTGCTGGTAGCGACTGGGTTGGAGTTGACCTGTCAGGGCAACATCTCGATGGGGCTAATCTAAAAGATGCATTTTTAGATGGTGCTAGCTTTTCTGGTGCGTCGTTAGTGGGGGCAAATTTATCAGGCGCAACCATGGCAAGAGCCGACCTGCGTGACGCTGATTTAAGAGATGCTAATTTGACAGGCGCTAATTTAGGCCGTGCTGATCTAACTGGCGCTCGGCTTGATCGGGCGATATTGACACGTGCGATTTTAGACCAAGCACTTTTAGATGGTGCATGTTTAAAAAACGCTAATTTAACTGAAGCAACATTGATCAGCGTCAAATTAGGTTCGGTTGATTTGACGGGCGCTAATATGAACGGTTGTAAGATGCTTGGCATTAAGGTCGGCTCTGAGATTGACCCTGCAAAGTTGTTGAGCGGTAAACCCCCCAAGCTTGAGGCCATTCTTAGCCCAATTGATTGCAGCGCACTGAAGGCAAATTCAGTGAGCTTTCATAAAGCGGCTTTACTAGGCTGCAAAGGGGTAGGTGCCCAGTTTTTAAAAGCCGATTTTCTTAATGCCACCTTGGCACACTGTGACCTTAAGGCATCTAATTTTTCTGAGGCGAACTTTAAGTCGACGAATGTGGTGTTGAACTCAAGCTTTGCGGGCTCAAATTTTCAAAATGCTCAAATAAAAGCGAGTTTTTTTCGCCAAGTAGATCTACATGCTTGCGATATGAGGGGTGCTGATTTACGTAAAAGTTACTTTGGATTGGCTAATATGAGTCAAGTTGATGCTACCGGCGTTCGTGCCTCTAGTGCCCGATTTGAGCGTACCGATTTATCTGAAGCAACATTTGCGTCGGCTCAATTAACCGGCGCATTATTGATGGGTGCGAAACTAAATGGTGCTAGTTTTGATGCTGCTAACTTAACCCACGCCGACTTTTCTAAAGTAATGGTTAATACAAAAACTAGCTTTCATAAAGTTATCATGGAACGTACTAAGCTTGATCTTAAAAAAATAGGAAGCTGAAAAAATGTTTTCCAATAACATGATGAATATGAATATGGGGTTTCCAGATTGTTGTGATGATGGGCCAATTGTTATTCCATTCCCTAATATTTCAGAAACTGAATTAGCGATGCCAACCGCACCTAATATCTTGATGGAATTTACACCAGCAGGTAATTTACTAGCTTGGGTTGTCATGTCAGAAGGTGATATGGGAATTGGGCTTGCCAGCGGCATGTGTATGGGTCCAACTATACCCATGACTGGAGCATTTACGGTATTGGTTGAAGCGATGCCGATGACTCGATTAACAAGCATGAATTTACAAAACCTTTCTAATTGTCCTGGTATGACTCTTGTGCCGGGACAATTCTGTTGCCTGTGCCTAGCGGCGTGACAAATAAATCTTCTTAATATGGAATAGACAAGTAATGAATTTTTCTAAACCCATCTATTGGCGTCAAGGCATCTTTCTTCAGCCCCAACATTTTCAGTATAGCGATGCATATCAGGCACAATCTCTTGCACGTGTTTTGCAATTAAACCCAAACCACACAGGCGCTATTTCATCTATTAAGTTTGTGAATGATAGATTGCAATCTGGTTTTTTGGCTTGTAGTCAATTGCAAGCATTTATGCCTGATGGGCAATGGGTTGACATTCGTTTGAACGCCCGTTTGGCTGATGCCGACATTAGAAATATTCTCAGCCAAGATGGGGTTTATAAAGTAGCAATCGGTTTGCCAAAATTTACAGATGGATCACCTGCCGTGGCTGACAAGGGTCTAGATGGTCGGTTCGAGGTTGCAACCTACAGCGAGCAACTTGCTGATCTCTACGATGACACCCCCGACCTAGAAATCGATCGGTTGTGGCTTCGCCTGCGTTTTCTAGTAGGCGACGAGATCGATTCGGCGCAAGGCATGAATATTTTGTCAGTCGCCAAGTTGGTTGTGCAAGCGGGCACTGTCAGCTTTGACGAGGCGTATGCACCCGCTTGTTTAACGGTTGAATCTCACCCGGCTTTGTCTGCTATTGTTCTTCAGTTTTTTGAGTCGATGCAGGCTGTTGAGTCTAGGCTAGCAGCGATGTCCAAGCCTTGGCGAATGAATGGCGATACGATTGAATCGGTATGGTTACGAGATCGCATGGTACATGCCGAATTGGCTCAGTGCTTAACGCAAACCGGCCACCGCCTGCGTATGCATGCATCACCCTCTGATATTTTTGAATGTTTTCTTGTCTTGGCTCGTCGACTATCTGCTGTCGGGGGTATTTCTTGTCCAGAATTACCCTTGTGGGAACGAAACGATCCTTGCCGTTTATTTGATCGATTGGGTCAAGTTGTTTTGGCTTTGCTTGACCAATTGCGAAGCGGGCCTGATAACGTGGTTGTTTTCCAACCTCGCGATGGCTGGCTTGAGGCAACTGTGCCATCGGCTGCAAATGTGGGTGGTCACGTTGTTTACTTGGTGGTTCAACAAGTCACAGAAATGCAACTGCTTCAGGCATCATCGGCAAAGCTCGCTTCACTGACCCGAATTGAAACCGTGGTCAGTCGAGCCTTAGCAGGCATTCCACTCGAGCGGCTCGATCGTGTACCTTATGGTGTTGCAGAAGCGGCTAATGCGGGGGTGTGGAAGGTTGATACACTTGACCCAATTTGGAAAGAGGCAACTTCAAGCGGAACCGTATGTCTTCATTGGTTGGGTCTGCCCAAGACAATGCGTGCTTTACTTGTTTTTTTTAGAACTTGATTTATTTTCAGCAACAGTATGTAAGGACTTTAAAGATGAGATCTCTTTTACTTATCTCTAAGTGGTTGAGTTCAAAGGCCTGTGCATCAGGGTTGGTGCTGTTTGTGCTCGTGGCATTAACAGGTTGTTCGTCTGTCAATTCTATGCTTGGCGGAAACAATGCAAAAGATGCCATGGCAGATATAAAGTACTCCTCTAATCCGCGCGGGGTAGTGATTGATATTCATGCGAGCAAAAGTCTAAACAGTGTCAGCGATGCTGCGCACGCTCTGACTATTGCGGTGATTCAAGGCAATAATCCTAAAGCAGTTTTGAAGTTATCAACTAACCTAGAAGAGCTTGATCGTTTGTTATCGGGTGGTGCTGTCACAGACCCGGCGATTTTGTCAGTTGATCGTTATGTGGTTCAGCCTAGTGCGATCGACACAATCGTTTTGGCTCGCAGACAAGAAGCTCAGGTTATTTTGCTCTACGCGGGTTATTACAATTCTCCGATAGCCCAGCGTGTCCGAATGTTGGAAGTTCCAGTTTCAGTGACTAAATCGGGAATTCTTGTGAAGAGCTATGCTGCAGTGCCTGCCAAAATGTATATGTCACTCGACTTGTCTGAGGTAATGATTAATGACTTAAAATTGCTTGGTTCTGAACCTGTTGTATTTCTAAATCCAGACAATTCGACGCTTCAAGGCGACCGCCCTAAGCCAGATCCAGACAGTAGCAAGGTTATTCAACTATGACTGACAACACCCTAAGTTACTCACAACGTGCCTTTTTTTGTCAGCCATTTGCGGAATTTATGATGCAGGTGGCAGTTATTGTTCAAGACCGCCGTATCAACGCCACTGAGTTGTATTTAAGAACCACTCGTTGGGTGGAAAAAATTAAGAAGTTTAACCAAAAAAAGCAACAACCTACTCTAGCTGTTGATCAAGCTTTATTTGCTGTTTGTGCTTGGGCTGATGAACTCATTATGAACGCACAATGGCCAGGTGTGTCTGATCAGTGGTCACAAACACTCTTACAGATGAAATATTTCAATACAAGCTTGGCTGGTGATCAGTTCTTTGATCGAATGGATGCTCTAACAGGTCAGTCACAAATCGCTAAAGATGTTTTTACTTTCTGTTTGGCAAACGGGTTTAAGGGAAGGTTTGTGTATGATTTGTCGATCGAAGCGCTTGAGTTGCGACGACAACGGGCAGCAAGTGAGGTATTACAAGGCATTAACTTGGTTAATCACGGTGCGCAAACGTTTCCCTCTCTCAGTGGCCATATGATGACCAGCAAATCTTTGAAGAAAAGCTGGCGTGATTACATGCCGGCATTCATATCCCTTGGCTGTTTAGCTTTTTTTGCATTAACGTTGCTCGGTTTATTACAGTTAATCGTCGACTCGGTCTTGTCAGGTTGGAAATAAGAAGCCTACCATCTTGGAAAATTTCAAAAGTGCTCAATGATAACGTTCGTGTAATGGTTAAAAATGCTTAAAAAAGCGCTTAAGTTTTTATTTCTAGTTATGTTTTTTTTGGTGTTAATCACTATTGGGTGGGCTTGCCAAATTTATCTTAGTTGGCCGGCAGGCAGTATGTGGTTGTGGCCAGTAACAGCCATCTTACTTTGGATTGTTTTTACTTTGGTAAGGCGCACTTACGTTAGATATCGTGCACTGCATCGGCTCAAAACACAAACGCCAATTGAACAAGCCCTGCTTCCTGATCAAGAATGGGTAAGTGAAGTTCAACGTTATTTAGCGATGTCAAAAAGTGTAGATAAATCTGTATTGGGCAGCCATAATCTTAATTTTGTCTTAGGTTTGAGCTCAGCAGGTAAATCAACCCTTTTGCAAGGCAGCAACTCGTCTGAGTTCGAGAGACCATCACAAATTTCTAATACGCTTTCTCATACACAGTCTTGTAAATTTGCATTTCTTGACTCGGGTATTGCGGTTGATATTTCGGGTCGTCATATTGATCCTGATAGCGACACTTTTGAAAGAGATTCCGCTTGGGAAAGTTTATTGGCTTGTATGTCAGCCGATGTTTTGCCCGAGCAGTGTGCTTCAGTGACTGTGTGCATCAGTGTCGACCAATTAAAGCCCCAGGTTATTGGTAGAACGCATCAGGCCTTGTATTTAGCTCGTCAACGCATCAGCGATTTGATGGCTTTAGCTGGACGTCGATTGCCCGTTTATGTCGTATTGACGCAGGCTGATAAGTTAGAAGGTATCAATAACTTAATCACTCACTTACCTCACGATTTAAGAAACCAAGCGGCTGGTGTTCTGTTACCCCTCAACATAGCCGAAATTTCTACAGGCATTCGTTATGCGATGGCTGAATTGGCGCGTTTTATGCCATGGTTGGGGTTACGAGCAACTCAACAAGGGGCGCAGATTGAGATGTCTGGGTTGCTTGCAACCCATGACATTCGTCAACTTGAAGGTCCTATTGAAAGTACGTTGATGTCTCTTTTTAGTTCGTCTTCGTACCGCGAATCGGCAATATTTCGAGGCTTATTTTTGTCATCGGCGTTACCAGTTGAAAATGGTGCTTCATCAAACAATGCCCGTGCAATGGCTTTTGGGCCAGCCTTGTTTAATCATGTGCTTAAAAGAGATCGTGTTTATCAACCATTGGCTATTTACGTTCAGCAAGCACAGCGTCAAAAACAGATAAAATGGGCTGCTTTCTATGGTGCAGTAGCACTTGCAGCAGTTTGGTTTTTTGCTGGCTTTATGAATGCTATAACTGAAATTGATAAGGCCAAGCAGTTTACTTTGGCTAAGGTCACTCAAGCACATGACGCAAGAAGTATGATTCATACAATAGTGTCAACTCGCCCTCAACTTGTTTGGTTGACCCAACAAGACAATAACAGCTCAAATTTTCTACTGCCTTTTTCCGGTATTTTTGCACCGATTAAAGCGAAGCTTAAAGAAAATTTTGTTAGTACATACAGAATGTTCGAAGAGAATGAAATAGATGGTAAATTCTTGCCACTACTTCTTGAAAATAGAGATGAACTACTCACTGCCAAAGCGATGGATTTCATGATCTTTCGTTATAACGCGTTGACAGCTGCAAAAAATAATGCAAATTTCTCTCAATTATCAGCCTTGCAAAGGCCGGTTCTTAAGGTGTCTACCTACCTTTTGGTCAACCCAAATCCTAGAGAAGCTTATGAAATGTATGAGATGTTTTTATACTATTTATCCTTTGAAACGAAAGACAATCTCAGAAACTTAGAAGTTAATTTCAATAATAGATTTCTTGCGTTGGCTAATAATCAAACTTCACTGTCTTGGCTCAATGAATGGGTTACTCTTCGGCCGGGTGTTGAAAGCGTGCGGTTAAGTGACTATTGGAATCCCCTTGGTGAGCCTTCAAAAGTTGAAGTACCTGCGGCCTTTACCTTAGCTGGTTACAAAGTAATTACCAATTTTTTACTGCGATTCGACGCTGTTGAGCCACTTCGTGAGGCCTTCAAGACGCAACAAATAATTTATTTACAAAATTACAAGTTTCAAAGAGAAACGGTTTGGAGGAATTTTATATTGCTATTCCCAACAGGCCGAAACTTGCTCAAGACTGAAGGCGACTGGGTAGATGTATTATCTAACTTTAACAGCCCATCGAGTCCTTTTAACATTATCGAGGGCAGAGTGCTCGAAGAGTTTCCAGAGTCAGGCATCAAAAATATGCCAAGACCGGAGTGGGTTACTGCAATCGATGTTGTCAGATCTATTAGGAATTCATCAACTGACACCTCTGTTATTGGAGCCACGTCTAATCGAATTAGTACCATACAGGCTGCAGCGCCGTCCATGTTCAGTCGATCCAAAACGCAATCTGGGTCGGTCGCCATACAAAATGAACGCAACTTAGCAAGTGCTACAAAGTCTTATCTGGTTTTTAATAAGGCTTTGGCCCAAGCTGTAACGGTTGCGATTAGTGCACCAGGAAAGGCCTCAACGTTGGCGTCAGACTTTAGTGTTTTTGGGCGAGACCCGTCTGTAAAAGACTCAAGCTTACGCGATGCCTACAACTCATTAGCTCGGGTTCAGTCTGAATTAGGCGCGAGCTCACAACCCATCAATGAGCCCGCATGGGTTATTTTGCGTGGTGAGTTGGTCACTGCAACACACTATGCTTATTTGAATGCAGCTTGTCGCATGCAGAATGACTGGCAAATTCAGGTGCTTGCTTCAACACAAACGGTTCTTGACAAAGGCGAATTGTTAAACAAGGTAATGGGTACTGATGGAACCCTGTGGCGTTACTTGGACACGACTGCGAAGCCTTTTCTTTTGCAAAGTGCCACGGGCTACACTGAGGCAGACCCTTTTGAATGGTCGTTGCCATGGCAGGCAAACTTTCTAAGCTTTATTAATCAGGCCGCTTCTGAGAAAAAGGAGCGTGATTTAGTGCAGGTTAAATCTTCCCTAAAAGATAAGCTGTCAGAAACTCGTGCCAATGCCCGAATTAAGCAGATTGATGCACGCATTCCGAAAATTGATAAAAGCCTAGCTCAATTTGAGCAAACAAAGTTTGCGGTTTCAATCTCTTCATTTCCGCTTAGAGCTAATAATGATGGTGTTCAGCCCTATGGGTCTTCACTCACACTGAGTTGCGCACAAAAACCACAAGTGTTGACGCAACTTAACTACTCCGTGACAACACTATTCGACTGGAATGGGCAAAGTTGCGGTGATACCGAACTTAAAATATTTGTGAATAATTTCAAGTTAACTAAGCGTTGGTTGGGAGAGTTTGGTTTCACTCGATTTTTGACTGAATTCCGTGACGGTACAAAATCATACTTACCTTCTGATTTTCCTGAACATGAGGCAACACTTGAGGAACTTAAGATTAAAAATATTGCTGTGACTTACTTGATTAAAGATGGTGTTGTATTGAAAGATGCTATAGAAAAGTACAACTCAGAACGACTTGAAAAAGAAAGACTGACAGAAGAAAGACAAAGGCTTGAGGAACGGCTAGCCTCATTAGCAGAGAAACCAATCATTAAGAAACTGTCAAGCCTTAACGCCGCTGATGAAGATCAGGCGCTTCCATCGGTAGCAGTAACCTGCACGCTATGACTACAATATATGTGAAGCGGCGTTAATGGCATTCAAATCATTCAAACTTTAGCCCACCACAAAAGCCGAAAAATATCGATCTATCGCAGCAATTCGACTCAAACCTACGACCCAAGAGGTTTTTAGGTTGGTGGGTGAAAGGCGTTTGATAATTTGAGTGGTCATGCTGCCTAAGGTGCCGGTTGCGTTGAAAGTGTGAATATTGCCCTTTGCTTTAGGGTCAACTACGGCACCGAATTGTTTTTTTTCATGCCTGCGCCAGCTAAAGCAATGGTCGCCGCAACATTAAGGTTTTGTAGAAATAGCTTAGCGGCTTCACGCGCAGAGTCTTCAAACAAGGAAATAGGGGTGGTAGGGTTTAAGGGCAATTCAAGCTTAGCCAACACATCTTGCCACGCTGAGAACTTGTCGTGGCCATCGGTTTAATTCAAGCAGTGGCGCGAACATTTAGATGTGATCAGGCTGTATTCAAGTTTGGATTGTCTTACACCAATTGAATGTGTGTCCGGATGGGAAAGCCGTTCGACAACTGGAGCCTGCGTTTCTAGATAGAAATGGTCCGATAAAACCAGGAGCGTCACACGCGCTACACCAACCAGATGGTCAGTGCGAGAGTTAAGGTCTTGTTCTAAGACAGAGTTGCTTCACAACACCTTTGAGAAACGCTTCGAGGTTTCTGTGAAGCACCGAAAGGGGGATGTGTTGGCCGTCAGGCATTTGTTGTGATGGGTATTTAAGTGGTCATTTGGTTTGCACTTATACTGGCTAATTCAGAATTTTGTGTCAATCATGTCTAAAGCCAGCCTGGCGCAATTGCGGGTATTGTCGTTGATCCCGCCGATGACGCAGCTCAACACGCCTTATCCTTCAACAGCTTATTTGACAGGTTTTTTGCGCTCTCGCAAAATCCATGCTGTCCAAGAAGATCTCGCCTTGGCCTTGGTGTTGCGCTTGTTGAGCGCCGAGGGGCTTGAGCAAGTCGCGCAGAAGGTTGAGGCAATTCCTCAACGTAAACGAAGCCACACATTGCAGGCTTTTTCGGCGCAGCGCATGCGCTATCTCGGCACCATTGATGCGGTCATCTCTTTTTTACAAGGCCGCGACTCAACGCTGGCTCATCGTATTGTTACCCGACAGTATTTGCCAGAAGGGCCGCGCTTTTCTGCTTTGGATGCCTACGTCGATGATGAAATGGGTGATCCTTTGGGCTGGGCATTTGGCGCGCTTGGGATGCACGACCGCGCCAAGCATTTGGCGACCCTTTACCTGAACGATCTTGCCGATGTCTTGCGTGATGCAGTTGACTCGCGGTTTGAGTTTGTTCGCTATGGCGAGTCGCTTGCGGCCAGTCAGGCCTCGTTTGATCCTTTGGCACTTGCTTTGGCTGCACCCAACACATTGGTTGATGACTGTTTAGAAAAACTCACGCTAGACGTGATCACCCGTCACGCCCCGACTGTCGTCTTGTTGTCAGTCCCGTTTCCTGGTACGGTTTATGCCGCGTTCAGGATTGCTCAAACCATCAAGGCGAACCATCCTGAGGTCCGGATTGTTTTAGGTGGTGGCTTTGTTAACACTGAGTTACGAGAGCTCGCTGAGCCTCGCGTTTTTGATTTTGTTGATTATGTGACACTTGATGCGGGCGAGCGTCCTTTGCTGTCATTGCTGGATCATTTGTTAGGCAAGCGCTCGCAGCAACGACTGGTGCGTACTTTCTTGCGTGCTCCGCAGTCCAATGAAGTGCGCTACATCAACATGGTTGAACCAGAGGTGCCTTTCGAGGATGTTGGCACGCCAACTTGGGATGGCTTGCCGCTTTCTGATTATTTATCGTTGCTCGATATGCTAAATCCGATGCATCGCCTTTGGAGCGATGGTCGCTGGAACAAGCTGACGGTGGCTCATGGCTGTTATTGGAAAAAATGTAGCTTTTGTGACGTCAGTTTGGATTACATCGGACGTTATGAAACCGCCTCTGCAGAGGTGCTTGCTGATCGGATAGAGACCATCGTCCGCGAAACAGGACAAACTGGGTTTCATTTTGTGGACGAAGCGGCGCCCCCCAAGGCACTCAAAGCACTGGCTCAAGAACTCATCAAACGAAATCTTAATATCTCCTGGTGGGGCAATATTCGTTTTGAAAAAACATTTACTCCAGAGCTCTGCCAGCTTCTTGCACAAAGTGGTTGCATCGCCGTCTCAGGAGGGCTGGAGGTCGCGTCTGATCGCTTGCTGAGCCTTATGAAAAAAGGGGTTTCGGTTGATCAGGTCGCTCGCGTCACGCGTGCTTTTAGCGACGCAGGCGTGTTGGTGCATGCCTATTTGATGTACGGATTTCCGACCCAAACGGTTAAAGAAACCGTCGACGCCTTGGAATATGTTCGTCAGCTTTTTACAAATGGTTGCATACAAAGTGGATTTTTCCATCGGTTCACTTGCACGGTGCATTCGCCCGTTGGTTTAAACCCCGCTGATTACGGCGTGACCTTGAAGCCTTTGCCGAACACGTCTTTTGCAAAAAATGATGTGGGTTTTTTGGATCCAACAAATGTGGATCACGCTGCTCTAAGCGTCGGTTTGCGCAAGGCTATCTATAACTACATGCACGGCATCGGTCTCGAAGAAGATGTGCGCACATGGTTTCCCTTTAAAGCGCCACGCACCACTGTTAGACCACAATTTATTGAACACGCACTCGATCAACATTGATTGCCGCCGTTGTTGCTTGATATCCATGTTTTGATATTTGTGGGATGACAACAAGCATGATTGCATGAAGAGGGTTGTGAATCTTCAGGGTTCAGTGCCTTGCATGAAGATCAGGTTTCATGAATTCGGCGCTAGGCATAACAAATTAACCAACCAGTCGCCTCAAGGATTGGGGAGATTGGGGCAGCCTTTGCTTTCAATATCTGCAGCGGCAGCTTTTGCGCCGCGGGCATAGCCTCGGGCGTACTGAAATTTGTCATACCTGCCATCAACGAGGGGTGCCTCGAGTCTACAGCTAGCGCTCACTGCGGTGGAATAACCATCGGCATAGCCTGATGTATCCCAGTCTTTTGAGTCGCACCCAGCCACCACACCGGCAAGGATTAAGATTAATAAAGTATGTTTGATTCGCGTCATGATGAAGGGGCTAGTGCCTGCATAAGTTGCCTGTATGAGCTGTGTTCGACGGAGTCTACCTTTTAAAGGGGAGGCTGACAGATAAAGGCATGTTTGCGTTATTGCTTAGAAGGTGTCGTGGCTCGGGTGTTGGCGTCTAAGCCGCCTTTGTTTTTCCATTCTTCAAAGCCCCCTTGAAGAATGCGCACGTTGTCCCAGCCTGCAAGGCGTAAAGCCACCCCCCCTTGGGCCGACAAGGTTCCGGTGTTGCAGTAGATCAGCACCATGTTGTTTTTTGGGATCTGGTTGCGTTTGTTAAGTACCTGTCGCCATTCAATATTGATGGCGCCTGGGATGTGCTCTTGGGAAAACTGTGCTGAGTCTCTGGCGTCAATAATGGTGATGTTTTTGTAATCCTCGCGGGGAATTTGCTCTGCAAAGATCACACCGCCACTATATTCACTGAAGTCCAAATATGCGGCTATTTCATCAACGGCGGCGTTGCTCTGTGCATGGGCGACCGTTGTAAAACTAAGGGTTGTGGCGCTCAGCAGCGCTGCTAAAAAGGATTTGGTCAGCATGTGTTCTCGTTCTGTTCTGGTTGTGTTGCGTGGCTTGAATTGAATATTCAAGCTTCAATCTAGCAGATTTTTCAAAGTTGCTGCCTTTAGTGGGTCTCACAATGTCATTACCAAGCGGACGCGGTCAGCGATAATACTCAAAACGCGAAATAAATGGAGCAATCTAATGAGCAACAAACCTGCCGGTATGAAAAAAGGGCTGACAAGCTATGGTGATCAAGGCTTCTCGCTTTTTTTGCGCAAAGCTTTTATCAAGGGTGCGGGTTATACCAATGAGGCGCTTGAACGTCCGGTGATTGGCATCACCAACACTGGTAGCGGCTATAACCCTTGCCACGGCAACATGCCGCAGTTATTGGAAGCAGTGAAGCGGGGTGTGATGTTGGCCGGTGGATTGCCAGTGGATTTTCCTACGATTTCTATCCACGAAAGCTTCTCAGCGCCCACCAGCATGTTTTTGCGCAACTTAATGTCAATGGAAACAGAAGAGTTACTACGTGCCCAGCCCATGGATGCGGTGGTCTTGATTGGTGGTTGCGACAAAACCGTACCCGCGCAGCTCATGGGTGCCGCTTCGGCTGGGTTGCCCGCCATTCAACTCATCACTGGTTCAATGTTGACAGGCAGCCATCGCGGTGAGCGTGTCGGGGCTTGCACCGACTGTCGGCGCTATTGGGGCAAATACCGCGCCGACGAGATCGATGCGGTTGAAGTCGAAGACGTCAATGATCAATTGGTGGCTAGCGTTGGCACCTGTTCGGTCATGGGCACTGCTAGTACCATGGCGTGTATCGCTGAGGCATTGGGCATGACAGTGCCGGGTGGCGCTTCACCACCTGCTGTGACAGCCGATCGAATGCGAGTTGCTGAAGAGACGGGACGCCAAGCGGTCAGAATTGCCAAGGAGGGATTGACGATTGACAAAATCCTGACCGAAAAGGCATTTGAGAATGCCATGCGGGTGTTGCTTGCTATTGGTGGCTCGACCAATGGCATTGTTCACTTGACAGCGATAGCGGGCCGCATGGGGTTTGATATTGATTTAGATGCTTTGGATCGCATGGGCCGCCACACCCCTGTGTTGCTTGATTTAAAGCCATCAGGTCAGCACTACATGGAAGACTTTCACCACGCCGGAGGCATGGCGACATTGCTGCGCGAGTTAAAGCCTTTGTTGCACTTGGATGCATTGACTGTCTCGGGTAAAACCTTGGGCGAAGAAATTGATGCCGCTGGCCCGGGCTTCTTGCAAGACGTTGTTAAATCAGCTGCGCAGCCGATCTACCCCCAAGGAGGTATTGCGGTTTTACGTGGCAACTTGGCGCCGGGTGGTGCGATTATCAAGCAATCAGCCGCGGATGCGCGGTTGATGGAGCATGAGGGTCGGGTGGTTGTTTTTGAAAACATTGAAGACCTCGTGACCCGAATCGATCGTGATGATTTGGATGTCACGGCGGATGATATTTTGGTGTTGAAAAATATCGGGCCCAAAGGCGCACCGGGAATGCCAGAGGCGGGCTACATACCGATTCCACAAAAGCTCGCTCGAGCGGGCGTCAAAGACATGATTCGAATCTCTGACGGCCGCATGAGCGGCACAGCCTTTGGCACCATCGTGCTGCACGTCACGCCTGAATCGGCTGTGGGCGGCCCCTTGGCGTATGTGCAAAGTGGTGATCGGATTCGGCTCAGTGTGGCCAATAGAGAGTTAACGCTATTGGTTTCAGAAGAGGCCTTAAATGAACGCGCTATCAATAACCCCGTTGTCACGCCAACGGCAGATCGGGGTTACCGCAAGCTATTTCTTGATACGGTGATGCAAGCGGACAAAGGGGTGGATTTTGATTTTCTACGAGCAGTGGAAAATCGCGGCAAAACACCGAAGTAGAGCGATGCGTTATCTCCATTGGTAGAAACAGAAAAGACCCCGCCAAGGGTCTTTTCTGTTTGGTAAAAAATGCCTAAAAGCTTAAGCGACGGAATCGGCCCAAATGTTTTTGGCCCATCCCCAAGCGTAAACGCCTTCGAGTTGATTTGGCTCTGGAGACAAACCGCCAGCGCCCTTGACTGGGATGAAGGTGGCTTTGTCTGCAACGTACTGGTGGACGCTGGCCACGTGCACCACATCGCTATCGTTCACGAAGCTGTAACAGGTGTTGGTGACCACAGGTTGAGGATTGACTGGGAAGTCATTGATCTCTGCCACAATTGCCGCCGCTGCGACCTTAGCTTGTTGGTTCGCCATATGACCGGACTTGGGCATTTTGGATGCCGTTTGGATCGAGTCGCCCAAGACATGGATGTCTTTGGCTTGGGTCGAAGCGAAGTCCAAAAACGTCACCTCGGCCCAGCGGTCGTTCATGTTGGCCAAGCCAGCGTTGCGCACAATATTGCCTGCACGCATCGGTGGCAGAATATTCAAGACGTCCGCTTTGAGATCCTCTTCAAACTCAAACTTGATGGTCTTTGTTTTGGCATCAACGGCTGTGACGCGATGCGCTGGTCGGTAGTCAATAAAACCATCATACATATCAGACCAGGCTTTTTTGAAGAGCTTGCCCTTGGATGACACGTCAGGATTGGCGTCAACCACAATGATCTTTGACTTGGGCTTGTTTTTCTTCAAGTAATTGGCGACTTGGCAGGTGCGCTCGTATGGTCCTGGTGGGCAACGGTAGGGTGCCAACGGAATTGCCAAGGCGAAGACGCCACCATCGGGCATGTCAACGAGTTGCTTTCGCAGTGCAATGGTTTCAGGACCTGCTTTCCAAGCTTGTAGTGTCACGCCATCGCCGTTGGCTTGGGTCAAGCCTTCAATCGCGTCGAAATTCATATCGATACCTGGCGCAAGCACCAATTTGTCATAGGACAAAGTGGTGCCGTCGTTGGTGGTGACGGTTTTTTTACTGGCATCTACCTTGTCGACACGGCCTTTGACCATTTTGATACCGTACTTGCTTGGTAAGCCATCGTATGGGGTTGTGATTGCAGCCATTTGCGTAGCGCCACCGATGACCAAGTTTGATAGCGGGCAGGAGATGAACTCTCCATTAGGCTCGATTAGCGTGACAGCGATGCCTTCGTTTGACAACATTCGCAAGTACTTTGCTGCTGTGGCGCCGCCATAGCCGGCACCAACAACGATCACGTGGGCTTTTGTTTTTTTACTGGCCAAAGCAAGCTTGTTCATGCCTGTTGTTGTACCAATCAGGGCAGCGCTCTGTCTCAAAAATAAACGACGATTCATATTGTTCTCCTCTTATTTTTTTCCAAGCACTTGAGCAATGATCTCAATTTGCTCTTCGGTGAAACCCTTGGCGAGTTGAGGCATGATGGTGCCCGAGCGTGTGCCGTTTTTATATTCGAGCATGGCTTTGGCAATTTCTTTTGGCGTCAGTGTGTTGATCCAAGGCACCCGAGCGTCAGCAACGCTGACACCATTTGTGCCGTGGCAGCTCGCACAGGTCGCAGCCAGCGATGAGTTGTATACAAACTGTGGATCGACCTTGTCACCTGATGCCATGGCGGATGTGGAAAATCCAGCAGCAATTAGCACTGCGGCGGCGCTAAGGCGCTTGAGTGGCGCTGTGCGTCTTGATCCAAAAGAACGTCTCATATCGTTTCTCTCCATTTATCCGTCGTGGCAATAAAAACCCTAAATTTCCATTGCGCATTAGCTTATTATTGCAAGGAAGCTAAGCATTGCCAAAAAGTCTTTGCTGAGGATTTACCCTAGAAAGCCAGGGCGCCATTTTTTTTCAGCTATTTGCAATCCAGACCTAAAAAGTGCTTATTTCCAATTGCAAACTCAGCTTAGTTTGCGCAGGCAAAGAGTGGAAATACTTTTTGAAGATTTGTATATCTGTTTGCAGCAGGCCTTGATCGACTGCCTGTGAGCGTTTTTGTGGACTAGGTCAGCACGGAAACGCAGTTTGGCAGCAGGGGAAACCGCCAATTAATTGGCTTGCCAGGGTGTGGCCAATCGTTTATTACTAATTCAAGATGATGTGATGGTTAAAAGTGCATTACCCCGGAGTTTCTTTTCTTTACACAGCCACCGTTTCAGTCATTGCAGCGATTTTTGCTATCGGTCTCAATAATTGCGTATTCCGCTCAAACTGGACACAGAATCCACACCAAACTGATCAGTGATTCCACGGCAAACTAGACAGCTATTCCGGTCCAAACTGGTCACCTCGGAGCGCAGCGATGCGGGGTTGTTGTGTTTTACGCCGAAACCTCATTGTTGGTCAATTTATTACGCTTCCTTCGTTGTGACTCACCACTTAATTTCAAGATATGCGCGCTATGCACTAGACGGTCAAGAATTGCATCAGCGAGCGTGGCATCACCGATCGCCTCGTGCCAATGGTCGGTGGGTAGTTGGCTGGTGGTCCCAAATGTGTTTCAAATATTTGTTATTACTGTGATGGCCTCTAGCATCGGCGCCGCGCTAGGTGTCCAAGAGGCGGTGGCGTTCACCCTTTCGCTTGCGCAAACTTACGAAACGCGAATTGAACGGATCGGATTAATCATATGCGTTGTTGTATTTTTTGCTGGCATATTGATGTCGAGTAAGTTTTTGGTTGCCCGCGCAATCAACTCCATTCTGCGGCGAGGACCACCCTCGCTGTGATTTCCCGCCATTGCTCAGTTGTGGTTCTATTTTTAAATCGATCGAAGTGTCCAATATGTGCTCGGTTAGATGTTGGTGCTCGAGCGTCAAATTGCCTTTTGGTTGCTTCACACAGCGACAATCTAAAGTGGTGAATTAAATCCGTACTGGTTGATGTTGGTTCGGCTGCGCGGTGTGACCAAGTTGACGTTTTCGCGCATCAAACACCGTATTTTTGAAACCATTGCAGACACTTATCCCAACCGTCTTTGGCCGCTGCTTCGCGATAAGTGGCGCGATAGTCGGCGTGAAAGGCGTGTGGTGCATCAGGATAGATCTCGAACCGAGAAGCTTGTGCAGCGGCGTTGTCAGTCGCTTGTGCCAAGGCTTGTTTCATTTGGTCGACTGTGCTTAAAGGAATGCCATCGTCAGCGCCACCGTACAGCCCAAGAACGGGCGCTTTGAGCTCTTTGGCCAAATCGACCGGATGGGCGGGAAAATTGTCACTCTTCTCACCGACCAAGCGTCCATACCAAGCGACACCAGCTTTTATCTCGGGGATGTTGGCGCAGGCTAACCACGTGATGCGACCGCTCCAGCAAAAGCCAGTAATAGCGCTTCGGCTTGTGTCGCCACCGTTTTTGGTGGCCCAGACTAAGCAGGCACGGATGTCATCCATGACTTGGGCATCGGATGTTTGGCTGATGATTTCTCTCATGATCTCAGCAAACGTACCAAGTGATGTGGGGTCACCAGCACGCATAAAAAACTCAGGGGCGATAGCGAGATAGCCTTGTTTGGCGAATCGTCGGGCAATATCGGCAATGTGTTCGTGGACCCCAAAGATTTCGCTACATACAATCATCACGGGTAGGGGTGCCGTGACATTTTTTGGTTTGACTATGTAAGCGAACAGTTCGACGCCATTTTCTTGCACGTAAATTTCATCGGCCTCTAGACCGTCAAAATTGGTGCTGATGACTTGTTGCGCTTTTATGGGTTGCGCGGCTAATGCAAAGCCGCCCAAAAGTCCCGCTGCCGATGCGTTGCGCAGAAAAGTTCGGCGGTCTTGGCGGCTTTTGCCTACTAGTGCGAGTCCATCGCCATTGAATTCAATGGGGGTTTTTTTGTTATTGGCGTTGTTGTGATTTTTTTTCACAGTGTCTCTCCTTTTTTGCTCGGAACGGCTTGAAATAAGGGTTAACCATTATTTATTAAAAGTAATTACTTTATTACTTTAAGATACTATAGATTTTAATAAGTAAAAAAAACTTTGCTTTTGGCAAAACCTAAATGACGGAGACGGCCTTGACAGTGTCTAAGTTATCCCAAAAAATCGGGCGAATTCAACGCGCCCCAGAAAATTTTTTACCGGCTGACTTTCGATCAGATGTCACAAAAGATGGTTTGACTGAGACGCGTCGCGGGTTTTTGCAAAAAAGCTTTCTCGGCGCCATGGGTGCGGCGGTGGTTGCCGGCGTTGGTACACGGGCCATGGCCCAAGCCGGCCCTGATGACCCTGCGATTGTCACCAAGCAAGAATGGCAAACCACACTGGGCCAACCTGTCGCTGTGAAGCCATACGGCACCCCATCCATTTACGAAAAGTATCTACAGCGCCGGGAATCGCCAGGACTGACTCGCGTGTCGGCCTCATCGGTTGCGTTCTCGCCATTGCAAGGCTTTTTTGGAATCATCACGCCAAGCGGCCTGCACTTTGAGCGTCACCACCAAGGTTGGTACGACATTGACCCCAACAAACACCGTTTGATGATCAACGGCATGGTGAAAAAACCTGTGGTTTTCACCATGGATGACATCATGCGTCTGCCGAGCGTCTCGCGCATCCACTTCATTGAATGTGGTGCGAATACGGGCATGGAGTGGGGTAACGTGGCGGTACCAACGGTCCAATACACCCACGGCATGTTGTCATGCTGTGAGTTCACTGGTGTGCCATTGTCAATGCTGCTGGAGATGGCTGGTGCTGATCTGAAGAATGGCAAGTTTGTCCTCGCCGAAGGCAACGATGGTTCAGGCATGACACGTACGATCCCGATGGAAATAGCTCTAGACGACGTTATGGTGGCGTGGGGTATGAACGGCGAAATGCTACGCCCTGAAAACGGCTATCCCTTGCGCTTGGTTGTGCCTGGCGTACAAGGCGTGAGCTGGGTTAAGTGGTTGCGTCGAATAGAGGTTGGTGACAAGCCTTGGGCAACCAAAGACGAGGCCGTTCACTACATCGACATGTTGCCCGATGGGCTACACCGACAGTACACATCGATACAAGAATGTAAATCTGTGATTACCACGCCCTCGGGTGGTCAGCAGTTGCTGACGACGGGTTTCTATAACGTGAGTGGCATGGCCTGGTCTGGGCGCGGCAAGATTGAACGGGTCGACGTCTCAGTCGATGGGGGTAAGAATTGGAGCACGGCACGCCTTGAAAGCCCTGTGCTTGATAAGTCACTGACGCGATTCAATATCGATTGGGTTTGGGATGGTAAGCCATCCATTCTTCAATCACGAGCTATCGACAGTACGGGCTACGTGCAACCACCCAACCGAATGCTAAGAGAAAAGCGCGGCTCCCGGTCAATCTATCACAACAACGCCATCCAATCTTGGCAGGTCGGCGCAAATGGAGAGTTAAGCAATGTCCAAGTTGGCTAAAACCATCGCTGTGCTTACTTTGGTGACGGGCGCCGGCACTGTTGCTGCACAAAACCTATTGGTGTTTGAAGGCATTGGACGCGAAGCCACGGCCAATGAGGTGGCTGCTTGGGACATCGACGTGCGGCCTGACTTTAAGGGCTTGCCAAAAGGATCGGGATCAGTCGAAGATGGCATGAACATTTGGGATGTGCAGTGTATGAGTTGCCATGGCGCGTTCGGCGAGTCTGCGGAAGTCTTTGGTCCGTTGGTTGGTGGCACAACCTATGAAGATCAAGAAACGGGTCGCGTGGCGTCGCTAACAAACCCCGCTCAGCCGCAGCGTTCGACCTTGATGAAGGTTGCGACGGTCTCAACACTGTACGACTACATTTACCGTGCCATGCCGTGGAATGCTCCGCGCTCACTGACACCGGATGATACCTATGCTGTGTTGGCTTACATGTTGAATCTGGGTGATATCGTTGCTGAAGACTTTGTTCTCAGCGATCAAAACATTGCACAAGTTCAGGAGCGGATGCCCAACAGGTACGGCATGACCACTGCTCATGGCATGTGGGCAGTGGATGGCAAACCAGATGTGGTGAACACGGCCTGTATGTCAAATTGCGTGCAAGAAGTCGTCATCACGTCCGCTTTGCCTGATTTTGCTCGCAATGCGCACGAAAACCTAGCCGAACAAGACCGAACGTTTGGGCCTTACCGAGGCATCGATAGCACTAAGCCCCCACTGGCTGCACTGCCTGGTGCCAACTACCAACCTGTCGTTGCCATGGCTGAAACGGCTGGGCCAAGTGCCAAACAGCTTTTTGGCTCAAACAACTGCGCGGCTTGCCATGCGGCAGCAAGCGCCATGGTTGGGCCATCGATCAAACAAGTCGCTGATAAGTACAAAGATCAATCCGAGAGTTTGGCCATGCTTGTAGAAAGAGTGAAGAAAGGCGCGGTCGGTACTTGGGGTCAGATCCCAATGCCACCTCACCCTCAAATCAATGATGAAGACATTTCGGTGATGGTTAAGTGGATGGTGACGGGTTCTTGACGGATACCGTATTTCGGTAGCATTATTGATCAGACAAAATATTTCTAGGAGTTACAAATGAATCACCAAAGACGCACGCTCATACAATTATCAGCCTTAGTCGGCTTGATGGCCAGCACCGGCCTCATGACGCAAGCCGAAGCAGCAACATGGAATGAGGCTGCCTTTAAAGCCAAAACGCTAGATGATGTGGTGAAAGTACTTGGTGGCGCTGGCACACCAGAACAGTCAGATGCCGTGACACTGCGTGCACCAGATATTGCTGAAAACGGCGCTGTGGTACCAGTCGGGGTTGAGACAACACTTAAAGCCACGCATATGGCCATTTTGGTTGAGAAAAATCCAAGCGCCTTGGCTGCCATGTTTGAACTGCCTGCTGGCGCCGAGCCGTTTGCCACGACCCGTGTCAAGATGGGCCAGACATCAAAAATCTACGGCGTGGTGAAAGCCGATGGAAAGTGGTTCATGACATCCAAAGAAGTCAAAGTCACACTCGGTGGTTGCGGCGGTTAACCACCTGACATTGACGGTACACATTGAATTCGCTTAAGCGATAAATAGAAATATAGAGAGGTAATTAAAATGGCTAGCCCAATGCGCATTAGAGCAACTGAAGCCGGTGGTGTTGTAGACGTTAAAATCTTGATGAGACACGTGATGGATACCGGCCTACGCAAAAACAGTGAAGGAAAGCCTATACCCGCATGGTATATCGAGACAGTTGATGCTCAAATTGGCGGAAAGACAGTATTCGCAGCCTTTTTCGGTCCTGCTGTTTCGAAGGATCCATTTCTTCACTTTAAGTTAAGCGGTAGTGCAAAAAAAGGTGATGAACTAACCGTCACGTGGAAAGATAATAAAGGCGAATCTCGTACAGATAAAACCCAAATCAAATAAATCGTTCGGTTTACCCTTGGAGGAGAATGTGATGAGAATTCAATTAATAACAGCTACCCTTGCGCTGGCCTTCGGGGTGTCTGCGCCCTTGGTCGCGAACGCCCAGTCTGCGGCTGAGCAGCTGCAGCAGTACAGGAATATGTTGGCCGATGGCAATCCGGCTGAGCTCTACGAAATGGAGGGTGAGGAGCTTTGGGTAAAACCCATGGGTCCGAAAAACGCATCGCTTGAGCAGTGTGATTTGGGTCTTGGCGCTGGTGTGGTCGAAGGAGCCGCTGCACAATTACCTCGCTACTTCGCTGACACGGACAAAGTTCAAGACCTTGAGTCACGATTGATGACTTGTATGGAAACCCTGCAAGGTATCCCACAGGCTGAAGTCGTCAAGGCTTCGTTTGGCAAAGGCATTCGTAAGCCCATGGAGGCGATTGTTGCCTATATCGTCGGCCAATCAAAGGGCATGCCTATTCAAGTTCCAGCCACTCATCCGAAAGAAAAAGAAATGGTCGCTTTGGGCGAAAAAATCTTTTTCTTGCAAGGTGGAACGATGGACTTTTCTTGTGCGTCGTGTCATGGCGTCGATGGGCAGCGCATTCGGATGCAAGACTTGCCAAACTTGACAGAGAAAGAAGGTGCCGCGGCTGGATGGGGCAATTGGCCAGCCTATCGTGTCTCAAGTGGTACTTTCTGGACCATGCAGCGCCGTTTGAATGATTGCTACCGTCAACAGCGTATGCCGTTTCCGATTTTTGGTTCGGATGTAACAGTGGCTTTGTCTATCTACATGGCTAACAAGGCAGACGGGGGTGAAATGAATACCCCGGGCCTGAAGCGCTGATCAAATAGTGGAGAACATCAACATGAAAAATCAAATGATGAATAGGTCGGTTGTTTTGGGTTCGGTGCTCGTTGGCTTGTCTTTCGGGGTGAGCGCTCAGGCGGTTGATCCGGCTGTGATGGCCATCATGGAAAGCAGTTTCAGAACCCAAGGCATTGCAGACAAGAGTCGAATCTACCCAGATGAGATCCAAGCCCTTTGCTCTGATAAAGCCGTCTTTAACTCTCCTGAAGGACAGAAAAAGGCTATAGCGCTGCAAACTGCCGCGCTTGAGGCAATTAAGCCACCCTCTGATGGTGTTTACATGGGTGACTGGAAAGCCGGCGAGAAGGTCGCGCAAAGCGGCCGTGGTTCAACCTGGAGAGATAGTGATAAAACTGTTAACGGTGGGGGCTGCTATAACTGCCATCAAGTCACTAAGGCTGAAATTTCACACGGCACGATAGGTCCCTCATTGCTGGGCTACGGCAAGTTGCGTGGCAATAGCAAGGAGATCGTTGAATACACTTGGAATCGCATTAACAACTCCAAGGCTTACAACGCTTGTAGCAACATGCCACGCATGGCGCACTTTAATTTGCTCACTGAGCAGCAAATGAAAGACGTAATGGCTCTTTTATTGGATCCGGCTTCGCCCGTTAACCAATAAAAAAATCTAAAAGAGAGGGTCCTCGCACCCTTTCTTTTATTGTTCCTTGCATTTTTTCTTGTCACCATCTTTGCTTCACAGTTCTTAAGATCCTTTTCTTATCGGTTCCATATATTCGTTACTTCACAGTTTCTTTTTGATTCTTATTTTTATCTATTTTTCAACTGGATGTTCGCAATGAGTATGAATCGTCGAGAGTTTATGCAAACGCTGGCCATGGCCTCAGCAGCTGGCTTGGCATTGAAACCAGGCATGGGGTTTGCGCAAACGGCGGCTGACGCTTTCTACAATCTCCCCAAGTTTGGCAACGTTCATTTCTTGCACTTCACGGACTGCCACGCCCAGTTAAAGCCGATCTATTTCCGAGAGCCCAACGTGAATCTGGGTTTTCATTCGATGTATGGCAAGCCTCCGCACTTGGTCGGTGAGTATCTGCTCAAACACTACGGTGTTCAGCCAGACACGCGTGATGCGCATGCATTCACATATTTAGGTTTTGCACCAGCGGCGCAAACCTACGGCAAGGTCGGTGGCTTTGCTCACATGGCAACGTTGGTTAAGCAACTCAAGGCCTCTCGTCCCGGTGCATTGTTGCTTGACGGCGGCGACACTTGGCAGGGTTCGGGCACGGCTCTATGGACAGACGGTCAAGACATGGTTGATGCCTGTTTGGCTTTAGGTGTTGACATCATGACTGCGCACTGGGAAATGACTCTAGGCGAAGACCGAGTGATGGAAATTGTTGAAAACGATTTCGCCGGTAAGGTCTCATTTGTGGCTCAAAATATCAAGACCGCTGACTTTGGGGATCCTGTGTTTGATGCGTTCACCATGCGTGAAATGAATGGCGTGAAAGTGGCCGTTATTGGGCAGGCTTTTCCATACACACCGATCGCTAACCCTCGTTACTTGGTTGAGAACTGGATCTTTGGCATCGAAGAAGAAAACATGCAGAAGACAGTCGACGAAGCCCGCTCTCAGGGCGCTCAAGTCGTGGTCGTCCTTTCGCACAATGGTATGGACGTGGACTTGAAGATGGCTAGTCGCGTGCGCGGCATTGACGCAATCATGGGTGGTCACACACACGATGGCGTGCCCGCACCGGTTCAAGTTAAAAACCCAGGTGGCGTTACCTTGGTGACAAATGGTGGCTCGAACGGTAAGTTCTTGGGTGTGTTGGATTTTGATGTGAAGGACGGCAAGGTATCGGATTTCCGTTACAAGTTGTTGCCCATTTTCTCTGACCTGATTGCACCCGACGCTGAGATGATTAGTTTGATTGACCGGGTGCGTGCGCCTCACGAAGCCAAGCTAAATGAAGTGTTGGCTCAAACTGAGGGCACACTGTACCGCCGAGGCAATTTTAACGGCACCTTCGATCAAGTTATCGTTGATGCCTTGATTCAAATGAAAGACGCTGAAATTGCTTTTTCACCAGGCTTTCGCTGGGGTACTTCGCTGTTACCCGGCCAAGATATTTTGATGGAGCACGTGCTAGACCAAACAGCCATTACATATCCCTACACAACGCTCACGCCAATGTCCGGTGAGATGATTAAGGTCGTGTTGGAAGATGTTGCAGATAACCTCTTTAATCCAGATCCCTACTATCAGCAAGGCGGTGACATGGTTCGCGTTGGTGGGCTTGAGTACACCATTAACCCAGGTGCTGATGCTGGTAACCGTATTTCGGAAATGCGTCTGAACGGTCAGTTGATTGACGCGGGCAAGGCGTACAAGGTTGCTGGTTGGGCGCCGGTTTCTGAGGCGGCTCGAGATCAAGGTGGCGAACCGATCTGGGACGTGGTGGCGGCTTATTTGCGTGACACAAAGACGGTCAAAGCGGCTGTTCCGAACATGCCTAAAATTGTCGGTGCAGAAGGCAATCCAGGTTTCGCGCCTCTGTCATGATGGGTGTCTGATGGCATGTGAGGCGTTTGACTGAGTCAGCGCTATTTAACGGGCGCCGCAGGCGCCCGTTGTTTATTAGGAGAGGATCGTGAAAAGTGCAATCAAGAGTGTGATGACAGCGGTCCTGATGGGTGTCTGTTTTTCTTTTTCGCTCTCAGGTGCACCAAGTCAGGCGCAAACAGCTCTTACGCCAATGGTGGTCTACCACTTTGATGATGGCCAAGCACAGGGGCTAAAAGGACTGCGTAGTATTCGTAATCAATTGGACACAGTGCCTACTACCAAGTTGGCGATCGTGGCCCACGCCGATGGCGTTGATATGTTTATGGAGGGTGCAACCGACGCGGCGAGCAACATTGCCTATGCCCCACTGATTGCCGATTTAAAGTCCCGCGGGGTTGATGTTTATGTCTGTGAGCTGACGTTAATGGGTCGTAATTTAAGTCATGACCAATTCATTCTCGAGGCTGATTTCACGCGCTCCGGCGTTGTGAAACTGACTGAACTGCAGCAAGTAGACGGTTACGCTTACATCAAGCCGTGATATCGATCTCGTTTCAGGACTATGTCATGAAAATCCAGCAAATGGCACGTACCTGTCTAGCGATCGGGCTCCTTTTGGCTGGGTCAATGGTCAGTTTTTCGGCGTGGACGCAACCCCCTCAATTAAAGCTGACACAATTGTCCTCCAACACTTATTACGCAGAGGGTTTGTTTGCTCTTGGTACGCCACTGAATCAAAATTTCATCTCAAACGCCGGTGTGGTTTTAGCACCAGAGGGCGTTGTGGTGGTTGATGCTTTGGGTTCGCCTGCTTTGGCGAAACGGCTGATTGAAAAGATCAATGCCATCACCAATAAGCCAATCAAGTATGTCATTGTGACGCACTACCATGCTGATCACGTTTATGGCCTGCAGGCATTTCGAGATATGGGTGCGACCATCATTGCGCATGAACAAGGTAAAGTCTATCTAACTTCAGACACAGCGAGACTACGTCTTGAGGTCTCTAGAGAGGAATTGGCACCTTGGATTGATGAGCAGACACGACTTCAAGCGGCCGATCAGTGGGTCAGCAATAATCAGACCGTCATGCTAAGCGGTTGGCCGTTTGAATTGATGATGGTTGGACCAGCGCACACGCCCGATGATTTGGCTGTTTACGTGCCAAAAGAGGATGTTTTGTTTGCTGGCGATTTGATGTTTCAAGGCCGGATCCCCTTTGTGGGCAACGCTGATAGTGCGGGTTGGATTTCATCTTTGAATCGTCTCATCACGCTCGCTCCCTCTGCGGTCGTGCCTGGTCATGGTCCGTTCTCAACTGATCCGGCGAAAGACCTGCAGTTCACCCGCGATTATCTGCAATTTCTGCGTGACAACATGTACGAGCCCGCCCGCAACCTCGATGATTTTGAGGAGGCCTACAAGGCAGTAGATTGGTCACCATACGCTTCATATCCCTTGTTTCGTGCTGCCAATCGCATGAACGCCTACAACGTGTTCTTGTCGATACAAAGCGAGTAATCGCTGCTGTCGGCTACTTAACGTACTCGGCTAGGTCGTAGACGTCCAAATCAATCATTTCACCCCAATCCTTTTGAACGACTTTGCCTGTGGGGTCGACCACATAAAGTTCAGGCACTCCCTTGCGTTTGCCAATTGCTTTGTCTAAAGCAGGTGTCATCATGGCCACAGGAAAGTTCAGGCCATGCTTAAGCGCATAGGGCGGTACTAGAGCTGGCTTGCGATCCACAGATAACGCGATGATTGCCAAAGGCTTGCCTTTGGTTCGATTGGCCAGTTCGATAAGATTTAGATTTTGACGATGACAATATGGGCACCAAGTGGCCCAGACTTGAATAACCAAATATTTGTCTTTTAGGCCTTCACGGGTAATTACTTGGCCGTCGATGGTTTCTAAATTATCGATGATCAGACTATCACCGACTTCAATTGCTGCAGCAATACCGCTAAGCGCGGTGAGTGTGAACAATAAGAACCATCGGGCGACTATTTTTTTTAACTTCAGAGCGGTCATGAATTGATTCTCTGTCAGCGAGGAAATTAAGCTCGAGCACGGTTGGTCAAAGTTACACCAAGGATGACAATAGCGCCGCCAATCATCATGGATAGGTCTACGGGTTCTGAGAGAATAAGATAACCCAAAACAACACCAAAGATGGGCGTCAGGTTTGAGTAGACCGCCGTTCTGGCTGGGCCGAGGGTGCGCACGCCCTGAAGGAACCACAGCGAGGCAATGACTGTTCCGAAGATCGCGATGTGGAGGATGGCTAGGGCATTGTCCCATGCCAGCATATCCGCGTGCCAGATGGGGATGTCACTGAGCGTGGCCAGAAGCAAGCCCGCTGTGCCCCAAAGTGCGGCGTATGTGGTCGCTTGTAAAGGTGTTAAGCCCGCCAGCGCAAAGCGTCCCAAGACCGTGTAAGCAACCCAGCAAGAAACTGATAGCATCATGAAGCCTTCGCCAGACTCGAATGAATTGGCGAAGTATTGCAAGGTTTTATGTACTTGCCCTTGGGTAATGACAATGGAGACCCCAAAAAAGGCCAACAAAATCCCACACCACCGCTGAAAGCTAAGCCTCTCTTTTAAGATAAAAGATACCGCGAGCGCTGTCAGGATTGGGCTGAGCGAAACGATTAGCGCCACTTTGCTGGCTGGCACTTTCTCAAGGGCAGTGAAGAAGAAAAAGTTAAAGCAAAAAACCCCGGTCAAACCCATGGCAGCTGTGACCAAGGCTTGTTTTGCATTTATTTTTGGTAATGGTCCCTGGCTACGCAACAGCACCACAAAGATCACGGTAGCAATCAAAAAACGGCCACTTGCTGCCGTGAGGTTCGGGATGTTTTGGGCGACGATCCGCCCAGCGATCAGTGTTGTGCCCCAGCAGAACGCAACAAACACGAGTTTGGCGTGTGCCAGCCAAATCGGTGCTTGCTTGGGCGATTTTGTTGACGTATCCAAAAGTGATCTAGTTCACCACATTGATGGGTTGACCGGCGTGATAAGCCTGAAGGTTCTCGGCGATGCCTGCCGCAAGCCTCGATAGCCCATCGTGTGCAGCCCATGCCACATGGGGGGTGATGATAAGGTTGGGGTGGTCAAGCTTCAGCAGCGCTTCGTTTCCAGTTGGTGGTTCAGTCACGATCACATCCAAGGCTGCTCCGCCCAAATGACCGCTTTTAAGACCATCAACCACGGCGTCTTCATTAATGAGTGGGCCTCGTGCGGTGTTAATTAGCAGGGCACCTGGTTTCATGTGTGCAACTTCAGCCTGACCAATCATCGATTGCGTTGCGGGCGTTAGTGGGCAGTGCAGGGTGAGGATGTCAGCGGCCGCAATCACTGTCTCAAAACGGGTATAGCCATCACGCACATCCGTGCGACCTCGGTGCTCAGCGAAAAGCACGCTGAGCCCCAAGGCTTGGGCCAGGCGCGCGACTTCGGCGCCGATGGCGCCTTGACCAAAAACGCCCAGCACAGTCCCGCGAACATCGTTGATAGGCCGGTCATGAACACAGAAATGAGCCGACTCAGACCAATGCATTTTACCAATGCTTTGGTAGGAATTCAGGTTGCGTCTAAGCGCAAAAATACTACCGATGACACTTTCTGCCACGCTTTGACGCGAATAACCAGGCACATTGCTGACCGCGACACCATGTTCGCGGCAGGCCTGCAAATCAATACAGTCATAACCGGTTGCCGAGACACAAACGTATTTAAGGTTCGGGCAGCGTGCCAGGATAGCGGGCGTCAGACGAATCTTATTGGTGATACAGATTTCAGCGCCATCAAGTGCCTTGACCACCGCTTGCGTTTCTTGTGGTGTTGCCGGCAGGTTATGCCACTCGCTGATCCAGTTAGGTTTGGCGATGGGATAGGGCAGGGTGTCGCTGTCTAAGTACACAATTTTTGTCATGAGTGGTGGCCTGTCATCTAAATAAAGTGTTTTCGGCGATTCATGGTGCCGAAATAAAGATTATAAATAGGTTGATCAAATCACGTGGCAGGGAGAAATGAATGGGCGATACAGACGAGCGGTTGGTGTCTGACACCACGGACTTATTGCACCACCCAGCCATCATGGCGGCTTACCTCTACATTTCGGGTGAAGAGCCTCGAGCGTTGTCGGTTGATCAGGTTGGTGCGGCCTTATTGCGCCCGGACGCCATTGTCTGGATCGGTTTGCACAATCCGCCACCTGAAGTGTTACAGGCTTTTGCCGAGCAGTTGGGGTTTGGCGCAGACTTAAAGGCTGAATTAATAGGCGAGCATCGTCACTCGCGGTTGGTTGATCATGACGATAACCTGCTCCTTATTGCGCAAACTGTGCAGATGGATGATAACCAGCAGCGCCCTCATTTCGGTACCGTTCGCTACGTGTTGGGGGCAAAGTTTTTGTTGACGATTCGAACAGGCCCATCTTTGTCGCATAAGGTGTTGCGGGAACGGCTAGAAAAAATGCGGTATCGGATCGAACGCGGCAGTGACCATATCCTGATTGACCTTCTCAGTGCCTTATTGGATCAGTATGCGGAGATCTATAAAGGTTTTGAGCAACGAGTCGATCGCACCGAACGGTCGTTAATCAGAGTCGCAATGAATCGAGTCACGATCCAACATCTCTACATGCTGCGGCGAGATTTTCACCGATTTCACAACGCCATCGAGCCTTTAGGCGAAGTCTGCGCCCGCATGGCTCGAATTAAGCTCAAACCTGTTAGCGAACACTCGCGCGAGCACTTCCTTGCACTGTCGTATCGCATACAAAGTATGGATCGCCTATTTTCTAAGCTCAGTGAGGATCTGGCTTTCGCTTTCGAAGCGGGCATGCTAATTGAACAATCACGCCAGACTGACACCACGCGCAAGCTCTCGGCCTGGGCCGCTATGGTTGCCATCCCGACGGCCGTGGCTGGTATTTACGGAATGAACTTTGAGCACATGCCAGAACTCAAATGGGAATATGGCTATTATTTGATTTTAGGCTTCATGGCTAGTGCATGCGGGACGTTGTATGCTTTATTTCGTCGGGCGAAATGGCTTTAGCATCGTTTTACTTGGTCAATCGCCTTTGATATTGTCCGGAGTTTTGTATGCCACCAGCGGTTCAGTACGTTTTTAAGCAGCATATTAGAGGGAGAACATTGCCGGCAATCTTGGTTGCAATGGGACTGCTGGGCTCGGCCACATTGTGGTCGACGCAATCGCAAAGCAGTCAAACGTACGAGTTAGTGGGTAAGGTGGTGAGGGTGGCCGATGGCGATACCTTGACGCTTTGGCAAGCCAACAATGAAAGAATTCGTTTGGCGAGCATCGACAGCCCAGAAAAAAGTTCAGGCAGCGATCGACCTGGGCAGCCTTACGCTGAGGCGGCGAGAAAGTTTCTGGCAGACCAAGTCGCCGGTCAAAACGTTAAGCTTTTGTGCTACGAAACCGATCGTTATGGTCGCCATATCTGTGATGTGCCACTAAAGGATGGTGGCTCTCTGACCACCGTTAATCAGGCGTTGGTATTGGCGGGTATGGCGTGGGCTAACCAGCAAGCGGGCGGTAAGTATTTGCGCGATAAAAGTCTTTTGTCACTGCAAGCGCAAGCCAAGGTGGCCAAGCGCGGCATCTGGGCTGAACCCAACCCAACGCCACCATGGGTGTGGCGCTATGAGTGCTGGAGGAATGGCAAGTGCAACAAATAGTCACTACCCGGGCACTCGGTCGCTCAGCCTGTGTTGCTTTTGTTGCACTGGCCGGTCTCGCCTTGGCTGGTTGCCAGCCTGTTGGTGATCCCATCAACAGTCCGTATGCTGATGGCGCAGAGCATGAAAACACGCTTTTTACTGCCTTCACGCAACGATCACCGCGATATCTAGACCCTGCGCGGTCATATTCTTCTGATGAAACACCTTACACCTACAACATATACGAGCCGTTGTACGGGTATCACTACTTAAAACGGCCTTATGAATTGATTGCTAGAGCGGCTGAGGACGTCGCTCAGCCGACTTATTTTGATGCGTCTGGCAACGTTTTGCCGCTTACGGCCCCACCTGATCAAGTGCACGAGAGCGTCTATGAAATTAAGCTAAGGCCCGGTATCCGCTACCAGCCGCATCCTGCTTTCGCAAAATCAGTCGATGGGCAATACCTCTACTACCCATTAGCGCCAGATGCGTTAGTTGATCGGTATGCCATTACCGACTTCCCGCAGACAGGCACCCGTGAACTCACCGCACATGACTACGTTTATGCCTTTCGTCGTCTCGCTAGCCCTAGAGTTGCCTCACCTATCTATTCCACATTGGCGCAGCACGTGGTCGGTTTTGCGGCCTTTGGCGAACAACTAAAAGCGCAAGACACAACGCAGCGAGAATCCCTAGCGCCGGGTTCAAACCCGCTGCCTTGGCTTGATTTACGTGCGGATGGGTTTGAGGGCGTGAAAGCCCTAGATAATCACACGTTGCGTATAAGGGTTAACGGTAGCTACCCGCAATTTAAGTACTGGCTAGCAATGACTTTTACCGCACCCATTCCTTGGGAGGCCGATCGCTTCTACAGCCAAGCAGGCATGATTGATCACAACCTTTCTTTAAACACTTGGCCCGTTGGCACAGGCTCCTACATGATGGTTGAGTCCTTGCAAAACCGTCGCCACGTGTTGGCGCGTAATCCGAATTTTCGTGGCGAGCCATACCCGTGTGATGGCGAGCCAGGCGATCGGGCGCTTGGCCTGCTTGCAGATTGCGGCAAGATGACGCCGTTTGTGGATCGCTTGGTTTTTAATATTGAAAAAGAAAGTATTCCCTTGCAAGGAAAGTTCATGCAAGGTTATTACGACTTGCCACAGGCGAGCCGGGGTGACATCGGGGTGTCGATGTTGGTGGCTGCTAGCGACTCTGTTGAAAGAGCTGCGCTCTACGAGGAACGAGGCATTCAGCTACCAACGACCGTGGAGGCGTCTATTTTTTATCTCGGCTTCAACATGTTAGATCCCGTGGTCGGGCAGGGCGTTACCCCTGAGCAAGGTGATAAGAATCGCAAGCTGCGCCAAGCACTCAGTATTGTCTTTAACTGGGAAGAGTACATCGCCATATTTCAGGAGGGACAAGCGCAACCGGCATTTGGACCTGTGCCCCCAGGTATTCTGGGCTACCAAGAGGCCCCGGAAGGGACGAATCGAATCATCTACAACATGGTTGATGGCAAGCCCAAGCGCAAGTCGCTGTCACAGGCAAAAGCGCTCTTGATTGAGGCAGGATATCCGAACGGGCGCAATGCCCAGACGGGTGAGCCGTTGGTGCTGTACTTTGACTCCGCCACCGGCACGGGGGGCTCGAGCCCTTCTCTGGACTGGATGCGGCGCCAATTCGGCTTACTTGGCATTCAGCTCGATATTCGAGCAACGGATTACAACCGTTTTCAAGAAAAAATGTCGCGCGGTGTGGCGCAAATGTTCATGTGGGGTTGGATTGCCGATTACCCTGATGCCGAAAACTTCTTGTTTTTGTTGTACGGCAATCAGATCAAAGCAGGTAAAGGCGGTGAAAACGCAGCCAATTACCAAAATCCCGAGTACGACGCTTTGTTTGTTCAAATGCGCGATTTGCCCGATGGCCCAGAAAAGGAAGCCATCGTTGACCAAATGGTAAAAATTCTTCAGCACGATGCGCCGTGGATGTTTGGCTTCTACCCCAAGTCGGGTGGCGCATATCAGCAGTGGGTCTACAACGCCAAACCCACGCAGATGGTCCGCAACACGCTTCAGTACGTGCGGATCGACCCAGCGCTCAGGGCCAAACGAATAGCCCAGTGGAATCAGCCCATTTGGTGGCCGCTGTTGCTATTGGCTTTGGCTTTGGCCGTGTTGGTGTGGCCAGCCTGGAGAACATTGCGTCGTCAGCAAACCAGAACTGCGCTCACCCGCGCGAGCAGTGAGGATCAGTCATGACAGCCTACGTTATTCGTCGATTAATGTATGGCGTATTGATCCTAATTGGGGTCAATCTGGTGACCTTTCTCTTGTTTTTTGCCGTTAACACACCAGACGACATGGCTCGGTTGGCTATCGGTGGTCAGCGGGTTAGTGTCGATGCCATTGAAAAGTGGAAGGTCGAACGTGGCTACGATAAGCCGCTGTTCGTCAATACTGCTGCTTCTGGGACTGAACGCCTGACTGACACGATCTTTTACCAACGCTCAGTGCCACTTTTGACGTTTGATTTTGGACAGTCTGACGAAGGCCGTGATATCGGTTGGGAGATCAAAAATCGGATGGGGCCTAGCTTGGCATTGGCGGTGCCGAGTTTTGCGTTGGGTATTCTGGCGAGCATTTCATTCGCCTTATTGTTGGTGTTTTTTAGAACCACTCGATTGGATTTCTGGGGCGTGGTTCTGTGCGTTTTGATGCTTTCGATTTCGGGACTTTTTTACATCATTGCCGGGCAGTGGCTATTTGCCAAAGTATTGAGGTTGGTGCCTTACTCTGGTTTTGTCGGTGGTTGGGATATGGTGAAGTTTCTGGCCTTACCCATTGTTGTGGCCATTATTTCGAGGCTTGGTCCAGAGGCACGGTTTTATAGAAGCCTTTTTTTAGAAGAGATCAGCAAAGACTATGTGCGCACGGCGCGTGCCAAAGGCCTGAGTGAAAGACTCGTTTTGTTTAAACACGTGTTGCGTAATGCGTCGCTCCCCATCTTGACGGGCGCGGTTTCGGCCTTGCCATTGTTATTTATGGGAAGCTTGATCGCGGAGTCTTTTTTTGGGATCCCAGGTTTGGGCAGTTACACCATCGATGCCATTAATGCGCAGGACTTCTCGATTGTCAGGGCCATGGTGTTTCTTGGGGCATCGCTTTATATCGTGGGTTTGGTTATGGCCGATATCTCTTATACGTTGGCTGATCCGCGAGTGAGGTTTGAATAATATGCCAAACTTCGTATTCTTGTGGACTGATATTGCACTTTTTGCGCTGGTAGCCTTGGTCGTGCTTTACGCTTGGCAGATCAGCCGTTCTGAGACGGCCAAAGCCACTTGGTCGCGCGTGGCGCGCAGTGGTTCATCGATGAGCGCAGGCGTGGTGTTACTTTTCTTTATATTAGTTGGGTTGTTAGACTCGATTCATTTTCAACCACGATTGCCTCCAGCACCCAATGCGCCACCTAGCGCGGCAGTGGTCTATTCGCCTCAAGTGGTGTCATTGCTCGATACGCTTTTGTCTGACACCGCTTTGCTACACAAAGAAAAAACGTTTTCTGCGCCCTTGGGTTGGTTGCAGTTCAACAAAGAAACCATTTTGCAAGAGGGTGGCGAGCCCATTCGTGACTTTCCGCGATTGAAGTTTGGTGGCAGTCACTTGGACAACCCAGAAGATCAGTGGCTCTCGGATGTGCACTATCGAGCCAGTGTCGGTGGTGGTGCTGGTTTTTTGGTTGCGATATTGCTTGCTGGGTTGTTGATCGGTCTAATCAGCCGTGCACGCCATCAGAAGCAAGCCAAGCAAGACACTGCAAACGAATCAGAGAACCAGCAAGCCCTTGGATGGGGTAGTGTCTTGCGCGAAATTCGGTCTGGCCGCAGCGAAGTGGCTTGGCGGCCAGTGATAATTACCATGATTATGGTTTGTCTTTTGCTTGGAATCACTTTTGGTTTGGCCAGTGGATACCATGTGTTTGGTACTGATCGCACTGGCAATGATGTTCTTTGGCAGGCCCTGAAAAGCGTTAGAACGGCCTGGGTCATCGGTAGCTTAACGACAGTGGCCATGTTGCCGCCAGCCATTATTCTGGGTCTGGCTGCGGGGTACTTTAAAGGCTGGGTTGATGACGTCATCCAATACATCTACACCACGCTCACGGCAATCCCTGGTGTGTTGTTGATTGCGGCTTCGGTATTGATGATGCAGGTCTACATTGATACCAACCCTGAATTGTTCCCAACGGCGGCGCAGCGGGCTGATTTGCGTTTGTTTTTGTTGTGCATGATTCTTGGCTTGACCGGTTGGGCTGGACTTTGCCGTCTGTTACGTGCTGAGGCGCTTAAATTGCGTGAGCTTGAGTATGTGCAGGCATCGCGTGCCTTTGGTATCTCGCACCTAAAAATCATTGCCCGCCATTTGCTGCCCAACGTCATGCATATCGTGCTGATAACGATCGTGCTGGAGTTCTCAGGTTTGGTTCTTTATGAGGCCGTTTTGTCTTACCTCGGTATTGGGGTAGATCCAACGATGAATTCGTTTGGCACCATGATTGACAAGTCGCGCTTGGAGATGTCGCGCGATCCGATGATTTGGTGGACGTTATTGGCTGCCTTCGCGTTTATGCTAACCATGGTACTGGCTGCCAATCTGTTTGCCGACGGTGTACGAGACGCCTTTGATCCTCGTAGCCGCGGCTTTAGGCCGACGAGTCGTAGCCGGCTGCTTGCTAAGCTGAAGCAGAGGGGCAACTGATGAATATCGAAAAAGCGCCAGTTTTGCGGGTTGAGGATCTGTCGATTGCTATCGACCACGACGAGGGTCTGCGCTATGCGGTTCAATCGCTGGCTTTAACAGTAAAGCGTGGCGAGACGTTTGCGTTGGTGGGTGAGTCGGGATCAGGCAAAAGCATGACAGCCATGGCGCTATTGAGGTTGCTGCCTGATGCGCTTGAGGTGGTCGATGGGAAAATCTTTCTCGACGGCGTTGATGTTAATGCGTTGCCTGAGTCGGCCATGCAGCGCATTCGCGGTGGTCGGGCAGCAATGATCTTTCAAGAACCGGGCACCAGCTTAAATCCAGTGATGCGGGTGGGTGATCAACTGTTAGAGGCCATTCGGGCTCATACGTCTTTGCGCGGCAAAGCTGCGCGTGATAAAGCCATCGAGTGGCTTAAACGCGTTGGCATTCCTAAGCCTGATGTACGTATTGATGACTTCTCATTTCAGTTCTCAGGTGGTCAAAAGCAGAGAATCATGATTGCCATGGCTTTGGCCGCTGAACCGGATTTGCTTGTCGCTGACGAGCCAACCACGGCGTTGGATGTGACTGTGCAGGCTCAAATCTTGGATCTGTTAGCTGATATTCAAAAAGAGTTCGGCATGGCGGTATTGATCATTACTCACGATTTGGCTGTGGTTCGCAAAGTGGCTGATACCGTGGCGTTGATGCGCCATGGCGAAATCGTTGAAACTGCACCCGCTGAGACTTTCTTTACTGCACCCAAGCACCCCTATGCGCATGAACTGTTTGATGCCATCCCGACCTTTGAAAAGCGTGGACGTCCTTTGTCGGCTGAAGGACAGAAACGCCAGCACGAAAGAAGCGAATCAGAGGACTTACTGTCAGCAGAAGTGGTGTTGTCAGTGCAAGGTCTTCGGGTAGGCTATCCCATCCGTCAAGGCTGGTTGCGGCGCCAAGTGGGCATCAACCAAGTTGTGGCGGGGGTATCATTTGAGTTACGGCGGGGACAGACCTTGGCGTTGCTTGGTGGGTCGGGCTGCGGCAAGACGACCGTCGCCAAAACCCTGTTGCGACTTCTTGACGGCACCGCTATCGCCTCTGGCGTGGTCAAACTTTTAAACAATGATCTACTCGGTGCAAACAGGCAAGCCTTGCTGGTGTTGCGTGCGGATATTCAAATCGTGTTTCAGGATCCATTCGCGTCACTGGATCCGCGGATGCGAGTTGGTGAGATTTTAGAAGAGGGAGTCGCCGCACTTCTACCTGCTCTCTCAAAAAGTGCGCGCCAAGAGCGGGTTGCTAAACTTTTGATCCGTGTGGGGCTACCACTCGATACAGCTACACGTTACCCGCATGAGTTCTCGGGTGGGCAACGCCAGCGCATTGCAATCGCCCGAGCCTTGGCTGTTGAGCCTCGTGTTTTGATTCTTGATGAGCCAACCTCTGCGCTTGATGTGTCGGTCCAAGCGCAAATTCTTGACTTGCTACACGACTTACAGCTTGAAACCGGCATGGCTTACCTGTTCATCACGCACAACTTCGGGGTGGTGGAGTATTTTGCCGATGAGGTGGCCATCATGGACGCCGGAGAGATTGTTGAGCAAGGCACAGCCGAACAAGTACTCAACCACGCCAGACATCCGGTGACCCAAAGACTCCTTGAGGCGGTGCCACGGTTGAGTTTTGGCTTAAGAGGTTAGCTTATACTCACAATCTGTCTTGAAATTGTCACAGATGACTCTACATAATCAATATGGCCTACAAAGTCTTTAACCTCCAATGCGAGTCGAGCCACCTTTTTGAAGGGTGGTTTGCTTCGCATGATGATTACGATGATCAAGAAAGGCGAGGTTTATTAACTTGCCCAATGTGTCAAAGCGCATCGATTCAAAAAATGCCGTCTGCACCACGCTTGAATTTTGGTAAGGGCGTGGCGCCTACTGCCACTGAAGCATCCATGGCTAGTGCGCCAGTCACCCAAAAAGAACAGTTTCAATTGCAGGCCTTGGCTTTGCAACAGATGCGTGCGTTAATCAAAGCAACTGAGGATGTGGGTCCTCGGTTTGCTGATGAAGCCAGACTAATTCATGAGGGTGAGGCTGACCAGAGAGCTATCCGCGGAACAGCCACGCTTGAAGAACGCACTGAGTTGATTGAAGAGGGCATTGCAGTGGTGGCTTTACCCGATTTTTTGACGGGTCAACAGATGCAATAAGCGCACCGTTGGATTCTGTATTAACGGGTGTGTATAAGATTTACCCAGCCCCGCTAAAATTAGAGGTTGGATAAACCTAGAAAATACTCAATGTTTTAAAGAAATCACATCACGCGGCTACGGTATTCACCTGTGCGAGTGTCGATTTCAATTTTGTCACCGATGTCACAAAAAAGCGGCACTGGCAATTGGTAGCCGGTGTTGATGGTGGCAGGCTTCATGACTTTGCCGGAAGTGTCGCCTCGGACAGCAGGCTCGGTGTAGGTGATCTCACGAACGACCAATGTTGGCATTTCAACTGAAATCGCACGGCCATCATAGAACACCACTTCAACTTTCATGGCATCTTCAATGTAGTGCAGCGTGTCGCCCATGCTGTCAGCTTCAACTTCATACTGATTGAATTCTTCGTCCATGAACGCATACATGGGGTCAGCAAAGTAAGAGTAGGTGCATTCTTTGCGATCGAGAACGACAATTTCAAACTTTTCATCAGCTTTGTAAACCGATTCGCTACCTGAGCCGCTTAGTAGGTTCTTGAACTTCAACTTAACGACCGCTGAGCTTCGGCCAGACTTGTTGTATTCCGCGCGCTGCACAACGAGAGGTTCCCCGTTGACCATAATCACATTACCAACGCGTAATTCGTGCGCTGTTTTCATATAAAACTCCGACGTTAGAGAACCTGCCCATCGACAGGTGCAGGTAGATGTTGCAGAGCCGCTAGTTTACAGTTTCTTGGCCGATCGGTGGTCTGATTGTCATAGGCGGCTCAATTTGTCCAATTGGCTTGCCAGATCAGGCGTTTGAGCCAAGGTGTGGCTTAAGTGTTCGCTTGCAGATCGCCATTCATGCCAAAGAGGGGGTTGTAGGGCTTGATTGAGTATTTGTGACAACGGCGGTGTTGAATCGCTAGCCATGTCATCCGGTGATGTACCCCCGACCCATAGTCGCAGGGCCGTTTGAACCTGGCTGGGTAGGCTTGTCCTAGCCAGCCAGGCGTTTAATTTGTTCTTGTGCGTTTGCTCTTTCTGGGGGTAAATATGCCAAATGAATGGGCGTTTGGCCCATATGGCGCGTACAAATGAGTCTTCGCCGCGCACAATATTCAAGTCCATGCTCCACAGCAGTCGATCGTATTCAGGTTGAGAAAGAAACGGGATCGCGTGCCAGCGGATGTGTTCACTTGATTCGAAGTCGCTGGGTCGGCGAACAAAGGTCGTGTTACCCGGAACCAGCACGATCGAGCGCTGGCCGGTTAGCGCTAGTGCACTCAGAAGATTGTCAATAGGCGCGTCTGGATAGGCAAATAAGCTCACCAGTCGCGTGTGCTGTCTCTCTTCAGCAGTCAAAGAGACACCCACAGCACGTAACCATTTAAGTTGGCGGTCCAAGTCTGACTGCCATATGTCACGTCGTGCGATCAGTTCTGCCTCACGCAATAGGCCACCCGTACCTGAATCAAAACCTGGGAAAAAGAAAATGGGCGCCAAACCATCTTGGCGTGGTGACCTATGACCATGAAACTCGCTCACCCATGGTTCGGCACTGAGGTATTCGAGTTGGAACCAGATAGGGGGCTTGGGGCGATACATCTTGGTGATGAAAGCGTCCGGTAGCTCGCAAGAAAAGCCAGCAACTACAACATCGCTCGGCGGCGCAAAGGCCATCAAAGGGTCTGATGAATTGTCAGACCAGTGGTAGATTGAGACCCCTTCTATCGCTTGCAAACGGCATTGGATGTCTAAGTTGGGCAACAATCGGGCCAGCGCACTGGTGTTGTCAACCCATAGGCGTACTGACCACTTTTTTTCAGCGCTGAGTTGTCGTGCCAGTCGCCACATCACACCGATGTCGCCGAGGTTGTCGATAACTCGACAGAAAAGGTCGGCGTGTATCTGGCGCATTCAAGCCATTAGTGAAAATGAGCGGGAGCGTGCGCGGCTTCCTCTGGAAGCTCGGCATGAACCAATTCGCCCAAGGGGTTGGGAAACAGCGGGGCACCGCAGTCGTCGCAATATTCGGACGGCACAATGCCCGGTAGGCGCCGGATATCTCGAATGCCCGACTCTCGTAAAACGGCAGCGATCTCATCGATGGTATCGACAATCATCAAATTATTTTCAGAAGGAGTGTCTTCGCGTCCGAACACAGGCCAAACAGTGCCATATATGACATCAGTGTGCGTTTGGAGGCTGTAGCCCACTCGGTATTCATCGGCTTTTTGTTCGCCCATGCCAATGATGGTTGCACGTATGCCTGAGGCTGGGATTTCGAGCGCGTTTTGCAGCCAGTGTGACGCGGCCCTAATGGCGATCGGTCGGATGTGTTTATCGGCATCACGCATACTGACGTAGTAAGCGTCAGGCAGCAACACTTCAAACTGACAACCAGCTAGGACATTGCCCAATACGGGGGTGCTAGCAGCTTTCCACATTGCCAAGCACTGTTCGCGCGTGGTCTTCTCGTCGCTTTGCCATTTAAAAATAGGCTGCCCTTTTGGCACGGCCAGTGCCATCACGAGATGTTTGGCATCGGCCAACATGCCAGGAAGCTCCATGGCAACATTGGGCGCGGGGACGCTACTTTTGGCGCCCATGGACGATTGGCCAAGCTTATGCAGCCAAACCCAGGTTTGGACAAAAGAGCGTGGCATTTCATCCAAGCCGATCAGCTGAGCAACAGCAGCCAAAGTCACATCAGGCGCCAGCACACAATCTTGCAAAGCACCTGTCAGCGCCACCAGTTCGCGCTCTGAAAGAACGCCCTTAGGTAGCTGGTAACGTGTCCAAACTGCAAACGGTGCAGTGATTAACAACACATCGTAGTCACGCGCCTCATGTATTGTGGTGAACGATTCGGTGCGGGTTTCAGTTTGTTCCAGCAATACTTCGAAAGCATCAGGATCGTGTTCAGACAAATGTTCGAGTGCGTTTTCAAGTGCGGTGTCTTGGCCCGCTTTTAAAAGCTTGCTGAGCAAATTTTCGATTTGTGACTCCCAGTACTGATCTTCCATCCGGCTGCCGGAGGCGTGGAGAGACTTGCACAAAAACACGAGACGCGCAGCGTCACGAGGAAGGCGAGTAGCAGGAGATCGAGGGGATTTGGCCATAAGAAGCGCGAGGCGGTAAGTCGTTCAATGGATGTTTAGTTTACTCTGTTGCGAGCAGTTGTTCGATGAAGGCCTGCGCGCCTCGTGATTGTCGCTCATGTGGTGGTAAAAGGATCCGAATCGTGCGAATGAGTGACGGCTTCAATGACACACCAACCAACTCGCTGTTTTCGTGCTGGAGCGAGAGTTGAGACACAAAACCCACGCCAAGGCCGGCCCGCACTCCTTGCTTGACCCCTTCGACGCCGGCAAGTTCTAAATAATCAGTTAGGTGAATATTGATGGCATCAAAAGCTTTCATCACCATGTGTCGTACACCAGATCCATCCTCTCGCATGACTAGGGACTGATCGGCAAGTGCTGACAGGCTGATAAAAGGCCGCATGCCAAGGGGATGGTCGTGGCGCAACACCGCCACAACCTCATCGGTCTGCCACTCGATCGCGCGGTGGTTGGCAATCCTATCCGATGGTACTTCGCCCTCGATGACAGCAACATCCAAATCGGCCAAACGATCTAGCACCTCGGTGGTGTTGCCCGTTACCAACTGAACGCCTATGCCCGGATACTGCTTTTTGAACTGAGCCACGGCCTCTGGTAAGAGGTAACTGGCTGGGGTGGTACTGGCACCGATACGCAACTGGCCGGTCTGCAATGTGCGTGCCGCATGGCGTTGATCTCTTGCTTGGCGCATGTTTTCGCGTAGTTGGGTTGCAACCACCGACAGCCTGAGTCCAGCCGGTGTCAGCGCAATGCCTCTTCCCGCGCGGTAGTAGAGTGCTTCACCAAAGGATAGTTGCAATGCTTGCAACTGCCCCGAGACCGCAGGTTGCGATAAGTGTAGGGCAGTGGCTGTGCGGCTGATGTTTAAGTGCTCAGCGACATGGCTAAAGGTAATGAGTTGCTCAGGCGTCATGGGCTCATGTGATATAAGAATAGCCGATAATATATATCAACAATAACAGCTTTAGTGATGATGTTAATCCCCTTAGGATGTTGGCTGCTCTTAAGGAAAAAAAATGACATCTGAATCACCTACTGGCGTGCTGGCATGGCGCGATAAATTTAACGGCGTCTTTTTTGTTGGGTTGTTGGCACTCGCTGTGGTGCAATTGGCCCAAATCCCCGCCATTAAATCGTTTGGTATCAGCCCATTGGTGATCGGCATTGTCTGTGGGATGCTCTATGGCAACTTCTTCAAAGGGACCATGCCAGCTGATTGGGGTGTGGGCGTTCACTTTACGGCCCGCAAGCTACTGCGCGTGGCAGTGGCGCTATACGGTTTGAATATCAGTGTGCAGCAGATCGTTGAAGTGGGTTTGCCTGGCGTGGTGGTTGCGATTGGCGTGGCGGTGAGCGTCCTGGCCCTTGGCACTTGGCTCGGAACCCGTTGGTTAGGCTTGGATCGAGACACTTCAATGCTGACCGCAGCCGGAAGTGCTATTTGCGGGGCAGCGGCAGTGCTTGCGTTTGAATCAACCTTACGGTCAGCACCCCACAAAAGTGCCGTGGCGGTCGCAACTGTGGTGCTTTTTGGCACCATATCAATGTTTCTTTATCCAGTTTTGTTTCGGATGGGTTGGTTAGGCTTTGACAGCCAATCAATCGGGATTTTTTTGGGCGGCAGTATTCATGAGGTCGCACAAGTGGTAGCCGCTGCCAGCAATATTGACCCTGCCACAACTGAAGTCGCCACCATTGTCAAAATGACTCGTGTGGCCCTTCTTGTCCCGCTACTGTTGGTGATTGGACTGTGGCTACAGCGCCGTGACACTCAAGCCACGGGTTCAAAGGCTTCGTTGCCTGTTCCTTGGTTTGCCATTTTCTTTTTGGTGTTTGCCTTGGTGAACTCTGCCAATGTTATTGCTGTCGAACCTTTGGCGATGTTGCGGGCTTTTGACATTTTCTTACTCACCATGGCCATGACGGCGCTGGGTATGGAAACGCGTTTTGCTCAAATGAAGCAGGCAGGTCCGCGGGTCTTGGCCTTGGCAGCGATTCTATTTGTGGTGTTATTTGGTGTGACGAGCCTGCTGGTTCACTGGGTCGCATAGCGCCAGAAGTCCAACAAGCCGGCTGCTTGCCGGCTTGTTGGTTTTTGAGGCTACGAACTAAGCAGGTCTCGCAATACAAATGGCAAGATGCCTCCGTGCCGGTAGTAATCGACTTCAATCGGGGTGTCGATGCGCAACAAAACACGCACACGGTCGGTTTGACCGTTGCCGCGATGAATCACCAGCGTGATGTCTTGCTGTGGTGCGATGGCACCGGAAAGCCCTTCAATATCGAACGTCTCTGTACCGATGATGCCAAGGCTCTCAACAGTGTCATCACTTTTGAATTGAAGCGGCAACACACCCATACCAACCAGATTGCTTCGATGAATACGCTCGAAACTCTTGGCAATGACAGCCTTCACACCCAGCAGCATTGTCCCTTTGGCAGCCCAGTCGCGTGAAGACCCTGTGCCATATTCTTCACCACCAAACACCACGGTAGGGGTGCCAGCGTTTTGGTAAGTCATGGCAGCATCGAAAATCGAGACTTGTTCGCCCGATGGTTGCATCAAGGTGTCCCCGCCCTCAAAGCGACTGCCATCAGGTCGTAAGGGAATCATTAAGTTTTTGATGCGAACGTTGGCAAAAGTGCCGCGCATCATGATTTCATGATTGCCGCGCCGAGAGCCGTAACTATTAAAGTCAGGTCTCTTAACTCCGTGTTCGAGAAGCCACTGACCAGCGGGTGAGGTTTCTTTGATTGAGCCAGCTGGCGAAATATGGTCGGTTGTGACCGAATCCCCAAAGATCCCCAAAACTCGAGCGCCTTGAATAAGCGCTATTGGGCCAGGTTCAGTGGTGAAGTTTTCAAAGAAGGGGGGCTCGGCAATATAAGTCGAATCTGGCCAGTTGTAGTGCTCGCCAGAAACGCCTTTGATATTTTGCCAAAGTTTGCCAGGGTTCTTCTTTATGTTGGCATAGTTGCTTCGAAACACCTTGCCGTCGAGCGCAAAACCCATGAGTGCATTGATCTCTTCGGTCGTGGGCCAAATATCGCCCAACCAAACATCGCCATGCTTGCCGCGACCGACTGGCTCTGTCATTAAGTCTCGGCGCATGGTGCCAGCCAACGCGTAGGCAAGCACCAAAGGGGGTGAGGCCAGAAAGTTGGCTTTGATGTTGGGATGGATACGCGCTTCAAAATTGCGGTTGCCAGACAGCACCGCCGCACAAATCAGGTCTTGTTCGATAATGGTGGCGCCAATGTCCAAAGGCAAGTCGCCCGAATTGCCGATGCAAGTGGTACAACCATAGGCCGCGACATCAAAACCCAATTTTTCTAGGTATGGGAGTAATTTGGCGCGACGCAAATAGTCAGTCACAACACGAGAACCGGGTGCTAGCGAGGTTTTCACATAATCTGGCACGGTAAGCCCGGCTTGCACCGCTTTCTTGGCCATGAGGCCCGCTGCTAGCATCACGCTGGGGTTTGACGTGTTTGTACATGAAGTAATGGCGGCAATCACGATATCGCCATTGCGCAGGGCTCGTCCCGTAGACGTGGTGAAGGTCTTATCGAGCTTGTCGCTCGGTTGGTTGAAGCCGTTCTCAGTGATCGGCTTAGAAAATAAGTCGTCAAAGGTTTTTTGGACATGACCGATTTCGATTCGGTCCTGGGGGCGCTTGGGCCCAGCCAAAGAGGGAGCGATGGTGGTCAGATCCATGACCAGATGTTTGGTGTATGCAATCTCGCCTGCCCTGGGGATGCCAAACATGCCTTGTGCTTTGAAGTAGGCGCTAAAGGCGTCAATTTCAGCATCGGTTCTTCCCGTGCCACGGAAGTAGTCAAGGGTTTTGTCATCAATAGGAAAAAATCCCATGGTCGCGCCATACTCTGGGGCCATGTTACCAATGGTGGCCCGGTCAGTCACCGACAGGCTGGCCGTACCCTCGCCATAAAATTCGACAAACTTGCCGACCACTTTTTCTTGGCGCAGCATTTCGGTGATGGTGAGCACCAAGTCTGTGGCGGTGACGCCGCCGCGCAATTGCCCCTTGAGTTCGACCCCCACCACGTCTGGCGTTAACATATAGACGGGCTGGCCGAGCATGCCCGCTTCGGCTTCAATTCCCCCAACCCCCCAACCAACCACGCCGATGCCATTGATCATGGTCGTATGACTGTCAGTGCCTACCAGGGTATCGGGATAGTAGACGTTGGATTTTTTGTCATGATGGACACCTCGCGCAAAGTACTCGAGGTTGACTTGGTGCACGATGCCAAAGCCCGGTGGCACAACACTGAATGTGTTGAAGGCCTGCATGCCCCACTTTAAAAACTGATAGCGCTCTTTATTGCGATCAAACTCGACCTTCATGTTCAGGTCCAGAGAATCCTTCTTTCCAAAGTAATCGATCATGATCGAATGGTCGACTACCAAGTCAACGGGGACCAAGGGTTCGATGGACTTTGCTGACCTGCCAGTCTTGCGTGCGACCTCGCGCATAGCGGCCAAATCAGCCAACAGCGGCACACCCGTAAAGTCCTGTAATACCACGCGCGCGACCACGAAGGGAATTTCAGCTTCGCGTTTGGCATTCGGTTGCCATTGCGCCAGATTTTTGACGTGCTGCTCGGTGACTTTTTTGCCATCACAATGCCGTAAAACTGACTCCAGCACGATGCGAATCGAAACTGGCAATTGGCTGACATTTAGGCCCAGTGTTTTTCCCAACGCAGGCAGAGAGTAAAACTGGCCTTTTTGTTGGCCAACCTTGAAAGACTTCAAGGCTTTGAAAGGATCGTGTCTCATGGTGTTTCACTCCTTCTGTTGATACCCTTAGCATATATCACCAAGCCATGACTGTGGTGCCTCATATTTAGGTAATTGAGGTGTTTGGGGTTAAGGCCCTTTTGTTCAAACCGTCCGATTTCTTGACAGTAGAGCTTTTGACTGAGCTACTCGAGCCAAAATCAATCGTGGAAATGCCACCCAAAAAAAACCCACTGGGTTTAAACCAGTGGGTTGGATGCGCACCCAATGACAGTGCGTCAGAACATCAATGCGATCGGTTAGGTTTCGATCGTGTCAGCCACATCTTTGTAATCGGCTATCTGATCAAAGTTAAGGTATTGATAGATTTCTTCGCCGTTACTGTTGATGACGCCCATGTCTGTCATGTACTCCTCACGTGTTGGAATACGTCCCAAGCGTGAACAAATGGCTGCAAGCTCAGCAGAGCCCAAGTAAACATTTGAGTTCTTACCCAAGCGGTTGGGGAAGTTCCGGGTACTCGTTGACATCACGGTTGCACCCTCACGGACCTGTGCTTGGTTACCCATGCAAAGCGAGCAGCCTGGCATTTCTGTTCGGGCGCCAGCGCTACCAAAGACACCGTAGTGGCCTTCTTCAGTCAATTGTTGGGCGTCCATCTTGGTGGGTGGTGCAACCCAAAGTTTGACAGGAATGTCGCGCTTGCCTTCAAGCAACTTCGAAGCCGCACGGAAGTGACCAATGTTGGTCATGCAACTGCCAATGAAGACTTCATCGATTTTGGCACCCGCCACATCGGACAGGGTTTTGACATCATCGGGATCGTTGGGGCAAGCCAAGATTGGTTCAATGATTTCATTCATGTCGATTTCGATGACTGCGGTGTACTGCGCATCGGCGTCAGCTTTGAGCAGCTTAGGATCGTCAAGCCAGGCTTGCATGGCATTGATACGACGCGCCATGCTGCGCTCGTCTTCGTAGCCATTGGCGATCATCCACTTCAGCATCACAATGTTGCTCTGCAGGTACTCGATGATGGGTTCTTTGTTCAGGTGCACCGTACAACCGGCTGCTGAACGCTCGGCTGAGGCATCTGACAACTCGAAGGCTTGTTCGACTTTCAAGTCAGGCAACCCTTCGATTTCCAGCACGCGACCAGAAAAGATGTTTTTCTTACCTTGCTTTTCTACCGTTAAAAGGCCGTTCTTGATGGCGTATAGCGGAATGGCATTGACCAGATCACGCAAGGTCACGCCGGGCTGCATTTTTCCCTTAAAACGCACCAACACCGATTCAGGCATATCCAAAGGCATCACGCCTGTGGCTGCCGCAAACGCCACCAATCCCGAGCCGGCAGGAAAGCTGATGCCAATCGGAAAGCGGGTATGTGAATCGCCACCGGTACCGACCGTGTCAGGTAGCAACATACGGTTAAGCCAAGAGTGAATCACGCCATCGCCGGGACGCAAGGAAATACCGCCACGCGTGCTGATGAAGTGCGGCAATGTGTGGTGAGTTTTGACATCAACAGGCTTGGGGTAGGCTGCGGTGTGGCAAAACGACTGCATGACCAAGTCAGCCGAGAAGCCCAAGCAAGCCAAGTCTTTGAGTTCGTCACGTGTCATGGGGCCAGTGGTGTCTTGGCTACCCACAGAGGTCATGCGTGGTTCACAGTAGGCGCCAGGGCGCACACCTGTGCCTTCTGGTAAGCCGCAAGCGCGACCCACCATTTTTTGTGCCAGCGTGAACCCCTTACCATTGTTCGCGGGGTTGTGTGGCAAACGGAAAGCCGTTGAGGGTGGTAAGCCCAAGGCTTCGCGCGCCTTGGTGGTGAGACCACGACCAACGATCAAAGGGATACGGCCGCCAGCGCGAACTTCATCAAAAAGCACATCTGATTTGACTTCAAACTCAGCAATGACTTTACCGTCTTTAAGGGCTTTGCCTTCGTAAGGGTGCAGTTCAATCACGTCGCCCATGTTCATTTGCGAGACATCAAGCTCGATGGGTAGGGCGCCCGCATCTTCCATTGTGTTGTAGAAAATCGGTGCAATTTTGCTGCCCAAGCACACGCCGCCAAATCGTTTGTTTGGCACAAACGGGATGTCTTGGCCGGTGAACCAAAGCACTGAGTTGGTGGCTGATTTACGTGACGAACCTGTGCCCACAACGTCACCAACATAAGCGATTAGGTGCCCCTTGGCCTTGAGTTCGTCGATCAGTGTGATTGGCCCAATCTTGCCGGCCTCCTCTGGCTCAATACCGGGACGGGGGTTTTTGAGCATGGCCAAAGCATGCAAAGGAATGTCGGGACGTGTCCAAGCATCTGGGGCTGGCGACAAGTCATCCGTGTTGGTTTCGCCTGTGACTTTCAAAACCGTAAGCTTCACACTTTGTGGGAACTCGGGGCGGCTAGTAAACCACTCAGCGTCAGCCCAGCTCTGCATTACGCCTTTGGCGTTGGCACTGCCTTTGTCAGCTTTTTCTTTGACGTCATGGAAAGCATCAAACATCAAAAGGGTTTTCTTTAGCCCTTCAGCTGCGATGGGTCCCACTATAGCGTCGTCAAGTAACTCAACCATCGCGACGATGTTGTATCCGCCGAGCATGGTGCCCAGGAGCTCAGTGGCACGCTCACGCGAAATCACGGGGCATTTTTCTGTGCCATGTGCAACGGCTGCTAGATAGGACGCTTTGACCTTGGCCGCATCATCGACGCCAGCTGGCACTCGGTGCACCAGAAGGTCAACCAGAAAATCTTCTTCGCCCTTCGGTGGCGATTTGATCAGTTCGATCAAGTCTGTGACTTGTGTGGCGGTCAGTGGCAGGGGAGGGATTCCAAGCGCAGCGCGCTCGGCAACGTGTTCACGGTAGGCTACTAGCATTGGTTTGGCCTTTTGAAGAAAGAAAAAAATGGAAGGGCTTACTACGTTATATTTTAAGCCTATGACTAACCGGAGGCAACTGTCTTATATCTTATATAAGACTTTGACTCTTACTCAATTTAATAGATCCGCGTACTCAGGATGGCGCTTGATATAAACAGCGGCATATGAGCAAGTTGGCACCACCCGCCACTTGTTTTGCCGAGCGGTGTCTAGCGCGACTTGAGTGAGCGTGGCTGCAATCCCTTGACCGCCGACAGCAGTGGGCACGCCAGTGTGGGTAATGGTCATCACCGCGTCTTTGAGCTGGTAATCCAGAACACACAGATGCCCATCAACAGCGAAGCTGAATCGAGGGTGGTCGGTTTCGTGGCGAATGTCATGCGTCATGGCAACTCCAGTTCGTAATTAGCGGTGCGTTTGGTGTGTCGCGGTAGCTATGATGACCTAGAGGGTGTCGCTAGGTACGCGAACCTGACCTTCCATCAACACACGGGCGCTGCGACTCATCATCACTTTCTTAACAGACCACTGACCGTTGGCTTGGTCGGCGGTTGCACCCACGCGTAGCGTGCCTGAAGGGTGGCCAAAACGCACAGCCTCAAGCTTGCCGCCGCCTGCCGCTAAGTTAACCAGCGTGCCGGGGATGGCGGCGGCTGTGCCAATGGCCACGGCCGCTGTGCCCATCATGGCGTGATGCAGCTTGCCCATCGACATGGCGCGCACCAACAGGTTAATGTCTTGCGCTTTGATGGCTTTGGCACTTGATGAGGTGTAGTCCAAAGGTTTAGCAACAAACGCCACTTTTGGCGTGTGTTGCCTCTTGGTCGCCTCTTCGATGTGCTTAATCAAACCCATCCGTACCGCACCATGGGCTCTGATAGTTTCAAACATAACCAATGCACGGGCATCACTATTAATGTCGCCTTGTAATTCAACGCCTTTGTAACCGATCGCTTCGGCGTTTAGAAAAATCGTCGGGATACCGGCGTTGATCATGGTGGCCTTTAGTGTGCCCACGCCGGGGACTTCTAAGTCGTCGATCAGATTGCCGGTGGGAAAGAGGGCACCGGCTGCGCCTTCCTCCTCAGCAGCCGGATCCATGAACTCTAGCGCTACCTCAGCGGCTGGAAAGGTCACACCATCCAACTCAAAGTCACCGGTTTCCTGAACTAGTCCATTGGTCATTGGCACATGGGCAATGATGGTCTTGCCAATATTGGCCTGCCAGATACGCACAACAGCCACGCCGTTTTGTGGGACTCGACTAGCCTCGACCAAGCCGTTGGCAATTCCAAAAGGACCAACGGCGGCAGACAAGTTGCCACAGTTGCCACTCCAATCGACAAAGGCTTTGTCGATTGAAACCTGTCCGAATAAATAATCGATGTCGTGATCAGGACGGCTACTTTTTGACAGGATGACCGTCTTGCTGGTGCTTGATGTTGCCCCGCCCATGCCGTCGATTTGCTTTTCATAAGGGTCGGGGCTACCAATGACCCGCATCAAAAGTGCATCTCTGGCCGCGCCTGGTGTTTGCGCGGCTTCGGGCAAGTCTGTAAGGCGAAAGAAAACACCCTTACTGGTGCCCCCGCGCATGTAGGTCGCGGGTACTTTGATCTGGGGGGCGTGGGTCATGGCAAAGACTCCGTTAGTAATGTTGGCTCATCTCGGGCTTGTATCTAATGCTCAAGCGGCAGCAGCAGAATCCAAGAAATCCTCAGCAAAGCGTTGTAAAACCCCACCGGCCTTGTAAATCGAAGCTTCCTCAGCGGTATCAAGCCGGCAAGTCACGGGCACCTCAACTTTTTCACCGTTCTTGCGATTGATGACCAGCGTCAGCGTGGCGCGTGGCGTGGGTGCACCGATTACATCAAAGGTTTCGGTGCCATCAATGGCTAGGGTTTTGCGGTCAGTACCTGACTTGAATTCCAGCGGCAGTACGCCCATGCCCACAAGATTGGTGCGGTGAATGCGTTCAAACCCTTCGGCGGCGATCGCCTCTACACCAGCCAAACGCACACCCTTGGCAGCCCAGTCGCGCGATGAGCCTTGGCCGTAGTCGGCACCGGCAATGATGATAAGTGGTTGCTTGCGGTTGATATAGGTCTCAATTGCTTCCCACATGCGAGTCACTTGGCCTTCAGGTTCAATGCGAGCCAAAGAGCCTTGTTTGACTTTGCCGTCTTCGAGCACCATCTCGTTGAGCAACTTTGGGTTGGCAAAGGTCGCGCGTTGTGCGGTCAAGTGATCGCCACGGTGGGTTGCGTATGAGTTGAAATCTTCTTCGGGCAGTCCCATTTTGGCCAAATACTCGCCAGCCGCGCTGTTGAGCATGATGGCGTTTGAGGGGGACAAGTGATCGGTGGTGATGTTGTCACCGAGGACCGCCAACGGGCGCATACCCGTGAGCGTGCGCTGTCCTGCCAAAGCGCCTTCCCAGTAGGGCGGGCGACGGATATAAGTGCTTTCTGGGCGCCACGCATACAGTGGGCTCACAGACTCGCCACTTTGGACACTAGCGGCAAACATCGGTTCATACACTTTACGGAACTGCTCTGGCTTGACGCTAGCGGCCACAACAGCGGCGATTTCAGCATCGGTTGGCCAGATGTCTTTTAGCGTGACGGGGTTGCCTTGCGGGTCAAAGCCCAGAACATCTTTTTCAATATCAAAGCGAATCGTGCCTGCAATGGCGTAGGCCACAACCAGTGCGGGTGACGCCAAAAAGGCTTGCTTGGCATAGGGGTGGATGCGGCCGTCAAAGTTACGGTTGCCCGATAAGACAGCCGTGGCATACAAGTCACGATCGATGATTTCTTGTTGGATTTTGGGCTCGAGCGCGCCACTCATGCCATTACAGGTGGTGCAAGCAAAGGCCACAATACCAAAACCTAACTGTTCAAGCTCAGAGAGCAACTTAGCGTCTTGAAGGTAAAGCTCAACCGTTTTTGAGCCAGGTGCCAGCGAACTTTTGACCCAAGGCTTTCGGGTCAAACCACGCGCGTTGGCGTTGCGAGCAAGCAAACCCGCTGAAATCACGTTATGCGGATTGCTGGTATTGGTGCAACTGGTGATAGCGGCAATGATGACGGCACCGTCAGGCATGAGGCCGACTTCGTTTTCGAGCGTTCCAGCGATGCCGTTAGCGGCCAAATCACTGGTTGCCACACGTCTGTGAGGGTTCGAGGGGCCAGCAATATTTCGGTGCACTGTGGACAAGTCAAATTCAATCACGCGCTCGTATTGTGCGGTGGTCATGCTGTCGGCCCAGAGCCCGGTTTCTTTGGCGTAGGTTTCAACCAGTTTGATTTGCGGCTCTTCACGACCAGTCAGTCGCAAATAGTCGATGGTTTGTTTGTCGATGTAAAACATGGCCGCTGTGGCGCCATATTCAGGTGTCATGTTCGAGATGGTGGCACGGTCTCCCAGCGTGAGGTGCGAGGCCCCATCGCCGAAGAACTCAAGATAAGATGATACGACCTTTTGGTTACGCAAAAACTCAGTCAGTGCCAACACCATGTCGGTCGCCGTGATGCCGGACTGTAAGCGACCGGTGAGCTTCACACCGATTATCTCTGGTAAGCGCATCCACGATGCGCGACCGAGCATCACGCTCTCGGCTTCTAAGCCGCCCACGCCGATGGCGATAACGCCAAGCGCATCCACGTGAGGGGTGTGACTGTCCGTGCCAACCAAGGTGTCAGGATAAGCGACACCGTCACGCGCATGAATAACTGGTGACATGCGCTCTAGATTGATCTGGTGCATGATGCCGTTGCCGGGCGGAATCACATCAACATTCTTGAAGGCTTTTTTGGTCCAGTTGATGAAGTGAAAACGATCTTCGTTGCGTCGGTCTTCAATAGCCCGATTTTTTTCAAAAGCCAGCGGATCATCGCCGCCGCTTTCGACGGCTAATGAATGGTCGACAATTAGCTGCGTTGGCACCACTGGATTCACCAACGCGGGGTCACCGCCCTTGGCGGCAATCGCATCTCTCAATCCCGCCAAATCAACCAAGGCTGTTTGGCCAAGAATGTCGTGACAGACCACTCGCGCTGGAAACCATGGGAAGTCAAGATCGTGCTTGCGTTCAATCAGCTGCTTCAGTGCATCGGTTAGCATCGCTGGGTCGCAACGACGAACCAAGTTTTCTGCATGTACTCGAGACGTGTATGGCAGCTTGTCATAGGCACCAGGCTGGATCGTATCAATGGCCTCGCGGGCATCAAAAAAGTCCAGCTTGGTTCCGGGCAGTGGTTTGCGATATGCAGTATTCATGGCAGTCTCGGCAGAAAAAAGGGCGAATCAAAACGACGGGGTGATTGCGCATCGCGGGGGGGGCCCGCGATGATGTTTCGGGTTTACTTGCGCCGGCCGATCGGCACGAACTTCAGGTTCTCAGGCCCGGTATAGTTGGCTGTTGGGCGGATGATTTTGTTATCAATGCGCTGCTCAATCACGTGGGCCGCCCAACCCGCGGTGCGGGCGATCACAAACAATGGCGTAAACATTGACGTCGGCACACCCATCATGTGATACGAAACGGCAGAAAACCAGTCCAAATTCGGAAACATTTTCTTGGCATCCCACATCACAGTTTCAAGCCGTTCGGCAATATCGTACATTTTGGTGTTGCCAGCTTTTTTCGACAGGCGTTGGGCCACCGTTTTGATAACCTCGTTCCGAGGATCAGAGATGGTGTAGACGGGGTGACCAAAGCCAATCACGACTTCTCTATTTTCGACACGGCGACGAATGTCGGCTTCTGCCTCGTCAGGTGTCTCGTAACGCTTTTGTACTTCAAAAGCCACTTCGTTAGCGCCACCGTGCTTAGGCCCACGCAAAGCGCCGATACCACCAGTGATCGCTGAATACATGTCTGAGCCGGTGCCGGCAATGACGCGGCTGGTAAAGGTTGACGCATTGAACTCGTGCTCTGCATACAAAATTAGTGACGTGTGCATGGCACGTACCCATGACTGGTCGGGTTGTTTACCGTGCAAAAGATGCAGAAAATGCCCGCCGATGGAATCATCGTCAGTTTGGACATCAACGATCCTGCCGTTGTGGCTGTAGTGATACCAATAAAGTAGAGCCGATCCTAAGCAGGCCATCAATCGATCGGCGATGTCTTTGGCACCGGGCATATTGTGATCGTCTTTCTCGGGTAGAACGCAGCCTAGAACAGACGTGGCTGTGCGCATGACGTCCATGGGGTGACTTGCTGCTGGTAGTGCCTCCATGGACGCTTGTACTTGTGCGGGTAAGCCGCGCAACGCCCGAAGCTTTTCTTTGTAAGCCGCGAGCTCAACCTTGTTAGGCAGTGTGCCATGAATGAGTAAGTGAGCCACTTCTTCGAATTCGCAAACGTCGGCGAAGTCGAGAATATCGTATCCGCGGTAGTGCAAATCGTTGCCAGTGCGCCCAACGGTGCAAAGGGCGGTGTTGCCAGCAACAACGCCAGATAGGGCCACCGACTTCTTGGGCTTGGGCACCACGGGTTCACCAGGGACTTTGGTTTTGGGTGCATTGGATTTTTTGGAAACAGCCATGTGAAACTCCTTCAGAAATCAGGACTTGCCTTGTTCAAATAATTGGTCGAGCTGTTGCTCGTAGACGTGGTACCCAATACGATCGTAAAGCTCGTCGCGGGTCTGCATCATGTCAACGATATTTTTTTGGTGACCATCACGGCGAATGGTTTCGTACACCATTTCTGCCGCCTTGTTCATGGCACGGAAGGCAGAAAGCGGATACAGCACCATGCCAACGCCAGCGGATTTCAGCTCTTGGACGGTAAACAGCGGTGTTTTGCCAAACTCGGTGATGTTTGCCAAAACAGGGACGTTGAGTGCTTTGACAAATTTTTCGTAAGTTGGGAGGTCGTAGGCGGCTTCCGCAAAAATGGCATCGGCGCCTGCTTCAGCGCAGGCAATTGAGCGTTCGATAGCGGCGTCAACACCGTGTGAGGCGATGGCATCGGTGCGCGCGATAATGAAAAAGTTTTCATCGGTTCTGGCGTCAGCCGCCGCTTTCACGCGGTCACTCATTTCCTCGGTCGAAACAATTTCTTTGCCAGGACGGTGGCCACAACGTTTGGCGCCGACTTGGTCTTCAATGTGGCAGGCCGCCGCACCAAACTTGATCAAGCTTTTGACTGTGCGAGCAATGTTAAAGGCCGATGGGCCAAAGCCTGTGTCGATATCGACAAGCAATGGCAGATCACACACGTCGGTTATGCGTCGCACGTCTGTCAGAACATCATCTAAGGTGTTGATGCCCAAGTCGGGCAAGCCGAGCGATCCGGCTGCAACGCCGCCGCCTGAGAGATAAATGGCTTTGTAGCCTGCGCGTTTTGCCAAGAGGGCGTGATTGGCGTTGATGGCGCCAATAATTTGCAAGGGGGATTCGTCTTTTAAGGCAGTGCGAAACTTAGCACCTGCGCTGGCAATTGAAGTCATTTGAGGTCTCCGGAGTCAGTGTCGCTATTGGGTGATTAAGCGGTGCTTACGCTTGCGAAGTGTAAAAAAAGGCCTGCCAAGGCAGGCCTTTTTTTATTTACTTCAGTAAGTCAGCAACACCGTCGCGCTCTTCTAGCAATTCTTTGAGCGTAAGGTCCATGCGTTCGCGAGAGAACGCATCGATTTCAAGATCTTTCACGCGGTGGTATTGACCGGCTTCGCAGGTTACGGGCACACCATACATGATGCCCTCTGGGATGCTGTAAGTGCCGTCTGAGGGGATACCCATCGTGACCCACTTGCCATTGGTGCCCATGACCCAGTCGCGAACGTGATCAATCGCGGCATTGGCAGCCGATGCCGCTGAAGACAAGCCACGCGCTTCGATGATGGCGGCACCGCGTTTGCCGACGGTTGGCAAGAAGGTGTCACGATTCCAGACATCGTCATTGATTATTTTGGCCACGCTTTGACCGCCGACAGTCGCAAAGCGGTAATCAGGGTACATGGTGGGCGAGTGGTTGCCCCAGACAGCGAGCTTATGAATATCAGCCACAGGACGGCCAAGCTTAGTCGCCAACTGCGACAGGGCACGGTTGTGGTCTAAGCGAAGCATGGCAGTGAAGTTGCTTGCCGGCAGATCAGGTGCCGATTTCATGGCAATGTAGGCATTGGTGTTGGCTGGGTTACCCACCACCAAGACGCGCACATTACGATTGGCAACAGCATTTAAGGCTTGACCTTGCACGGTGAAGATTTGTGCATTGATTGTGAGTAGGTCTTTGCGCTCCATACCTGGTCCGCGTGGACGTGAACCAACCAAAAGTGCCACTTCAACGTCTTTAAAAGCTTCCATGGGGTCACTGTGGGCTGACATTGACTGCAGCAGAGGAAACGCGCAGTCGTCTAGTTCCATCATGACGCCTTTGAGCGCTTTTTGCGCTTTTTCATCAGGAATCTCGAGCAGTTGAAGGATCACAGGTTGGTCTTTGCCCAGCATTTCGCCGGACGCGATTCTAAACAGCAACGCATAACCAATTTGGCCGGCGGCGCCTGTAACCGCAACACGCATTGCAGGTTTTGACATATCGGTCTCCGAGTAGAGTATTAAAAGTGTCGTCTGAAAGAAAATATTGCTAAATCAGTTTAGCCCTTTTGATCACCGAGGCTCGATAAGTGAATGAGCCTAATTTTAGACGATGCGGGACTTGTCAGTCAATAGTCTTATGTCTTATATAAGACATAAGATTGTGGCGTTTTTGGGCTGGCTGTGGGACAATTTCATATTCATTTTATTCGTCTTAGGCACTTATTGATGGGTCAATCTGGGACCGAACTGTTGGACAATACTAGCCCGAGAGGCGACACGCCTGCGGCCTTTAGTCCGCTGTATCAGCAAATACGACAATTGCTGCTACAGTCGCTTGAGCGAGGCGAGTGGAAACCAGGTGAGGCTATTCCGAGTGAGTTTGAGTTGGCTGGGCGTTATCACGTCAGTCAAGGCACGGTGCGCAAAGCCATTGATGAATTGGCCGCCGAACATATTTTGATTCGCCGCCAGGGTAAAGGCACTTTTGTTGCTACGCATCATGAGCCCATCGTGCGGTTTCGGTTTTTGCGCTTAAACCCAATTGAGGGTGAAGCAGTCCCGGGCAGCAGTGAGATTCTCTGGTGCCGAAAGGTCAGGGCCAGCGCCGAGTCAGCCAAGGCGCTCGACCTCAGGGCTGGGGATGCGCTCATTTATATTCGCCGATTGTTGTCCTTTGAGGGCAAGCCAACGCTTATTGACGACATCTATCTACCAGCGGCCTCATTCGAGGGGTTGTCAATGGCGGTTTTGCAGGAAAATCCAGGGCCTTTGTACGGCCTGTTTGAGTCAAAGTTTGACGTAAGCATGGTTCGCGCAGATGAAAAGGTGCGAGCAGTGCCCGCGCCTGAGGACGTGGCTGGCTTGCTGAACATCACAAATGGGTATCCGTTACTCAGAGTCGATAGGGTTTCTTATACTTACGGTGATCGTGCGGTAGAATTACGCAACGGTCATTATCTGACTGATCAGTATTTTTATCGCAACGCTTTGATTTAGAACGTTATCTTCTTGATTTGAGCAGAGACCGCGAAAAAGCGAAAATATCCGCAGTGATTAATGCAATAAACTCATTTGAACAAATTAATTTTGACTACCAGTAGAGGCCTTTATGTCTGATCGTGCTGCAAAGCGGCGCCCACAATTTCGCAATATCAACGTGTGGCAACTTATCAATTACCGTTTGCCATTGGCTGGCATATTGTCGATTCTCCACCGAATCAGCGGAGCGCTACTTTTCTTGGCGTTACCAACAGTCATACTGCCTTTGTTCGCCAGGAGCTTTACATCAGAGCAGGGTTTTGCGGCTTTGGGCGTAGTGACCGGAATGATAATCACCAAATTGGTTCTTTTGGTATTGCTCTGGGGTTTTCTGCATCATTTCTGCGCAGGCATTCGCTATCTTGCACTTGATTTGCACCATGGTCTCGATAAGCACTCCGCCAAGAAAAGCGCTGGTGTTGTGTTTGGCGTCAGCCTTGCCTTGACGCTAGTCTTTGGTCTCAAACTTTTTGGAGCATTTTGATCATGGGATCACCTGAAAGAATTGGAGCCAAGCGTCTTGTGGTTGGTGCGCACTACGGTATTGGTGATTTCATGATCCAGCGGGTGACTGCTGTGATTCTTGCAATCTACACCGTTGTGTTGTTTGTTGGCATCTTGATGATGCCTGGTTTCACTTACGAAGCTTGGCGCGGTGTTTTTACCTTTAACGTTGGTGGGTTTCCGCTGGGTCAGTTGTTAGCCACACTGGCGTTTTTCTCGCTTGGGTGGCACGCCTACATTGGTGTACGAGACATTTGGATGGATTATGTAAAGCCTACGGGTATCCGACTGGGCTTGCAGGTGCTAACTGTTTTATGGTTGGTTGGTTCGGTTATTTATTTTGTCGTCATTCTCTGGGGAGCTTAAACCGTGGTTGCTGATATGAAATCATTACCTCGTCGTCAGTTTGATGTGGTGGTCGTGGGTGCCGGCGGATCCGGTATGCGTTGTTCCCTGCAACTGGCTAACGCCGGTTTGTCAGTGGCTGTTCTATCTAAAGTATTTCCAACACGCTCACACACTGTTGCGGCACAAGGCGGTATTGGTGCATCGCTCGGTAATATGAGTGAAGACCACTGGTATTGGCACATGTACGATACGGTCAAAGGATCGGACTGGCTTGGTGACCAAGACGCTATTGAGTTTATGTGTCGTGAGGCGCCCAACGCTGTGTACGAGCTTGAGCACTTTGGCATGCCATTTGACCGTAATCCCGATGGCACCATTTACCAGCGTCCGTTTG
>CAWUWI010000022.1:0-161322 GCA_963926245.1 uncultured Burkholderiaceae bacterium | reverse complement strand
AGTTGGCTGATCACTGTCCAAGCCAAAAGTTATACGTGATTTTTGCCATTTTCCCAGATGTAAGTTCGATTTCGTAGCTGCCGCGTATGCCCGCGTATTGACCTGTCCCACCCAAAATCGCACCTTGATGCTTATGACCGGTATCCACCGGACGACCATGGTCACTTTGGATAAAATCATGTATGTAGATTGAGCCCTCGGGCAGCACCATTTTGGCATTGTAAGAACGAGAAGAGCGTTGCGCCGATTCATCCAAATAAACAATAATCGCCTGTGAAAAATATTCGCCAACGGCTGGGCCGTCCGGCGTCAGGCTCAGTTTTTCATTGCGCAGGTACATATCGCCAATCGAAGGGCCTTGGGGGGCCACATCAACCACTTGAGGCGCATTAATCACCTTATAGGCCACCAACGTCAAAGGTGGCTTTTGCGCCAAAACAGGCCCCGCTAATAGTGAGACGACTAGGCCTATCAGTGTTACTGAATGCGTGCAATTGATTTTCATTTATGCTCAAAAGTGGCGTTTTTTTAATTGATGAGATAACCAAAACATCTGACAAAACCAGACGGGTGTAACAATCATCAGCGGGCTTATTTCAGGCTAAAAGCGTGCTGCCATGTGTTGTCTGGCAGATGTGTCGAGGTGACGGTGCCAATGGCGCCAGCGTATTTGCCTGTGCCACCAATCACCGCTCTCTGCAGCACAGAGTCGCTCTTAAGCGTCGAACCGGCCATTGGGTAAATCCCTACACCTTGAATCAGAATCGTATTTTTTACGTCTTGGCCAATTGAAAACACACCCAGGGTCACACGTCTTTCCATACCTGATGTCGCACTGCTTTGACCCGTCGTGGTCATCGACCAGTCCATGACCACGTTTTGTTGATCGTCTGTTTGACCATCAAATTGCCAAATACGCTGATCGCCCACTGAATCACCTGGCGCACCGAGGTCGATATAAGTTGGGGTGGGTACAGGCCCATGACTGATCGTTAAAGACTGCTCGGCAGCAACCGGGCCAGCAAGCACTAAGGTGACAGCGACAGCGGTTAGAAAACGTTTCATTTTGGTCCTTGAGAAAGTGAAGTTGTGTGGCAACGGAGAGAGTCAAGCAACTTTATTTGAAGCTTACGATAACTCATTATCAGTCTATGCAATGCAAGCACCCTTTCCCCTGCAAAAGCTTGCAACGGGGTCGGCGCCGACTGATTGCTTCCCAAGCCCTGTGTAAACTAAAGATTGGTTGACTTTGTTGGGTAACTTTGAAATGCCAATTGGTTCACAGCGGGCGGCGGCAGTCGATGCGCCCATTATCCCCACTATCGCGGCTTTGGTTCGCGAACATCCCGGCACGATTTCGCTAGGCCAAGGGGTGGTCAACTACGGCCCACCCAAAGAGGCGGTTGCCGCTCTACCTGAGTTGATGCAAGACAACGCGCTCAATAAATACCAGTCCGTGATGGGGCTTAGTGCGCTGATTGACATGATTGAAAACAAGCTACTTCACGACAATCAAATCAAAGTCGATCGTGATTCGAAGGTGATGGTGACAGCAGGCAGTAACATGGCCTTTTTGAATGCCGTACTGGCTGTCAGCGACCCAGGCGATGAGTTCATATTGCCCACACCGTTCTATTTCAATCAAGAAATGGCCATTCGTTTGTGCGGCTGCGTGCCGGTTTTGGTGCCAACACGCTCAGACTGGCAATTAGACGTTGCTGCCTTGGCAGCAGCCATCACGCCAAAAACCAGGGCTATCATAACCGTGTCACCCAATAACCCCAGTGGCGCTGTTTATAGCGAGGCGGACTTAACCGCCGTCAACCTCTTGTGTGCCAATAAAGGCCTCTATCACTTCAGTGACGAGGCCTATGAGTCTTTCACCTACGAAGGTGAAACGCACTTTTCACCGGCCTCGATTGCCGGTGCTGGCCAGCACACGCTATCTTTTTTTTCGCTTTCAAAAAACTACGGTATGGCCAGCTGGCGAGTGGGCTACGTGGTGTTTCCGGCCTCACTTGCCCAGGCCATGAGTAAAGTGCAAGACACCAACTTGATTTGCCCACCCGTGGTTTCGCAACTGCTTGCAATCGAAGCCCTTAAGCTGGGAAAAAGCTGGATCGAACCCAAAATCCAAGCGCTTTCTGCTGTGCGCCACGATGTCCATCGCGCCTTAGACACGCTAGGTGACTTGGTGTCGTTTCCCCGTACGGCTGGCGCCTTTTATGTTTTGATGCGCTTGCCACCCTTAGCGGCGGCTCATTCACCAATGGACTTTACGCATCACATGGCGCGCGAGCACAAAGTGGTCACTATTCCAGGCTTCGCCTTTGGCTTAACCGACCAATCTAGCGGCAACTACCAACGACTGTCTTATGGCGCACTTGATGCCGCCAGCGTCAACGAGGGCGTCAACCGCTTTATCAGTGCTGTGCGGCAGTGGTACTAGATCGGGACTTCAGTCGCTAAAGGCGAGATCCACAGGTTACGCTCGGTGGAATTAAGCAGGTGTTGCCTGATGTTGTTGTATCAGCGCAGCCTTGGCACTTCAGGCAACCGTGTAACCCGTCGACTTCAAAGACCAACCCATCCGCATCGTGGTGCCTTTTTCAGCTGGCAGCGGCACCGATGTCATATCACGCACGCTTGCAGTCGCCATGGTTGAAGAATTTGGTGGTCGTATCATCGTTAACAATAGACCCGGCGGTGGCACCACGATTGGTTCAGACAGCGTCGCCAAAAGCGTCCCCGATGAGCACACATTGCTCACGGCAACCTTCAGCCACGCGGTCAATCCCAGCCTTCAGGCAACCTTGCCTTATGACACAAACGCCGCCTTTGACCCAGTGGTGCTAATCGGCCGCTCACCTAAAGTGTTATTGGTTCGCGCTAATTGCCCCTACCGAAAGGTACAAGACCTGCTTGATGCTGCCAAAGCCGATCCCGGCAAACGATCTTAACAAACTCACTTGCGCCTTTCAGGACTAGCTTACCTCGGCCCACTTGTCCGGCGAGTTGTTTAAGAACCTCAGTGGCACCGACATCCTATACATCCCCTACAAGAGCGCGAGCTTGGCGCTTAATGACCTGATGGGCGGCCAAATCGCATGATGTTTGCCACGGCCACCGCTGCCGCTGCCGAGCTGGTGGCACGCTTTAATACGGCAGCTACCAAAGGTGCGCAGTCTGATGTTTTCAAAGAGTGAGTCCAAGGCTAAGGCATGGTTATCAGCACAGGCACACCTCAAGCACTCAAGGACTACGCGAGTGCTGAGCAAGGCCGTTGGGCGGCTGTTGTTAAATCAGCGCAGGTCCAAGCAAAATAAATCACACAGGTGCTAGCATGGTAGTGTCTTCACCACAAATATGAGCACCGGCATGCTGACTCTTCAAAAGTGTTTTACGGTTTGCATCACCGCCTTATTATTGACTTTTGTGCAGGTGCCGTCTTGGGCTCAAACGAACAGCACCGCACCCGCGACAGTTAGCAACAAACTGGCAGATCTGAACACGGGTTTCATCACCCTTTACCGTGCTCAAAACCCCTCTGTACTAGCCCAACTGCCACTCATCGTGATTATCAACTACGATAGTGTCATTGCGATTGAGCAGACGCAAAGAACTCAGTATGCCTTTAGTCCTGGGCACTACGAGATCAAGGCTGCCTTGCACGCGGTTCTCGCGTACCAAGGTCTAATGAATGAATTGACCAACCCTAACACGACGCTAACTTGGAGTGATGCAGATCGCTTCTCGAAATCGCTGGTAGCGCTAACGTCGCTTATTCCAGAAATTCAAGCCAGCGCTGCAGCACAACAAGGTGCGACGGCTATTATCTCGAAACTACAACAGGCCACTCGCGGAGCAATTGCGCAACAAAGGGTGACTTCTCAGGATATTGCCTTAACCCTTTCTAGCGTCGAGCCCGAAGTCATGGCTGTCACCAACGAGATCGGTCAATCGACAATCAACGCGATGATGGCTGCGCTTAAGGCCATTGAAGAAAAAGTGACACCTTCCATTTGGGAAAAGGTGATCGTCGTGGTGCCAGGTCCAGCCACGGCTAGGATCAACAATTTAGGCTTAGCGGCAGCCTCGGCAGTACTCGGTGAATCTGCGCTAGGCAAAAAGATTTTTTATAGCGAAGCCATCTATGACGATGAGGGTATCCTGCGTTTCGTGCAGATGCTTATGCGCGACAAGCATTTTTCAACGCTAATGTTCGACCAACCTTACCGAATGTGGCGTGATGTGCTGTCCGAAACCTCAGAAAAATACCTTAGTAAAAACACCGGGGCGTTATTGGCTCGCTAGCTTCCAAAATTAGCGCCAATGACTCAGTGCGAGTTACTATCCAGTCTTGATGATCGGTGGCACCACCCATCGCTATGCGGAGCTCTCTTTTTTGTCAAAATTAACGTTGCCCCATGTTGCACTGGTTACCGGTGGCGCCAAACGGCTCGGCCGGCAAATTGCTTTAAATTTGGCGCGCGCCGGCTGGGATGTGGCCATTCACTACAGCACCTCTAAAAGTGCGGCTGAAAGCACCGCTGCTGAGGTGATGGCACTTGGGCGGCGTACCTGCTTGATCGCTGGTGACTTGGCTGAAGAAGCCGTGGTCAACACGCTGATTACCGAATGCACACAATTGCTAGGCGAGCCGAGCTGCTTGATCAATAACGCCTCTCTCTTTGCTTACGACGACGCGACAACGTTTTCTTATCACACGCTTCAAAAACACATGGCCGTGAACGCCGCTGCCGCCATTGCGTTGACACGAGATCTCTATCAGTTGCGCGCCAAAAGCCAGTTGCCTTATTTAAAGCCCGCCGTAGCCATCAACTTACTCGATCAAAAGTTAATCAATCCCAATCCCGATTTCCTGTCCTACACCCTATCTAAGGCCGCGCTGCTTGAGGCCACTCGCTTATTGGCACAGGCCCTTGCACCACACGTTCGAGTGGTTGGTTTGGGGCCCGGTATCACCATGGTTTCAGGCGATCAAACAACTGATGGGTTCTCGCAAGCACATCAAAAAACACCATTGGGACAATCGTCAACGCCGGCAGATATTGGGGCTGCGGTGGTCTATTTAGCCCAAGCCCACGCGGTGACCGGCACCACGCTTTATGTCGATGGTGGACAACACCTTAAACCGTCTGAACGCGATGTCATGTTTTTAACCTAACAACCCCAGACGGCTTCTTTTTTGAATCAAAGGCCAACACATGCAGTCAGCAAATTTTTTGGGCATTCCGATGAGCAGTCTTCGACGCGTTTTTTTGCGTAATATCGAAATCAACATGAACATCGGCGTTCATGACTTTGAAAAGCTCGCCCCACAACGCGTCATCATCAACGTCGACCTTTACGTTTCACTGGAAAAAACCACACCCAAAGCCGACGAGTTAGCAGAGGTTGTTGATTACGATTTCGTGCGTAACACCATCGTTGAGACTATTTCTCAAGGCCATATCCAATTGCAAGAAACGCTTTGCGACGAGATCATCAAACGGATGTTGCAACACCCGTTGGTCATGGCAGTGAGAGTTTCAACCGAAAAGCCCGATGTCTATGACGATTGCCAAGGCGTGGGCGTTGAGGTCTATGCCACACGCCAACAGTCCATCTAATCACGGCCCCAAACACCGGATCTATCATGGCTTCTATCAATGCCGATTTTTCATTGAAAGTGGTGCAACACACCGCCGAAATGCCTTTTATCGCTTCGCCTAACCCCCAAGTTACGCGCAAAATGCTTGACCGAGTGGGCGATGAAATCGCACGCGCCACTTCCATTGTGCGCTATGAGCCGGGCTCAACATTCGAGCGACACACACACGGGGGTGGTGAAGAAATACTGGTCCTTGAAGGCACATTCAGCGACGAACACGGCCATTATCCGGCTGGCACTTATCTTCGTAACCCACCACAAACCGACCATGCGCCTTTTAGCGAGACGGGTTGCACCTTGTTTGTCAAACTCTGGCAGTTTGGCGCGGGCGATGAGCAGCCTGTCCGCGTTAATACCCTGACCAACACCTGGCATCCCGGCATGGTGTCAGGGTTATCAGTGATGCCAATGCACGAGTTCGATGGGGTATCGACAGCCTTGGTGCGTTGGGCACCGCACACCGTTTTTAACCCTCACGTGCATCCGGGCGGTGAAGAGATTTTGGTGCTGGATGGTGTGTTCCATGACGATCACGGCAGCTACCCCGCCGGCAGTTGGCTGCGCAGTCCTCGCTACAGCCAACACGCGCCTTATACCAAAGCCGAGGGCGCCACGATTTACGTCAAAACAGGTCACCTCGGTGCGCGATTGTTGCCGCTGCCTGACCTTTCGTGACGCAGCCTTCCCATGTTGACCGTGAATATTGTTGACTGCATTGCTAAGCGCGATGGCCTGGCCATTCAGTCTATTTTGAATGAGGCCATCGTCAACTCAACCGCCTTATACGACTACGAACCCCGAAGCATAGAAACCGTCACCACTTGGCTTAATCAAAATTTCAGCCGAGGCTTACCCGTACGCGCGGCCTATGATGCAACCGATCGACTGTTGGGGTTTGCCACCTTTGGCCCCTTTAGGCCCCAACCCGCCTACAAGTACACCGTCGAGCACTCGGTCTACATCGATCAAACCTGCCGTGGCCAAGGTCTAGGCCACTTTTTGATGGAAGATCTCATCAAACAAGCGCAACAGCGTCAATTTCATGTCATGGTGGGTTGTATCGATGCGGCCAATGCGGTGAGTATCAATCTGCACAAAAAACTTGGATTTCAGCACGCTGGCACCATCAAACAAGCCGGCTTTAAATTCGGGCGTTGGTTAGATGCCGCGTTCTATCAAAAAACCCTGTCCACCCCGTCCCATCCTTGTGACGGTTAGTCTTGGCTCATCCCGAGCCAACCGTAGCTTTGGGTTGGGTTTGTAATACATTGATAGACATGACCCAAATAAACATCGAAGACCCCGCACTCACCACCCTGTTTTCACGGGAAGACATGGGGGCCATGTCAGATTTGAAACTTGAAACTGTCAGCCGCGAAGTCAGTCGCTGGACCAAGGAAGGGGTTGTCGAGCCTCAAGATAAGATTTGCCGCCTCTACCGCATCACCTCAATCGATAAGCCGCAGGCCGTTGATTAGATTGCTTAGCATGCCCTTATACTGGTAAGACCATGTCAGATAAAGTCACTTTTGCCACGATTGCGATATTCATTAGTTCAATTTCATTTTTTCCTTATATCTGGTCGGCCCTTAAGGGCAAGGTCCGCCCCCACGTGTTGTCTTGGTCGATCTGGGGATTAACCACGATGATTGTTTTTTTGGCGCAACTCACGGCAGGCGCTGGCGTGGGCGCTTGGCCAGTGGGGCTCGCCGCCTTGATGGCCTTTTTGATTGCAATCATTGCATACATCAAGCGCGGCGAGATTCGCATCACACCCACTGACTGGCTGTTCTTAGGCTTGGCACTGGGCGCGTTGCCGCTCTGGTATGTCACTGATAACCCTTTGTGGGCTGTGCTCTTGGTGACCGCTGTCGACATTCTGGGTTTCGGCCCAACAATTCGTAAGGCTTATTATCAGCCGCAAACCGAATCGCTACTGTTTTTTAGTTTGATTGTCTTGCGTAACGTATTTGTACTCTTAGCCCTCGAACAGTATTCTTTCACCACAGCGTTATTTCCAGCCGCCATTTGCACCATGGCACTCATGGTGACCGCCACCGTTATTTCACAAAGGCCGTCTGGTGCCCGCTTTTCGTAAGCGGCTGACGACTACCCATTCATAGACCCATGATTAATAGCAAAAACCCCTATCGCTTAAACCGACTTTTTGAACAAAACGAACAGTGGGTTGAGGCCATGACGGCTCACGACCACGACTTCTTTGAACGCTTGGCCGACACCCAAACACCAGAATACCTTTGGATTGGCTGCTCAGATGCTCGCGTACCCGCCAATCAAATCACGGGGCTGGCGCCCGGTGAGGTGTTTGTGCATCGAAACATCGCCAATGTCGTGGTGCCAGACGACCTGAACGTTTTGTCGGTGATTGAATTTGCCATCGCTCACCTCAAAGTCAAACACATCCTGGTCGTGGGTCACTACGGCTGTGCGGGCGTGCGCGCGGCGCTCAACAACACCTCTCTGGGTCTTATCGATCAATGGGTCGGGCATATTCGCGATGTCGAACACAAGCACGCTGAGTTCTTGAGCAAAATTACCCACGAGCAGGATCGGTTTGATCAACTGTGTGAGCTCAATGTCATTGAACAGGTGGTGCATGTGTGCCAAACCGATAGCGTTCAGCAGGCTTGGGCTCGCGGTCAAGCATTGACCGTGCACGGCTGGGTTTACGGCTTGCACGACGGCAGGGTGCGAGACCTCGGTGTGAGCTTGGCCAACGCCCAAGAGCTTGATGATCGTTACGCTTATGTGATGGCGGACCGCTACTCCCTATGAGACTGCTCGCGCGCGCCTTGCTTCTGATTGTTGTCATTATTGCCTTTTCGGCTTTGGCCAAATGGCTGCAAGATGGTGATCGCATTGCGCAGGCCAGTGCTTTGGGCTGGCATCAGTTGCCCCGAGACGCCACTGACATCGTGCCTGATCCCGTGATTTACCGTGACACGGCTATTGTTCAAGTGCTAGGCGCGCCCACCTATGGCTGGCGCGGTTACGTTGCGATTCACCCCTGGTTAATTTACAAACGCGCTGGCCAAATCGAGTACACACGCTTTGAAGTCATCGGCTGGGGACGCACCAATGTCGTGCGACGCAACCACGCCGGCGCCGATTCGCTTTGGTATGGCGCCCCTCCAGCAGTGTTGGTGGCGCACCTTGGCCCCAAGGCACAAGCCATGATTGATGACATCGAGAGCGCCATCGCCACCTACCCTTATGCGCAGACATACAAAAGCTACCCAGGCCCAAACAGCAACACTTTTATGGCTCACATCGGCCGCGAAGTGCCTGAGCTGAATCTCGACTTGCCACCGACCGCCATTGGCAAGGACTATCAACCTTGGCAACACCTCATCACCACACCACCCTCTGGTCGCGGCATCCAGCTGTCGCTCGGTGGATTTTTTGGTCTCATCCTCAGCACCCAAGAGGGTATCGAGCTCAACCTATTTGGTGCAGCCATGGGGCTGGACTTTAATTGTCCGGCGCTTCGCTTGCCTTTTATCGGTCGAGTTGGTTTTAATGGCACATGGACAGATCAATACTGTTTACCTGATCGCATAAACCGCGACACAGCCGGAGGCTAGGATGGCAACTGCAAAATACCCCTTGATATGGCGACTTTTACATTGGGTGATCGCCATCATGGTTTTGATGATGCTGCCCATCGGCTTTTGGATGGCTGACCGCGGTGAAGCCGGCCTTTGGGGCGCACTGACTGGGACACTTTACGCCTCACACAAAACCGTTGGCTTTCTGGTTTTGTGGTTGATGGTCGTTCGACTGGTGTTTCGTTTAACCATCACGCCTCCAAGCTACCCACCGCAAATGCCTGTGTTGATCCGTCGACTGGCGCACAGCACGCACCACTTGATGTACATCTTGCTATTTGCCATCACACTATTGGGCTGGGCTGGCGTAACCGCCTTTCCGGCGCTTTCCATCGCAGGTGGCTGGTCGTTACCCGGCATGCCATTCATTCCTGAAAGTCGCACTTTATCCAAATTACTGTTTACGATTCACGGATGGTTGGCGATTGTTTTGTCGATTCTGGTTGTCGTTCACATCGCCGGTGCGCTAAAACATAGGTTCATCGACAAAGATGGGGTGTTTGATCGAATGAGTTTAAAAAAATAGCCACTCACCCCAGCACGAACCAAAGGGGAGACCGATGTCAGCGACCACCACCGAATTGGCAACCGCGCAAGAAGCGATTTCTTTCACGCCTTTGCACCCCACTTTCATGGCACAAGCCAGCCACGTTGACCTGCGAACCGTCGATGATCCAGCACGACTGGCCACCATCCGTGCGGGCATGGCCCAATATGGCGTTTTGGTCTTTAAGGGCCAATCGCTGTCCGGCCAAGAACAGATCGCTTTTGCCAAGCGCTTGGATGGTGAGTTGCACCGAAAGACCTCATCGGCGGTCCTCGCCAAAAACCGCTACGGCGACGAGGCATTGACCGACATCTCAAACGTGGGTGGTAATGGGCAAATTTTGGATGCTGAGGACAGACGCCGTATTAACGGTATCAGCAACCGCATTTGGCACACCGACGCTTCGTTCGAGGACCCCGCTGGCCGCTATTCAATGCTTTACGCGCGCACCATTCCGCCAGTACGCGCCGATACGCAGTTTGCTGACATGCGAACGGCTTACGAACAGCTTGATAATCAAACCAAAGAAACCATCGACGGCTTACACGCCCACCATTCCATCGTTTACTCGCGCCACATCATGGGTTTTGATTTCTCAACCGAAGAAGCCGCTCGCCTGCCTGGCGCCGTTCATCCTTTGGTGCGCCGCTTCACTGAGACCCCTCGTCATTCTCTTTACCTGGCCTCACACGCCAGCCGGATCATGGAGTGGCCCGTACCCGAGGGTCGACTGCTGCTAAGAGACCTGATGGAGCATTGCATACAGCGCGAGTTTGTTCACTTTCATGAATGGACCCAAGGCGACTTGGTGATCTGGGACAACCGCATGACCATGCACCGCGCCAGACCCTACGATGATGTCGTGTACAAACGCGAACTCACACGGGTGACCACACTTGATGTCGAGCGCGTGTGATTAATGCCGACGGATCGCCGCTAAAACAGCCGTTAAATCTGAACCCTGATAATGCGGTAGTGGCCCGAGCGTCTCCACCGGTAAACCAGCTCGATTAACCCAGCAGGTCTCAAATCCAAACCAGTTGGCGCCCATGATGTCCCAACCGTTGCCTGATACAAACAAGACCGCTTCAGGCTCAACCGAGAATGCTTTGGTCACCATGGCGTACGTTGCTGGCATGGTTTTGTATTGCCGCAAACCATCAACAGACAGAACCCGATCAATCCAAGGCGCCAATCCGGCATGCGACACGGCGCTGTTGAGCATCTCAGGGCTGCCATTGGACAAGATCGCAGTGCTTATGCCCAACGCTTTCAGTTCGCTCAAGACCGCTTTATTTTCAGCGAAAGCTTGTAGATGCTTGTACGCATCCATCAGCGCACGCTCAATTGCTTCTTCATTGACCAAACCCTGTTTGGCCAATGCATAGCGCAACGCCAGCTGAGTGATATCCCAGAACGATTGATAAAAACGACTACCCGTTGGCGTAAAAGGATCAGACAAACTGATAAGGCGGGTGTATTCCATTTGCTTGTCGCGCCACACAGCAGCCAACGTCGCACCCTGACCGGGATAATGACGCTCTAAAAGTGCTGCCACTGAATACACATCAAACAATGTCCCGTAAGCGTCAAACGCCACCACTCGAATCGACATCACTCAGTCTCCTGATCTTTTTATTGAACAGTACGCGCATTTTGCCCAAAAAGTATGGCCTTGGAAGCCTCATTAACAGTAGGCTGTGAGGACACAACCTGACCCACGGCATAGGCCGCTTGAGTCGCCGGCCTTGCCGCCACTCGCTCAAACCATGTTGCGAGCGCCGGAAAGTCAGATAGCACCTGTTGCTGGCGTGTATGCGGCACGATCCACGGATAGATGGCCATGTCCGAAATGGTGTACTGGTCACCCACGATGTATTGCCTGCCGTCTAATAGCTGTTTATTTAGCACGCCATACAGCCGCGCGGTTTCGTTCACGTACCGATCCATGGCGTAGGTGATGCGCTCAGGGGCGTATTGCACAAAGTGATGGTTTTGCCCAGCCATGGGACCCAAACCACCCATCTGCCAAAACAACCACTCCAAGCACTTCACCCGTTCGCGCGGTGCCTGAGGCACGAACTGTTTGGTTTTGTCAGCCAGATACAACAAGATGGCGCCCGACTCAAAAACACTTAACGGCGCACCGGCATCAACCGGGGCACGGTCAACAATGGCTGGGATCCGGTTGTTTGGGGCAATTTTTAAAAAGTCTGGCGCAAATTGCTCACCCGCTGCGATGTTCACGGGATTCATTTGGTACTCGATGTTGGCCTCATGCAAAAACAAAGTAACTTTGTGCCCGTTTGGCGTCGGCCAGTAGTAAAGATCTATCATTGGCAACCTCAATATTTGAATATAGCTAAATGTTATTTGATTTATGCTGCTTATGCGTCGTAACGTATATCAATAAAAACAATCGAACACAACCAAATCAAATAAAATGTCTATCAATGAATGGGTTCTATCAGCCGCATTAGCCATCGGACTCATTTACGGCGGCGTTGCTCAATTCACTGGGTTTTGCCTGAACAGTGCGCTACGTCATCAAATGACGCAAGGCAATGGCCATAAGATGCGATCATTCATGCTGGCCATGGTGGTGGCGATGGTCGGCACGCAAGTGGTCTCAGGCTTGGGCCTCATTGACCTATCGGAATCGATTTACGTCACCACAGGGCTGTCTTGGCTGTTAATCCCTCTCGGCGGCATTATGTTCGGCTATGGCATGATCATGGCGCGGGGCTGCGGCGCACGCACGTTGGTTCTTTTTGGGCAAGGCAACTTAAGGTCACTGGTGGTGCTTCTTTGCATCGGCATCAGTGCTTTTATTACCCTGACGGGTGTGCTTAGCCCCATACGCGCCGACATTGCGCAAGCCACCTCTGCCACATTCGGCTCGGCGAGCATCGACGGCGAATACTTGCGCTGGGGCTTTGTGGTCGCCTTTTGCGGTTCGCTGCTTTTCTTTGTTTTCAGCGACAAACAATTTCTTAAGCAACGCAAAGACATTTTCGGCGGTTTGGTCATCGGCACACTGGTGGTGGCCGGTTGGCTAGCCACCGGTTGGCTTGGCTTTGATGATTTTGAACCCACGCCATTAACCTCACTAACATTCGTGGGCCCTGTCGGCGCAACCATTCAATACAGCATGATTGCCACAGGCATGGATTTGAACTTTGGCATTGTGGTGGTGCTCGGTGTCATCATTGGCTCATTCATCGCTGCGCATTTGGGCGGTCAGTTTCGCCTGATTGGCTTTGAACAACACACCCCAATGCCGCGCTACATCGCGGGCGGCATTTTTATGGGCGTGGGTGGCGCATTGGCCATGGGTTGTTCAGTGGGTCAAGGACTTACTGGCTTGTCGACTTTGTCTTACGTCTCAATGATTGCTTTTGCCGGCATCTTACTCGGTGCATGGTTGGCCTTGCGAAGAGAGTTATCAGTTGTCACGCCGCCGAAACCAATACACCGACAACATCGCCGCGAACAACACCAATAAGGCACTGGCTGCGGCAAACAAAGCCGAGACTTCGGTGCGCGAGCGTTCTAGCGCAAATTGCGTGGAAAGTCGCTCATAGATACTCGCCATTTGCTCAGCATTCTCTGCTTTGAAAAACTCACCCTCTGTTAATAATGCCATGGCTTGCAAAGTGCGTTCATCAACGGCGGCATAAAAAGCACGGCCATCAAAGCCCGGAATGAATCCATCGGGGGTACCAAAGGCGACCGTAAACACGCGTATGCCCAACTGTGCAGCCAGTTGTGCCGCGGCGATCGGGTCAGGACCCGTGGTGCGACGACCATCAGAAATCAAAACAATGGCGCCCGGTTGGTATGAGCCAGGTGCCACCGGCTTGAGATCGAACAACGACGGCTCAGACGCACGTTGCCCCCGCTGCGAAGGATTAAAGCCGTAAATCAAAGGTTCAATGTCAAGCTCCAGCTCTGGACGCAAAACCGCCATGGCGAGTAAAAGCCCACTACCGGTGGCGGTGGCTCGCTGCAACCGAAAACGGTCGACCGCAGCCAAGAGTTCCGCACGATCATCGGTCACGCGCTGAGCGATTTGAGCCGTGCCAGCAAAGGTCACCAGTCCCACCCGAATGTCTTTGGGCAAGTCGTTGATGAAAGTCTTAACCGTTGATTGGGCCGCTTGCATCCGACTCGGCGGCACATCTTCAGCCAACATACTCAAGGAAACATCAACCGCAACAACCAGCGTACGGTAGTCAGCCGGCAGCACCAAATCGGCGCTTGGCCGAGCCAAGCCAACCACCCCTGCCATGACCGCGAGCAGCATCAACGCAGGCGGCACATGTCGGCGCCAAACCTGACTGGCATTTAAGGCTCGGTTAACCAATAGCAGGGTCGAATAACCAAATGCTTGTTTGCGCGGTCGCTTAAGCAGCCAGAGGTAACCCGTCACCAAAAGCGGCACCAGTAGAAAACCCCATAGCGCGTGAGGCCAAATAAAGTGCATAAGTGAAGGCTCGGCGTTAAGATGATCTCACTGTATCATTGCCTGCCGTCTTGAGGTCATTCCATGAAACGCGCCACGCTGTACAGCCGATCTGTCCAGACCCGTGATTCAACTGGGCTGGCGGGTTCGGAAAAAACCGCGCCTGAAGCGCAAAATGAACAGACATCAAATGAGTCTGTTGGCCAATCACGAGCGTCACTTCTAAAATTCATCAAACGACCCTTTTCCCTGCTTGGACTTGGCGTTTTATTGGGTGCAGCCACCGTCTGGCAACTAACACCCACAACACCAGCCGCCCCGGCCATGACCCAGGCAAAAGTGGAAGCAATTGTGTTAGAGACCTTGGCAACCAAATCACTTCCCGCGCGTGCCGCCCAAGTAGCCGCAGCGGCATGGCCATCGGTGGTGAGCATACACACACTAGACGGCGAACCGCCACCGGGCAACCTCATCAGCCAAAAAGGCAAAGGCGCTGGCTTTGTCATCAAAGAAGATGGCGCGATCTTGACCAATTACCATGTGATTGCTGGCTCTAACCGAATCGTGGTTACCTTCGCCGATGGCTTAGTGTCTCCGGCGGCCGTGTTATCGGTACAGCCCGAACGTGACCTGGCCGTTTTACAACCCGCTCAAATACCTGACGACCTACAACCTGCGACGCTGGCGGCTGGCGGTGAAGTCCAGCCTGGGGATTTGGTGGTGGCGGTTGGTTTTCCGTTTGGCTTGGGGCCGTCCGTGTCAGCGGGTGTGGTCTCAGGACTGAACCGCAGTTTTCCGCTGCCCGGGCTCGCCCCGTTGACAGGTCTCATTCAGTTTGACGCCGCGGTTAATCCCGGCAGCTCCGGCGGGCCGCTGTTAAACCAAGACGGTGAGGTGGTGGGCGTGGTTACCGCTATTTTGAATCCATCGCCTAGCGGCATGTTTGCGGGTGTCGGATTCGCCATCACCATGGAAAGTGCGGCCAGCACGGCCGGCATTCCGCCCTTCTAATTGGAGCGTACGAACCCATGAGTCAAGATCAACACTGGCAAGGTCAACAATCCCCCGATGATGTGAAAGTTGCCGCGGCCACCATGGAAAGCGTTCTATACGAGGTTAAAAAAATCGTTGTCGGTCAAGACGCTTTTCTTGAACGCATCCTGATCGCCATGCTAGCCCGAGGCCATCTGTTGATCGAAGGCGTGCCAGGTCTTGCCAAAACCCTCACCGTCAACACGTTGGCACGCGTGGTCCAAGGCGGCTTCAAACGCATTCAATTCACGCCCGATCTGTTGCCGGCTGATCTGATTGGGACACGCATCTACAACCAAAAAACAGGTGCGTTCAGCACCGAACTTGGGCCGGTTTTTACCAACCTTTTGCTGGCCGATGAAATCAACCGTGCTCCGGCAAAAGTACAAAGCGCATTGCTTGAGGTGATGCAAGAGCGTCAAGTCACCATCGCGGGTCACACCCACCGCTTGCCTGCGCCTTTTTTGGTCATGGCCACGCAAAACCCGATTGAAAGCGAAGGCACCTATCCGCTGCCCGAGGCTCAAGTGGACCGCTTCATGATGAAAGTGCTGGTCGGCTACCCAAAACCCGAGGAAGAGTTTGTGATCGTTCAACGCGCCATCGGTCAGGCTATTGAAGTGGCCACTCGTGCAACCACCGATGAACTGTCCCATTTGCAGACCCAGTGCGACCGTGGCTTTGTTGACTCTGCCATCGTGCAATACGCGGTCAACTTGGTGAACGCCTCCCGCGCGCCGCAAAGCGTTGGCCTGGCCTCCCTATCGGACTACGTGACGTTTGGCGCCAGCCCAAGGGCCACGATCAGTTTGGTTCAAGGCGCGCGGGCGCTGGCTTTTTTACGCGGGCGGGCTTACACAACCCCAGAAGATTTAATCGACATCGTGCCCGATGTTTTACGCCACCGGATCATGCTTTCTTACGAAGCTTTGTCTGACAATGTCAGTGCCGACACCGTGATTGAGGAAATCCTCAAAGCAGTCCCCGCGCCTGACAAGCCGTTGCATAGCCATGTTCAAATTCCTTAAGTCAAAACAGTCTAGCGACTCAGGGGGCAAAACACCCACGCAAACGCCTATCAACGCTCAGGCGCTGTTGGCTCGCATGGCCTGGACAAGCGCCAAGCGACTTGATGGCTTGATGCAGGGCGACTATCGCACTTTATTCAAGGGTGCCGGCATGATGCTCGCGGACCTGCGCGAGTACTTGCCCCACGATGACGTGCGTCACATGGACTGGAATGTGACAGCACGCATGCAAACCCCTTATGTGCGCGAGCACGAACAAGACCGTGATTTAACGGCCTGGTTTTTGGTGGATCTATCAGCCTCGATTGGCTTTGGTTCGCGCAGTGTTTCTAAGCGCACGATCATGGCCGAAGCCGTCGCACTTTTGGGACATTTGCTCCAAAGACGCGGCAACCGTGTCGGGGCTGTGATCGATCGCGCCGATCCGAAAAAAAATCTCGACATCATTCCCACTCGGTCTGGCAAGCGCCACCTACTGCATTTGTTACATCGGCTTCTAAATCAACCCTTAAATCAATCTTCAAGCTCACCAAGCTTAAAGCGTTTGCTCACTGGCGCCCAGCGTATCGTTGGGCGACGGGCGACAGTCTTTGTCGTTTCAGACTTTTTAACAGAGCCTGACTGGGATAAGGCGCTTATTGCTTTGGCCAGTCGTCACGATGTGGTGGCCATACGTTTGGTCGACCCATTGGATCAACAGTTACCCGACATGGGTATGTTGACCTTACGCGATGCTGAGACCAATCAGCAGGTCTTTATCGACAGCAGTGATCCCGGCTTTAGGCGTCGCTTTACGCAACAAACCCAAGACCATGAAAACGCCCTGCTACGCACGCTCGCGCGCGCCGGTGTGGATTGCCTTGAGCTAAGCACCGACAGCGCCGCCCATGAGGACTTGTTGCAATTTATCGGTCAACGGCAGCGCTTTTTGCGGCAAACCAGCGTAGGACCGGCTCATGTTTGACGGCTGGCGTGGACCACTCTGGTGGCAGGAGGCCAGCCTGGTTTTTATTTGGCCGATCCTGTTATTGCTATTGTTACTGATACCGATGGGCTTGCTGGCCTATCGCCTGATGCGTCAGCGCCACGCTTTTGAGTTTTGGGGTTTCTCAAGCGGCATCCTGGTGATCACTGGTCTGGTCTTATTGATCTCGGCCATTGCTCGACCACAAATTCAAGTCAGTACACCCTCGCGTGCTGATCGACTGATGGTCGTGCTTGACATATCTGGCAGCATGCGCGCCGACGATGTGGCGCCTAGCCGGTTTGATGCCGCCAAAATCACCATCAACGAATTGCTTGACCAGCAACCCGCAAACCTGCGGGTTGGCTTGGTGACGACCGCCGCCACAGCCACGCTTGTACAAACACCCACCACTGACCGAGAGGCACTAAAAGCGGCCATTGATGGCATCTCTTTGCAAACCGGATCGGCTTTGGGCAGTGGTCTGCTGATTGGCTTGTCTGAGCTGCTACCGAGTGCGGGCATTGATGTGCAGCAAATCATGAATGCCAGCATCAATCGCGATGCCATCACCGGCACGCCCGACTGGCAACCTGACCCTGAAAAAACAGCGCACCCAGGCTCAAATCGGGCGGTGGCCATGGTCTTGATCTCAGATGGGGAATCCAATGTCGGACCAAGTGCCATGGCCATGGCAGGGCTTGCCGCCCAATTCGGTGTCAGGATTCACACCGTGGGCATTGGCACAAACCAAGGCGCTGTCGTCAAAGCCGAAGGGGTTTCACAACGTGTGCGTCTGGACGAGTCGTTGCTAACTGCAATCGCCCAAACCACGATCGGGCAGTCCCACCTTGGCGCCACTGCTGAGGATTGGCGAGCCATCTACGAGGCCATTGACGCGAGCATTCAGTTTGACAATCGTCAGCCGGTTGAGATTTCAGCGCCACTCACGGGCCTTGGCTTACTACTCGTCTTGATCGGCATGATGATCCGTTTGTTTCGGCAAGGACGCATCCTCTAGCGCTAACCCCACCCGACAGGAGGAAAAGATTAAAACGGGCTTAATGCAGACGCGAACAAGCGCGCGCATGTGATAACGTTATCGATTAAGGATCGTTTGACTTGATCAGACCGACACCAATGCTGTAAAAATGCCACCCACTAAACAAACCCTATCCGACGGTCAATTGGCCTTGCTCGTTCTGTTTATCTGCTTTGCATTCAACATGGCGGGTCGGGGTATTGCGGATACCTATGTCGCTTTTCTGTTGCCACTTGAGGCAGAGTTCGGCTGGAGCCGTTCGGGTATCTCGAGCGTTTATTCGATCTACATGCTGGCAAACGGTCTTTCAGCCCCGTTCATAGGCGTGCTCTTTGATCGTTGGGGGCCGCGAGTGGTTTACACCACCGGCATCCTAATCATGGGGACTGCTTATGTCACCGCGGGTCACTTAAACGAATTGTGGCAATTCCATTTCTTTATTGGCTTGGCCGGTGGTATCGGGATTTCAGCACTTGGCATGGTGCCCTCGACGAGCCTCATTAGCCGATGGTTTCGCGGCAATACCAGCACCGCCATTGGCATCGCCTATGCTGGGTTTGGTGCCGGAAGCCTCTTAGTCGTGCCCTTTGCGCAGTACCTTATCGATTGGCAAGGCTGGCGGACTGCTTATTTCGTGTTGGGCGCCGTACTGCTTAGCTTTCTTCCCATTGTGCTGGTTTTGCCGTGGAAGCGGATCAAGGCCGGTCGCCAAGACCCCAATGCGCCTGTTTTACCGGTCGGCAAAGCCCAGTTAAGCCTTGAGCCCTTGCGACAAGCCATGAAAACCCGGGCATTTTGGGCGCTAGCACAGGTTTTTTTCTTCACCGCTTTTGCGATTTACATCATTTTGGTGCAAACCATCGTCTTTTTGGTGGAGTCCGGTTTCACCCCATTGCAAGCCGCAACGGCCTTTGGCATGGCTGGCATGCTGTCTGTCATCGGGGTTAGCACGGCTGGATTTTTAGCCGATAAATTTGGCGCCCGACCAACCGTCACGGCCAGCTTTGTTTGTACCTTCTTGGGCATTATTTTGCTGTTTGTTTTGTCGTACTTCCCATCGCAGTGGGCGTTGGCTTTGTTTGTGCTGCTGTTTGGCATTGCGCAAGGCGCCCGCGGTCCTATTGTGTCAACCATTTCAGCGCGCGCCTTCCCCGGCAAAGCCCAAACCACCATTTACGGCACAGTTTATGCGTGTATGTCGATTGGAGCAGCCTTAGGCGCTTACACTTCAGGCCTACTCTATGACTTGAGTGGCACCTATCGGTTGGGATTTGCATTTTCCATGGTGAGCGTTTTGTTGGCGGTCACTCCATTTTGGACCTCCTCAGCAATCGCCTCACCTCGACCGAAAGCCTAATCAAGTCCCGCTTTAAACGGGAGCGATTGATGCGCGTTTGGCAACGTTTGGCACTGATATTGGGTATTGTGAGCGTCAGCGCGTGTAGCTCAATTCAGTTTGGGTACAACAATGCGCCCTCACTGCTTCAGTACCAGATGGACAGCTATCTTGACCTGAGCGATCGCCAAGAAGAAATCTTGGCGCAAGAGTTATCGACGCTTCAATCGTGGCACCGTCAAGAGGCGCTGCCAGACTACGCGGCTATGTTGCGTTTATGGGCCGAGGATCTATCGGTCAAACGAACACTGACAGTCGAGAACATCCTTCAAAAGCAGGACCGACTTCAGGCGGCCTTGTTGGTGCTAGGCCAAGAGTCAGCGGTTCGCCTCGCCGCCCTCGTTTTGACCTTAAGCCCTGCACAAAAAAACCGGCTGCGCGAGCGCTTTGACGACGGCAATCGTGACTACGCCCTTGAGAATCAGCTCTCCCCCAAAAAAATGGAGACTGAGCGCCGCAATCGGTTTATCAAACAGTACGAACGCTGGCTGGGTGACTTAACGCGCGAACAAATGCAAACGCTGGATAAATGGCTCTTAAGCCAACCCAACAACTCGCAACTCTGGGGGCAAGAGCGCATCGCCCGGCAAGAGGCTTTGCTCACCCTTCTCGCACAAGCAAAAGAAAGTGGCTCAGCCCAACAAGCGGCCGTGGCTTTACATGACTACTTTCAAAGCTTGAGTCGTTACCGGATCGCCGAGTTGCAATCTCAACGCGAAGACAGGCAAACGGCCCTGGCTAGCCTCACTGCGAACTTACTCAATCAAATGACTCAGACTCAGCGCAGTGAACTGCAGTCAAAGCTGTTGGGTTATGCCCAGGACTTTGAAACGCTGTCTCAACCAGACTAGCCCCGCCGACTATTGGGGCGAGGCTTGGGTTCGCGAAATCGGTCATAGCCCCAGAGGTACTGTGTAGGCGCGTACCTAATGGCTTTCTCAAGCGCGTTATTCATTTGCGTCGCAGCCGCTGCAGGGTCAGCTGACCAAGGCAAGTCGACCACCCAATGCTTGATCTCAAAACCTTGCGCCTGCTCCAAGCGGTAGGCGCATAACACCACGACCGGTGAACCAGTGATTTTCTGCAACCGTTGCACCAGCGTCGTGGTGTAGGCCTGTTGCCCGAAAAACGACGCCCACACGCCTTCGCCTTTAATTGGCACTTGATCGGGGAGTATTCCAACTGTTTCGCCCGCTTTCAGGGTCTTGGCCAGCGCCCGCACACCTTGCATATCGGCTGGTACCAAACGCAATTGCGCCCTAGTGCGCAACACCTTGATCCATTCACGCAACCAACGCATTTTTGGGGCCCGAAACATAACTGTCGAAGGATGGCGTTGCGCAAAAACAGGTCCCAGCAACTCAAAGTTACCGACATGAGGGGAAATCAGAATCAGGCCTTTGCCATGCGCCAAAAGCGCATCAATTTCAGACCAGTCATAACCGTCAGATTGCGCTTTTATGTGCCGGGCGCTGTGGCGACTCGAATGCCAATACGGCATTTCAAGGAACAAGCTCGCCGCGTGAACAAGGCTCGGGCGCAAGTACTTGTCACTCTTGCCAGGGAAAGCCAAGGATAGGTTTACTCCAGCACGCCGCTTGTAGCTGCCTGGCAAACGATTAATCAGTGCGCCAAAAAGACGGCCTAGGCGTTGCGCTCCGCTGAGCGTCAGCACACTCGCCACCCAAAAAATCGCATTGGCGAACTTGGCACCGATAACCACATTTTTTTTTGCTGGCGATTTTTTCAAAGTCTGCTCTAAATGGTATCACTTGGGGCGATTATTTTTCTTTTTTTGTGGCGTATGTGCTACTGGCATTGTCTCACGGCTGCCCGCGACGCCCCTATTTAGTCACCTGCTTAGCCCACCCCCCCCTCTAAAACGTAACCTAACTTTCATAACACTGTCACATTTGGGCGGCATGATTTCGAAACTTTAACCATCTTCCTGACCAATCTTTTTGGAGTTTGTTATGAAACTCAATACTTTGCTAGCCAGTGTGGCTGCCTTGGCGGCTTCTTTCTCAGTGTCTGCAATGGACCCCCGATTTACCGATGCCAATGGTGATTTGGTCGCCGATGCGCCAACCAACCCAGCCGAATGGATTGATCCACCTGTTTTGGTGTTCGCTTACACACCCGTTGAAGACCCCGCGGTGTATGCCAAAGTGTGGGATGAGTTTATCAATCACTTAAGCACCACCACCGGCAAGAAAGTCCAGTTCTTCCCCGTTCAAAGCAACGCTGCTCAGTTGGAAGCCATGCGCGCCGGGCGTTTGCATGTGGCCGGCTTTAACACCGGCTCAAACCCCTTGGCTGTGAACTGCGTGGGTTTTGTACCTTTCACCATGATGGCCTCACAAGACGATCTCTACGGCTACGAGATGGAAATCATCACCTATCCCGGAAGCGGCATTGCCAAGATCGAAGACATCAAGGGCAAGAAACTGGCTTTTACTTCAGAGACATCAAACTCAGGTTTTAAAGCGCCTTCAGCTTTGCTCAAAGACCAGTTCAAACTTCAAGCGGGTAAAGACTACGAAACCGTGTTCTCAGGCAAGCACGACAACTCCATCCTAGGTGTGGCCAACAAAGACTACCCAGCGGCTGCGATTGCCAACTCGGTGAAAGCACGGATGATTGCCAGAGACGTCGTTAAAACAGAAGCGCTTGAAGTGATTTACAAATCACAGACCTTCCCCACAACTGGTTACGGCTATGTCTATAACTTAAAGCCAGCGCTCGCTGCCAAGGTCAAAGACGCCTTTTTCACCTTCAACTGGGAAGGCACCAACCTACAAAAGGAATTCAGTAAGGGTCAGCCACCACAAGAAAAATTCATGCCCATTAACTACAAAGACTACTGGCAGGTCGTGCGTGATATCGACAAAGCCATGGGCGTGTCTTACAACTGCAAGTAATCGCTATCGCATACAGCAATACCATCGAGTCAAGGAACACGCTTTGCTGATCATAGAATCTTTAGACAAGAAATATCCCACCGGTGATCGGGCTCTCAAAAGCGTTAGCCTAACTGTACAAACGGGTGAGGTCATTGGTTTGATCGGTCCTTCGGGTGCAGGTAAATCTTCCTTGATTCGATGTGTCAATCGGTTAATTGAGCCCAGTGGCGGTTCGATTACGCTGAGCGGAAAAAACATTCTTGCGATGGGACAGCATCAATTACGCTTGGCGCGACGAGAAATTGGCATGATTTTTCAAGAGTTTGCCTTGGTCGAGCGCCTGACCGTTATGGAGAACTTGCTCTCCGGGCGACTCGGTTACACGGGCTTTTGGGCCAGTTGGTTTAGACGCTTTAATCAGGCTGACATCGCACGCGCCTTTGAATTGCTTGAGCGCGTGGGCTTAAGTGGTATGCAAAATAAACGTGCCGATGAGTTGTCTGGCGGGCAGCGTCAGCGGGTTGGGATTGCCAGGGCATTGATGCAATCACCAACCTTATTGTTGGTTGACGAACCGACCGCAAGCCTTGACCCCAAAACCTCACGCCAGATCATGCGTTTAATCATTGACCTTTGTCGTGAACGGGGTTTGGCTGCCATTATCAACATTCACGATGTGGTGTTGGCAACCGAGTATCTGCCAAGAATTGTTGGCTTACGCGCTGGCGAAATCGTATTTGACGGGCAAGCGCAGTCGGTTGATCAAACGGTCCTAAGCCGAATCTACGGCGAAGAAGACTGGACAGCACTCACACGCAAAGTGCAAGAGGCCGCGAGTTCAAGCACAGAAACGTACTCAGACAGCGACACGGTTGCCGATCCCGTTCACTTATTCCAATAGGGTTGCCCATGTCCGCGCAACAACCTTTAATTCAGTGGCAACGCCAACCTTTCATCAAAAGCGCACTGTTTCGGTGGGCACTAATCACGGGCACATTGCTCTACCTCTTGGTGGGTGTCGGCTCACTGGATATCAATTGGGTTCGCATCATGCAAGGCGGCGAGCGAGGGCTGCGATTTGTCAGCGGTTTTTTAGCACCGGACTTTGTTTCGCGCGGGCCTGACATTCTGACTGGGTTTATCGAAAGCCTGACGATGACCGTGACCTCAACAGCAGCCGGCGTTTTGCTATCGATACCCGTCGCCGTTGGTGCGGCACGCAACCTATCAAACCAATTTTTTTACTTGATTTGTCGAGCCTTTATTGCCGTGTCTCGGACCTTGAACGAAATCATTGTGGCGATTCTGCTGGTGGCCATGTTTGGTTTTGGGCCTTTTGCTGGCTTTTTAACCTTGACGTTTGCCACCATTGGCTTCATGGCGAAATTGCTTGCCGAGGACATGGAAGAAATTCAAGCCAGTCAACTCGAAGCGCTCAAAGCATCGGGGGCTACTTTTTTGCAGCGATTGGACTTTGCCGTCTTATCACAAGTCAAACCACGACTCGTTGGACTGTCTATTTACAGACTCGACATTAACTTTCGTGAGTCAGCAGTGATCGGTATTGTCGGCGCTGGTGGTGTTGGTGCGACCTTAAACACAGCCATGGACCGCTACGAGTACAACTCAGCAGCTGCCATTATCTTGATTATTATTGTCATTGTTTTTGTGGCGGAATATCTGTCTGGCATCATTAGGCGACACATCAAATGAAAGCCATCACGCACAAAAAATCCACACCGAACTGGCAGCTTCGGAACAGCGCAAGTACTTGGCGTCATTTTTTAAGTTGGCTTGCCGGAATAATGTTGGTGGTTTGGTGCTTCCAAGTCATGACCAACGAAACCATTTGGGCGTTTGTTTACGACGCGCCAACACAAGCCATTGACATTGGCTCACGCATGCTGCCACCCGACTGGGCTTACACCCGCGAGTTGCTCTGGCCGTTGTGGGAAACCGTCAACATGGCCACGCTTGGTACGTTAATCGGTGTGGTTATTGCGGTTCCGGTGGCGTTTCTCGCTGCCCGCAACACAACCCCAAGCGTTTTCTTTATCCGCCCCGTTGCGTTGTTTGTGATCGTGGCGTCACGATCGATTAATTCTCTGATTTGGGCATTGCTGTTGGTCACGATTGTTGGTCCCGGACCCTTAGCAGGGGTTTTTGCTATCGCGCTGCGATCAATCGGTTTCATTGGCAAGTTGCTCTATGAAGCCATCGAGGAGATCGATGAGCGCCAAGTGCAAGCGATTACCGCCACTGGGGCTAGCTCGCCTCAAATCATGGCCTGGGGCATCGTGCCGCAAGTCTCGCCTGCCTTGGCAGGCATCACGGTGTTTCGCTGGGACATCAACATTCGCGAGTCGACTGTTTTGGGGTTGGTGGGTGCCGGCGGTGTGGGCATGAAGCTTGAATCAGCATTAAACACCTTGGCTTGGCCCAAAGTGTTCATGCTGCTGATTGCCATTTTTGCGACCGTCGCCGTCAGTGAATGGCTATCAGCAAAAGTGCGCCATAAACTGCTGTAACGCGCGATGGTAAAGCCCAAACAAATCACCACTTAGCAAATCCGACACAACCTAACGCCAGTAAAGCTAATTTTTATTTGTCTTATTCGCCATGTTCTCACCACAGACTGAAAAATACGTTGATTAACAGCAGGTAAAGCCGCCTTTAGGCTGAGCTTTACCTGCTACTAACCCTAGGTTTTCATTTGTGTCGCGGAGCCATAGAATGGCGCATCGATGATTAAGAGTCATTGGTTGTCGACACGTATAAACCTATGGAGACGTCATGAAAAAAATCGCAAAATTAAGCCTTAGCGCTTTGGCAATCACAGCTGCACTCGCAGCTGCCCCAGCAAGCGCACAGCAATACACCTTTATGACCGGCCCGCAAGGCGGCGTTTGGGTGCCTCTAGGCGGTGCACTTAAGGGCATGTGGGAAAAGGAGATGCCAGGCCTGAACATCACCGCCACTCCCGGCGCGGGTTTGGCTAACGTGCGCGGCGTCGATGAAGGCAAGGCCCAAATCGGCATGTCCAACTCAAGCAGCGCGGTTGACGGCCAGCTTGGCAAAGCCCCATTTAAGAACAAGACCACTAAGGTCTGCCAATTGGCTAACTTGTACCCTCAGTTCTTTCAAGTGGTTGCCACCAAAGATTCTGGCGTGACCTCTTTTAAGGATCTCAAAGGCAAACGCTTGGTGACCCAGCCCAAAGGCAATACGGGTGAAGCACTCACATCCGCCATTCTGAAACTCAACGGCATGACCTACAAAGATCTCGATAAAGCCAACTTTCAAGCTGGCTACACCGACGCAGTTTCAATGATGAAAGACGGCCACGCCGATGTCTTCACCTTGGGCACCGTCGCACCAGCCTCATCTGTGATGGATCTGGCAAATGCCCGCGGCATTGCGTTGGTACCCGTCGACGATGCCACCATGAAAGGCATGCAAGCGATGAACCCTGCCTACAACAAACTAACCATCAAGGCCGGAACGTATCCTGGCCAAGACAAAGATGTGGCAGCGATTGGTTACTTTACGCACGTGATTGTGTCTTGCGACTTGCCGGCAGATACCGTTTACAAAATGGTCAAAATCATGGCTGAAAATATCGATACGATGGCCTCTGTTAGCAAGAGTATGGCTAACCTGACACCACAAGTTATGGCCACTGAAATGGGTGTGCCTCTGCACCCAGGCGCAGCCAAGTACTACAAAGAAGTTGGTGCAATGTAATGGCCATTGGGGCGTCAGAAGACGCCCCATCCATACCAGGATAATCAAATGAGTGAAGTCGTCTCGGACGAGAAAATTGCGATCGCCCCTAAATCGCCGCTAATGAAACTAATCATCACCACGATCGCGGTGACTATGTCGCTCTACCACATGTACGTGGCGGGGTTCGGACCGCCCGAGGCGGTCATTTTCCGGGGCACTCACCTGATATTTGCCTTGGTCTTGGTGTTTTTAATCTTTCCCAGCCGCAAAGGCACCTCAACTTGGTGGCGCTCATTTGACATGCTATTACTGGTGGGTGGGCTCGGCGGCGTACTACACATCTTTTTCACCTACGAAGCATTTATCAATCGTTTCATTTACATCGATGACTTAACGCCAAGCGATATGTTTTGGGGTGTGGTCACGATTTTAATTGTGCTCGAAGCCACCCGTCGCATTATCGGCTGGGCATTGCCCATCACAGCGATGGTGTTTGTCGGCTATGCCGCCTTTTTCACCAATGTCACTTGGGTTGTGTTGCTCGAACAACTTTATCTTTCAACTGAGGGCATTTTTGGTTCAACGTTGGGCGTATCTGCGGCCTACGTGATGCTGTTTGTGATCTTTGGTGCCTTCATGGAAAAGAGCGGTACAGGCCGCCTGTTCATGGACTTCTCAATGTCATTGACCGGCAAAAGTGCCGGCGGCCCGGGCAAGGTGGCCATCATCAGTTCAACCATGTTTGGCACGGTTTCAGGCAGTGCTGTGGCCAACGTCATGGTCACGGGCCCGATCACCATTCCGCTGATGAAGCGCACTGGCTTTAGACCCGAGTTCGCGGCGGCCGTGGAAGCTGTGGCCTCTACGGGCGGGCAGATCATGCCACCGGTCATGGGTGCTGTTGCCTTCGTGATGGCCGAATTCTTGGCCGTCCCTTATTTGCAAATCACCATATGGGCCATCGTGCCCGCCATGCTTTACTACATCTCCGTTTTCTTCGCGGTGCACTTTGAAGCCAAGCGCTACCGCTTAGCGGGTATCCCCGAGGAAGAACTACCCAAAATGTGGCAGGTCATGCTGCTCAGGGGTCAGTTATTCATTCCAATGTTTGTAATCTTGATCGGTTTGGTTTTGGGTTATTCGGCACCAATGTGCGCCTTGGTGGCCGCCTTGTTTTGTCTGCCCGTAGCCATGCTGCGCAAAGCAACTCGCAAAGAACTCACCTGGTACACCCCTATCCAAGCCCTCGAGGAAGGTGCGAAGGGTGCTTTATCGGTCGCCATGGCCTGTGCCTGCGCGGGGCTGGTGATTGGCTCAATCACCATCACAGGTTTGGGTATTGTCTTTACTCAAATCGTGATTGAATTAGCCAACAACCACGTCTTCTTGGCGCTACTGGTCACGGCCGTCGCCGGCATCATCTTGGGCATGGGTATGCCCACCACACCAGCCTATATTGTGATGGTAGCCCTATTAGTACCCGCCTTGATCAAAATGGGCATCGTAGCGCCAGCGGCTCACTTGTTTGCGCTCTACTTTGCCATTCTCTCTGCCATCACCCCGCCAGTGGCATTGTCAGTCTTTGCGGCCGCCGGTATTGCTGGCGCCAATATGTGGACGGCAGGACTGGCCGCCGTTCGCGCTGGTGCACCGGCCTACATCGTACCCTTCATGTTTGTTTACGAACCCGCGTTGCTGTTTATATTGGACGACGATCAGTCTTGGTATCACGCGGTTTGGCCAATTGTCACGGCTTCAATCGGCGTGATTGCGTTGGCAGGTGGCTTATTCGGTTGGCTTCTGAGCCATGCGAATGTGGTACAGCGTGTCCTTCTGGTGATCGGCGCCTTGTCTTTGATTAAGCCAGGCGGCCTGACAGACTTCATTGGATTTGGCATACTGGGTGCTGTTGTGCTCTGGCAACTGCTTGACCGCCGACGCGAAGCGGTTCCGCAAACGTCGGCTTAGCCTCTAACCAAAGGACGCTAGTATGGGCATTATCACCACGATCGAGGATCTTCGAATCCTAGCAAAACGTCGTGTGCCTAGAATGTTTTATGACTACGCTGACTCTGGTGCGTGGACGGAGTCCACGTACCGAGCCAATGAATCAGATTTCCAAAAAATCAAGTTACGCCAGCGAATCTTGATCGACATGGAAAACCGTTCAACGCGCTCCACCATGATCGGCCAGCCCGTGTCGATGCCAGTGGCCATCGCACCCACGGGTCTAACCGGCATGCAACACGCTGACGGTGAAATCTTGGCAGCACGCGCCGCCAAAGCGTTTGATGTGCCGTTTACACTATCGACCATGAGCATTTGCTCCATCGAAGATGTTGCCCAAGAAACAGATCAACATCCATTCTGGTTTCAGCTTTACGTGATGAAGGATCGTGATTTCATCACCCGCCTCATTGAACGGGCCAAAGAGGCCAATTGCAGTGCTTTGGTTCTAACGCTAGACCTTCAAATTTTGGGGCAGCGCCACAAAGACCTTCGCAATGGACTGAGTGCACCGCCCAAGCTAACCCTAGCTAACATGATCAATATCGCGAGCAAACCGCGTTGGGCCATGGGTATGCTGGGCACCAAGCGCCGTCAGTTCGGTAACATTGTTGGTCACGTCAAAGGCGTGACCGATATGAGTAAGTTGAGCGAATGGACAGCGTCGCAATTTGATCCCAAGCTCAATTGGGACGATGTACAGTGGATCAAAAAACTGTGGGGTGGCAAGCTCATTCTCAAAGGCATCATGGACGTTGAAGATGCTCGCTTGGCTGCCGACTCTGGCGCTGATGCCATTATCGTGAGCAACCATGGCGGGCGACAGCTCGATGGCGCCGATTCCAGTATCAATGCGCTACCCGCCATTGTTGATGCGATCAGTAACCGGGTTGAAATCCACATGGACGGAGGTGTTCGTAGCGGCCAAGACGTTTTAAAGGCCCGTGCGCTTGGCGCTCGCGGTTGCTACATTGGTCGCAGCTTTCTATACGGCTTGGGGGCCATGGGTCAAGAGGGGGTGACTAAGGCGCTTGAAATCATTCACAAAGAACTTGATCTAACCATGGCCTTTTGTGGGCACACCGACATCGAGACGGTTGACAAGCGTATCCTTCTGCCAGGCACGTTTCCAACCGCCTAAGAAGGTGGGCGAGAGAGCTTTAAACCGTAGAGCCACTCTCGCCACATGGCAACCAGCAACGCCATGAGCACGGGCCCGACAAATAACCCAACCAAACCCATGGTTTGCACGCCACCAATCAAACCGAAAAAGGTTGGCAAAAACGGCAGCTTGACAGGACCGCCAACCAGCCTTGGACGCAAAGTTTTATCGACAATGAAGAGCTCGATAGAACCCCAAAGAAACAATCCCACACCCTCAATGGCGCTGCCCGAACCAACCAAGTAGATCGACACCAAGGTAAAGCACAAAGGCGCACCACCTGGGATCATGGCCATGACACCGGTGATAACACCCATCAAAACCGGTGACGGAAACCCAACCACCCAATAGGCCATACCCAGCACCACGCCCTCACCAATCGCAATCAGTCCCATGCCGGTCACCGTTGAGCTGATGGTTGCTGGCACAACACGCGAAAAATGCTGCCACCGCTTGGGCAGCAATCGCTCACCCACCACATCGAGTTGCTCAACCAACCCATGCCCATCCTTGTAGACAAAGAACAAAGCCATCAGCATGAAAAGTACGGTCAAAAAGATATGAAACACATCGCCTGTTGCGGTCACAGCCATGCGGTAAATGTCACCCAAGTGTTGGCCGCTAAAAACCTCCACCCAATCGCCAAGTGCTTGCGGCTGGCCCAAGTACTCGTTCCAATAGCTGGCAATGGTTGCCCCAACCACGGGTAACTCCTGAACCCAGCTCGGCGCAAAAACGCCATCTCGGTTGGCCATGATCAGCCAAGCGACAAAGTTCGAAGCTTCTGAGATGGCGTAATAAAGCGCCAACGACAGCGGAATCACCAGTAATGTCAAAATCAAAAGCAATGACAGGCTGGCCGCCAAAATGGTCTTACCACCCATCTGCTTAACCAGTCGGTCGTAGAGTGGCCAACTCGCGAAACCAATAATGAGTGCCGCCAAAACCGGCACCAAAAACCCCGAAAAGAAGTACCCCGCCGCTGCCAGCACCAAGACCAACAGAAACCGGACTAAGAGTGGCACTGGCAAGATGCGGTTCATTACCGAATCACTCGAATCGGCTCGCCCTTTTTAAAGGCATCAATGGCTGCAACAACATTGGGGAAGTAAGCATTGAAGTTGTCAGTTGTGGCGTAACCCAAGTGCGGTGTTAACAATGTGTTGGGCACTTGACGCCACAGGTCTTCGGCCGGCAACGGCTCAGTTTCAAAAACGTCCAAACCCGCACCGGCAATTTCGCCATTTTGTAGCGCCGTTTTAAGCGACTCCAAGTCCACCAGGCCGGATCGCGAAGTGTTGACAAAATAGGCCGTCGATTTCATAGCCTCAATACATGCGGCATCGATAATGCCTTCAGTTTTATCACTCAACACCAAGTTCACGCAGATAATATCGGCGTTTTGAAACAAAACGTGCTTATCAACCCGCTTAACCCCAGCAGCCTGCGCCCGTTCATCAGTTAAGTTCGGGCTCCATGCGATCACATCCATGCCGAAGGCTTGCCCGTAACGCGCCACTTGTTGACCGAGCTTACCGGCACCCACCAAACCCAAGCAACGCCCGGAGAGTGTCGGTGTCATGACGGTCTGCCACAGGCCTTTTTTCATGTTGGCGTCTTCTTGCACCACACGCTTGAAAAGCGCCATAATAAGCGCCCAGGCCAACTCAGCCGTGCCCACTGACCCGTTATCGTCGCCGGGTGCGCTGCAGACAGTGACGTTTTTCTCAGCGCACGCGGCCAAATCAATGGCGTTGTTACGTAAACCCGTGGTAACGATCAACTTTAAATTTGGCAGCGCGTGAATCAACGTCGCTGGAAAACGTGTGCGCTCGCGCATGGCCACAATCACGTCGAAGTCAGCCAAGACCCTTGCACAATCAGCCGCGGCAATCACGTTTTCAAAGAAAACCACTTCGTCGCCCAAAGCGTCCCAATTGGCCAATTGCTCGGCCACTTTCAAATTATCATCCAGCACTGCAATTTTCATGTCTCTTTCCTGTTCTCTTATTAAAAGTTTGCCGCTAACGCCACTACTGCAACCGTTTGATGACTTCTTCTTTTGTAATAGCACCTGGCACCCGCGAGCCGTCTGCAAAAAATATGGCGGGCGTGCCTTGAACCGCAAGCTGTTGCCCCAACTGCCGGAACCGATCGAGCGGCACATCGCAGCTGAGCTTCGGGGGCACTTTACCGTCAAGCATCCAAGCATCGAGCACTTGACCTTGATCTGTCGCACACCAGATGTTTTTCACTTTTTCAGCGGAGTCTGGTGACAAAATCGGTAACAAAAAGGAGTAGACGGTTAAGTTATCAATACCAACCATGTTGCGACGCAATTGTTTACAAAAGCCACAATTGGGATCTTCAAAGATCGCCATCTTACGCGAGCCATCGCCGATGACTTGCTTGACAGATAATTCAAACGGCAGCGCATTGAAATCGACTTTAGCCAATTCCTCTAGACGCTGTTCTGTGACATCCTGTCGGTTGCTCGCATCAATCAAATGCCCATCAAGCACGAAGGTCACCGGCTCATCGGTGTACACCAAACTACTGCCAAGTTGCACCTCAAATAATCCAAACGCAGTATGGCGCACTTCTGTCACGGGCATATTGCCAAAGCGATCCCGAAACCGTTGTTTCACCGCTTCGGTTCTCGCATCGACTTGGTCGGCCACAACCGCTGGTTCAGCGCTTGTTGGCGCTGGGGCAGGTGCTGCCGGCATGGGCACGACAGCAGTCGTTTGTGCAAGTGCGGGCCCCATCACAAACAACCCCAAAGCACCCACTACCAACACACTGGCACTAACCATTTGTTTCACTTTTTTTTGCATACCCAAGCGACTCCATTTTTTTGTCATTACTATCACGAAAGACTTACGCTGAGCGTGAAGCGCCTTCAATTAAAAGCCGCTTAACCAGCGGCAAACGATCCACCAAACTCAAACCGGCATTCCGTATCCAAGGAACGGGTGGCAACGCCACGTCGAACAAACGCTTCAATCCGTCTGTCACCAAACGAATCTCTAAAATCGCCTGCGCACGCTCGCGTCGGTAACGACGCAAAACCAGCGGATCCCCAGCCGACAAGAAGGGTTCTCTTTGTGACACAACGCGAACGAGCGCCTGGGCGTCACCCAACCCCAAGTTAAGTCCTTGGCCCGCCAACGGATGCACCCGATGGGCGGCATCGCCCATCAAAGCCACCCCGGAACCAATCATGGGGGACTGGGCCAAATTCAGTGAAAACCCGTTGAGAGGGCTTCTAAGCGCTAACTGACCGAGCCTGGCGCGCGTGGCTAGCGACAGCGATTCGGCCAACTCAGCGGCTTGGCGTTCTGGCGGCAAGCCCAACAACACGTCGGCGAGCGCCGTTTTAAGCGACCACACCATTGAAACCTGATGACCGGCCGTTGTGTCTGGCATGGGCAAGAGTGCCAACACGCCTTCCGGTCGAAACCACTGAAACGCGACACCCTGATGCGGGCGCTCGCACTTCAGGTGTGCAACCACACCCACGGCATCATAGGGCTGGCTGTCATAAGGCAAGCCTGCGAAGTGACGTAGCGCAGAATTGGCACCATCGGCCGCCACCCAAAGGTCTGCTGTTAAGGTTCTACCAGCCTGCGTGACACCTGTTTGATTTTGATACTGCGCCAGCGTGTCCTCAACCCACGTCACACCATAGACTTTTAACGCTTGACTCAAAACCCGCTCAATCTCACCGGCCTCAATAATCCAGCTGAGCTCAGGTTGTGCCGCCTGCCAGGCCCGCAAATACAGGGCGCCAAATTGATCCCCCCGTACCTCCATGGCCTCAACGCGCGTCACCCGACCCATGTTTAACAAAGACCAGACGCCAATGGATTGCAGGAAATGCTGACTTGAACCCGTAATTGCATAAACCCGGGGGTGGTAGGTGTTGTTATCCGTGCTCACCGCGCGCGGTGCAGGCCCCAACAACACAACGTCCTGACAGCCAGCACGCGCCAGCGAGAGCGCGCTGGCCATGCCAACAATGCCTGCACCACAGATCACGACAGAGGCTTTCATCGCGCTGACGGGGCTCCTGCCTGTTTGGGCCATAACAACCAAATTTGGCCACGCTGCTTCATGCGTCCCGCCAAAGCGCCGGCGTCTTGACCAAACCCCCAAAAGAAGTCCGTGCGTGCCGCACCTTTGATGGCTGTACCGGTGTCTTGCGCAAATACCAAACGGTTCAAGGGCTCCTTGGACGACGGCATGGTGGTGGTGATGTATAACGGCGTACCCAACGGCACAAAGGTCGGGTCGACGGCCACCGAGCGCTTTTCTCCCAGAGGAACACCGTAGGCGCCTTTGGGACCCTCAGAAGGGTCATTGATGGTTTCTTCAACAAAGAACACCACCGCTGGGTTGGCGTTCAACATCTCTTGGACACGCGAGGGGTTGCGTTTGGCCCAAGCCCTGATGTTTTGCATTGAGGCCTGAGCCAGCCGAATTTCGCCTTTGTTGGCTAACCATCGGCCAATCGAGACATACGGGTGACCGTTGTGATTGGCGTAAGCCAAGCGAATGGTCTGGCCGGCGTCGGGGCCCTCTACCAAATAGACGCGGCCTGAGCCCTGAATTTGTAAGAAAAAGTTATCCACCGGGTCATTGACCCAGACAATGGCCGGTGGTTGACGGTTGGGGTCGTTTAACTCAGCCCGGCTGTCGTATGGCAGAACCCGATTGCCGACGACTTTGCCGCGCACCCGCTTGTTGGTCAACTCAGGGTGAAGCGCCGCTAGGTCGACAACCAGTAAATCGTCAGGTACAGCCAACAATGGCCATTGAAAATCGCCCCCGCGTGTACGCGAGCCTTTCACCAACGGTTCGTAGTACCCCGTCACCATGCCATCGGCGAGCTTGCCAGCAGCCGTTTCGAGTTGCCAGGGCATCAAATAGGTCTGTAAAAACCGCCGAATCGCGGCTGAGTCGTCTGCAGCCGGTGCTGTTGAAGGGTTCAGCGCGGCCGCGCAGACCGGCTGCCACGCCCTTGGGGTAGCCCGCGCGGGGCGCGTATTGCTGACACCCACGGGTCGCATCAAGCCGCGGCAATTGCGCACAAAATTAACCCAAAAGTCACGCAGATCGTCACCTTGCCAACCCGGCAAGTCGCCCCACGAAACCTCAACATAGCGACCAGCCATGGGCCGCGACTGACCGTCGGGCAGGCTACTAACTGAGGGCACATTGAAGGGCGCCACCCGTTGCTCGGCTGATCCTGATGGGACCGCTGAGATTGGCGCCTGAGGGGTTGACGAGCAACCCGCCAAAGCTGCGAGGCCGGCAAACGTTAATCCCATGAACCATTGGCGGTGGTTTGGCTTCGTCTGCAACATTTTGGCCATCATTCGTTCCTCAAATTTCGGTCATTAAATATCAGTGCATCAATGCAACGTGCGCGGCATCGCCAACACAAACTCCGGCACCGCCACATCAAACGGCACGCCATCCTCACCCACACATAGGTAGGTACCACGCATCGATCCCACCGGTGTTTTAAGCGGACAGCCGCTGGTGTATTCAAACGTTTCACCGGCAGCCAGTAGTGGCTGCTGCCCAACCACACCCAAACCACGCACATCCTCGCGCACATTGTGACCATCCACAATGACCCAATGACGACTGATGATTTGCGCGGGGCGCTGCCCGCTATTGGTGATGCGAACGGTGTATGCAAACACGAAGGCCTGATTCGCTGGATCGGATTGATCGGCAAGGTATTGGGCCTGAACCACGACACTCATATCAAAAGGCTTCACATTTATCCTCTTACTGTCTGACAACCAAATCAACACAGCCGTGATCTATGCCGCTGAGACTGATTCACTGTAATAATGGGGCTTCTCTGACTGCTTATGTCGCATTACACCATGACCCATAGCCCCAAACTGCCATCCGCCATTCTTGCGCCCAGTATTTTATCGGCTGACTTTGCCCGATTGGGTGAAGAAGTAACCTCAGTCCTCGCCGCTGGCGCGGACTGGATCCATTTTGACGTGATGGACAACCATTTCGTTCCCAACTTGACCATTGGCCCCATGGTCTGTGAAGCCATTCGTCCTTTGACCGATGCGATCATCGACGTTCATCTCATGGTGCAACCCGTTGATGCTTTGGTACCGGCTTTTGCCAAGGCTGGCGCCAATGTGATTACCTTTCACCCCGAAGCGTCACCCCACGTGGATCGAACCCTGTCACTGATCCGTGACCATGGTTGTCGCGCCGGCCTGGTGTTTAACCCGGCCACGCCGCTGAATTGGCTCGACCACGTGATGGACAAAATCGATATTGTGCTGCTGATGTCGGTCAACCCCGGGTTTGGCGGCCAATCGTTTATTTCCGCGACACTCGAAAAGCTCAGGGTGACACGCGCGCTTATCAATGCCCACCAAGCCAATGGCGGGCAACCGATTGCGCTTGAGGTCGATGGGGGGGTCAAAATCGACAACATTGGGGCGATTCGCGCGGCTGGCGCAGACACCTTTGTGGCGGGCTCAGCTATTTTTGGGCAACCAGACTTTGCCGCCGTTATCTCGCAAATGCGCGCAGAAATTGCCAACGCCGACGCAACCCTAGCTTGAACGCCAAAACCGTGACGATGACATCAACCGATCCAATAATCGAGACACCCGCCAACGTCACACGCTGGCAAGGCGTTCTGTTGGATTTAGACGGCACCCTTCTGGATACCCTGCCCGATTTGGCAAATGCGGCTAACGCGATGCGCCAAGACATGGGTCTCAATACCTTGTCAGCCTCAGAAATTGGTACTTATGTTGGCAAGGGCGTTGACTTACTGGTGGCCCGAGCGCACGCCGGCAACATTGAAGCAAGCGCCAATGAAGGCGAGGAATTTGAACGGGCACGCCAGTTTTTCTACGGCCACTATGAAACGCTTAACGGCCAACATGCCACTTTTTATCCAGGCGTGTTCGAGGGCTTACGCGCCATTCAAGCCATGGGAATACCGATGGGGGTTGTCACCAACAAGCCGACGCAATTCACCTTGCCGTTGCTTGAACGCACGGGTTTGGCACCATTTATGCAAACGGTCGTGTGTGGCGATTCTTGCGAGCAACGCAAGCCCGACCCAGCTCCGATTTTATTGGCATGCCGACAGTTGGGTGGAGACCCAAAATTCACCCTCACCATCGGGGACTCGGTCAATGACGCACTGGCCGCTCGAGCCGCAGGATGCAAGGTCTTGGCCGTGCCATATGGTTATAACGAGGGCAACCCAGTCACAGCGCTTGAAGTCGATGGTATAGTCGACAATATTAAAATAGCGGCCCATTGGTTGGCGAATAATCAGCCCTAATTGATAAGTTGCCAAAGTAAGAATGAATAATCATCATCATCATCAAAAAAGCAATATTACAAAAACATGATCAAGCCTGTCGCCTCTCTGTCTTTGCCCAACGCTTGGTGGCGTTACTGGCGAGCGTTGCGCGGGTAGGCTCAGTTTGTTGGTCGCTTTGCGACCCAAATACTCAAAAAGCCCGCCCCTTTATTGGCCGGGCTTTTTTGTTGATTATGACGTCCACCGAAAAGCACCTGGCCCTTGTTAAACACCAAGACTGTGAACAACAACATGACCGAAATTGAATTCAAAGCACTGGCCAACCAAGGCTACAACCGCATCCCTCTCATTGATGAGACCTATGCCGATCTCGATACGCCGCTTGGCATTTATCTGAAGCTCGCACATAACGGGTCCGGTGGGGGTAAGCACACCTGCTTACTGGAATCTGTCATGGGTGGTGAGCGTTTTGGGCGTTACTCTTTTATTGGTCTGCCGGCTCGTACCATCATCCGGTCGCGGGGCCGCTCGACCGAGGTCTTGACCGATAACGAAGTCGTCGAGGTGCACGAGGGTGACCCGCTGACTTTTATCTCGGAGTACCAAGATCGATTCAAAGTGGCACTCAGACCTGGTATGCCCCGATTTGCTGGTGGCTTAGCGGGCTACTTTGGCTACGACACCGTGCGCCACATGGAACCCAAGCTCGGGGCCGCCAAAAATCCCTACCCGAGTGGCATGGGTGAAGGACCACCCGATTTGTTGCTTCTGCATCTCGACGAGCTGGTGATTGTTGACAATGTGGCAGGCCGTATCTATTTACTGGTGTATGCCAACCCAACAGAGCCAGAGGCTTACACCCGCGCCCAAGAGCGCTTGAAGAGCCTGCGCATAAAGTTGCGCAAACCCGTTGACACTCCCTACAGCCAAGCCAGTGTCGCTACCCAAGAAATTCGTAGCTTTGCCAAAGACGACTACTTGGCAGCGGTGCGTAAAGCCAAAGCCTACATTGAGGCGGGAGACCTGATGCAAGTACAAGTCGGCCAAGTCATCGCCAAGCCTTTTAGCGATTCGCCGCTGTCACTTTATCGGGCCTTACGATCACTGAACCCATCGCCCTACATGTACTTCTGGAATTTTGGTGATTTTCAAGTGGTGGGCGCTTCACCAGAAATCTTGGTGCGACAAGAGATGGTTGCTGGCACCGACTCCGCCCAACCAGAAACCGAAGTCACCATCAGACCACTGGCGGGCACGCGCAAGCGCGGCGGCACACCTGAAGAAGACGTCGCTCTGGCCGAAGAACTTCGCGCCGATCCCAAGGAATGCGCCGAGCATGTGATGCTGATTGATTTGGCGCGCAACGATGTTGGCCGCGTCGCCAAGATCGGCAGTGTGCACGTGACTGACACCATGAATATTGAGCGTTATTCACACGTGATGCATTTGGTATCAAACGTCACGGGGCGCTTGGCGCCCGGCATGCGCAACATGGATGTGCTGCGCGCCACTTTTCCAGCAGGCACGCTTACCGGTGCACCCAAAGTTCGCGCCATGGAAATCATTGATGAACTAGAGCCTGTTCGCCGGGGTATTTATGGGGGTGCGACCGGCTACTTGAGCTACGGCGGCGAAATGGACGTGGCCATTGCTATTCGAACCGGCATCATCCAAGATGGCATGCTTTATGTGCAAGCCGCCGCGGGTATCGTGGCAGACTCGGACCCCGAAAAAGAATGGCAAGAAACGGAAGTCAAAGCACGGGCCGTACTGCGCGCCGCTGAGCAGGTCCAAAACGGATTAGACACGCCGGTCTAAACCATCGGTTGAAGAAATGAGGACGGCTCTAAAACCAGGGTCCAGTGGTTAAACTCAGCGCATCCATGAAAACGCTAAGACGTGCGGTGTACTCAAATGAGCCCGTTTGAACCGAAACGACAGACAGTCAGCATAAGTTAATTTAGGAAGCATCATGTCTCGAATCCTGATGATCGACAATTACGACTCATTCACCTACAACTTGGTGCAGTACTTCGGTGAGCTCGGTGCCGAGGTACTGGTGCACCGCAATGACCAAATCACACTCGACGAAATCGAAACACTTGCGCCTGACCATATCTGTGTTTCACCAGGGCCTTGCTCACCGACCGAAGCGGGCATTTCAGTGCCGCTGATATTACGGTTCGCGGGCAAGATTCCAATTTTGGGTGTGTGCCTCGGGCACCAAGCCATCGGTGCGGCTTTTGGGGGTCGCGTGGTGCGCGCCAAAGTCATCATGCACGGCAAAACCTCTGAAATCACGCACACAGGCAGTGATGTCTTCACCAACCTGCCTTCGCCATTTACGGTTATCCGCTACCACTCGCTTGCCATTGAGCATGAAACACTGCCGGACTGCCTAGAAATCACCGCACAAACCGCCGACGGTGAAATCATGGGGGTGCGTCACAAGACCCTGCCCGTCTATGGCGTGCAGTTTCACCCCGAGTCGATTCTGAGTGAGCACGGCCATGCTTTATTACAAAACTTTCTAAGGCTCGAGCAGCCTGTGGGTGAGGAGGCTTGACCATGATTACCCCTAGCGAGGCGTTGTTACGCTGCATTGAGCACCGAGAAATTTTCCACGACGAAATGCTGCACTTGATGCGCACACTCATGCGTGGCGAGATGTCGCCCACGCTTGCATCAGCCCTTTTGATGGGCTTGCGCGTTAAAAAAGAAACGATTGGTGAAATCACCGCTGCGGCCACCGTGATGCGTGAATTTGCCACCCCTGTTCAAACCCCCAACCCTGGTGCATTGCTCGATCTCTGCGGCACCGGCGGTGATGGCAGCAACACCTTCAATATTTCGACCACCGCCATGTTTGTGGCCGCCGCCGCCGGTGTACCCGTGGCCAAACACGGTGGGCGAAGTGCATCGTCGCCAAGCGGTAGTGTCGATATTCTTGAGACACTTGGCGCACGCGTTGACTTGGCACCCGAACAGGTAACACAATGTATCGCCGAAATTGGCATTGGCTTTATGTTCGCTCAACAACACCACAGCGCCATGAAACATGTCGCCCCAATTCGCAAAGAGCTCGGCGTACGAACCATCTTTAATATTCTTGGGCCGTTAACCAACCCAGCGGGTGCTAAAAATCAAATGATGGGTGTTTTCCATCCAGATTTAGTGGGCATTCAAGTGCGAGTTTTGCAATCGCTTGGTGCGCGCCACGTGCTTATCGTGCATGGTATGGACGGCATGGATGAAGCATCACTGGGCGCCACCACCATGGTCGGTGAGCTACACAATGGCAAAATTTTGGAGTACCAGATTCATCCTGAAGACTTTGGCTTGGACATGGCCTCGAATCGCACCATACGGGTCGAATCGAAAGAACAATCCAAAACCTTGGTACTTCAAGCACTCGACAATCACCCAGGCACCGCACGCAATATTGTGGCTTACAACGCCGGTCTTGCCATCTATGCCGGCAATGGTGTTAGCAGTATCGCTGACGGTGTAAAAAAAGCATTTGAGGTGATCGCCAGCGGACAAGCCCGCGAAAAACTCGAACAGTTCTGTGCCCTAACCAGGAAACTCGCCGCATGAGCAATATTCTCGATGAAATCTTGGCCGTCAAAGTCGAACAGATCAAAGCGGCTAGGCAATTGCGCAGTGAAGCCAGTTTGCTGCGAGAGGCGCTTACGCGTCAAGACTTGCGCGGATTCACAGCAGCCATTGAAAACAAAATCGCCAGCGGCAAACCAGCCGTCATCGCTGAAATCAAAAAGGCATCCCCCTCCAAAGGTGTTTTACGGGCTGACTTTCAGCCCGCGCAAATTGCGGCGTCGTACGCCGCTGGCGGTGCCGCTTGTTTGTCAGTACTTACAGACGTCAAGTTTTTTCAAGGCTCGCATGACTACTTGCGCCAAGCCCGCGCCGCTTGCTCGCTGCCGGTGTTGCGCAAAGACTTCATGATCGACCCCTACCAAGTAATTTCTGCTCGGGCCATGGGCGCTGACTGCATTCTCTTAATTGTAGCGGCCCTAACACCGACCCGCATGATTGAGCTTGAGGCCTGCGCGATTGAACTCGGCCTTGATGTGTTGGTAGAAGTGCACAATGAGTCAGAACTTGAGCACGCATTGAAGCTGAAGACGCCATTGTTGGGGATTAACAACCGCAATCTCAAAACGTTTGAGGTGTCTTTAGACAACACGACGCGACTATTGCCAAAAATTCCCACAGATCGTCTTGTGATTACCGAAAGCGGTATTTTAAACAAAGCTGATGTGACCTTAATGCAAGATCACGGCGTGAATGCTTTCTTAGTCGGCGAGGCGTTTATGCGAGCAAAAGACCCGGGTACGGCATTGGCCGAACTCTTTTTTAGAAAGGTACAAGCTAGCACCGCAGACTAAAATTAATACGGGTCACCGAAAATGGCGGCCCCAAGCCCCAGACCAGCACTGACATTTCAGATGGGTCTTTCAGCGACGACTTAGTCTCGCTCGACACCGCACGTGTTTACACCAAGAATTGAATAAGCGGGGCAACTGCGCAGTAACCCAGTGGCAAGCGGCACAATACCGATCCAACCCCAAACACCTATCACGTGTGACAACGTTAGAGAGATAAGGGCCAAGCCACAGATGATTCGTGCGGCGCGGTCAATGGTTCCGACGTTCACTTTCATGAGCTTCTCCTGGATCAAAAAAAATGGCGATTGTCACCGCGTGGCAATCGTTACTGCTTTTCTGGGCTGCAGTAAAGGTCGTAAAGCGTGTGCATGACCTTCATGACCGCTGGACTGGCAAGCGTGTAGAAGATGTACTTGCCTTCACGACGGGTGGCGACCAAACCCTCATCGCGCAACACCCCAAGCTGTTGTGACAGCGTGGGCTGGCGGATCTCTGTCAAACTCTCGAGTTCGCCCACATTGAGTTCGGTATCAATAAGGTGGCACAAGAGCATCAAGCGGTCCTCGTTGGCCATGGTCTTTAAAAGCGAACACGCTCGGCCAGCTGATAAGCGCAAGACCTTCAAAGAATCGGGGCTCATTACAGTATCGGTATTCATGTACCAGCCTATTGATTTTATGGTTTAGGCGACGGAAACAACACCAAACTTTTAAAGACGGTCGATGGCAAAAGCTGGATGTTATTTATTATTATATTTACGAATAGAGTATTTTTCTATAGAATATAGTTATGACTGAAAGTTATAAGGAGCAATTGGCCATGCGCTTCAAGCATTTTTTTGATCCCGAAACCTTTACTTTCACCTACGTCGTTGACGCCGGTCCTGGCACCTCTTGTGCCATTATCGATTCGGTGCTGAACTACGACCACAAATCGGGACGTACCCGCACGCAGAGTGCTGATGAAGTGATTGCTTACGTCAAAGCCAACAAGCTCGAAACCGAATGGTTGCTCGAAACTCACGCCCACGCTGACCACTTGTCCGCAGCGCCGTATCTTAAGCAGGCACTTGGAGGCAAAATCGCCATTGGTTCGGCCATCAAAATCGTCCAAGACGTCTTTAATAAAGTGTTCAACCTTGAGCCCACGTTTGCGTTAGATGGCTCGCAGTTTGATTACCTTTTTGAGCCAGACGAGACATTCACCATCGGCTCGATCGAGGCCCAAGCTTGGCACGTTCCTGGCCACACGCCTGCTGACATGGCTTATGTCGTGAACCACAACACGGTCTTTGTCGGTGACACACTCTTCATGCCAGACGTGGGATCAGCGCGTTGCGACTTTCCAGGCGGCGACGCACACACCCTTTACGCTTCAACGCGACGGATTTTGTCATTGCCGCCTGAAACCAAGCTCATGATGTGTCACGATTACCCGCCTGAAGGCCGAGCCGTTCGCGCCCAAACCACGGTCGCTGAAGAACGCGAAAAAAACATACACTTACACGATGGTGTGAGCGAGAACGAATTCGTCGCCATGCGCATGACCCGAGACCAAGGCTTGGCCATGCCAACCTTGCTGCTGCCTTCGATCCAAATCAACATTCGCGCCGGCTATATGCCTGAAGCTGAAGACAACGGAGTACAGTATCTAAAGATACCCATCAACACCGTCTAATGCTCAGCTTATGTTTGATTACGCCGAATCCGATCCGACCATTTCAGATGAGGATGCCAAACACCTCATTCCAGCGCTGCGAACGCAGCTGCTTAAGGCTCAATATCAACACCTTCTGAAAAAAGATCGTGCGCTGTTGATTTTGGTGGGGGGTATTGATGGCGCGGGCAAAGGTGACACCATTAATTTGCTCAATGAGTGGATGGATCCTCGGCATATCCACACCATGGCGTTTCCATCACCAAACAAGCATGAGCAAGCTTACCCACCACTTTACCGGTTTTGGGTGAATTTACCCCCCAAGGGCGAGACCGGTATTGTGTTTGGTTCCGGGTATGCGCCACTGATCAAAGAGGCCGCCAAGAAGCACCCCGATGCTGCGCTTTTGGAAAAAATGATTTTGACCGCAAGACGCTATGAAGCCGACTTGGTTGCCAATGACGTGCAAGTCATCAAGCTCTGGTTTCACCTTTCTCGTGACGCGCAAAAAGCCCGAACCAAAACTTTGTTGCAGAACCCGTCAACTGCCTGGAAAGTTGGTCCATTGGATGGGGCGGTCAAAAAACGCTTCAAAAGACTGCGCCGAGCCGGTCAACACATCATCGACGCCACGGATAGTGACTACGCCCCATGGACCATTATCCCAGCCGCCAATGAAAACATGCGACTGATCAGCACCGGGCAAGCCGTACTGGCCGCGCTAAAGAAACGTCGTGTCAGTATCCCACCATTACACGACCCTGCGGCCACCACAACTCCTCAGCGTGCAAACAACCCTCTAGATGACATTGACTACACCCAGAGCTTGGGCAAAGAAGAATACGAGGTGGCATTACTGCATTGGCAAAACCGTTTGGCCGAGGCCGTCAGGCATCCAAAGTTTTTAAAACACCACGCCTTAATACTGGTCTTCGAGGGCCAAGATGCCGCGGGCAAGGGCAGCACAATCCGACGCATCACCAAAGCCCTCGATGCCCGCCAATACCAAATCACGCCCGTCGCCGCGCCCAAGCCATTCGAACTCGATCGCCCTTACCTATGGCGTTTCTGGAAAGAAGTACCCCGTTATGGTCGCATCGCCATCTTTGATCGTTCTTGGTACGGACGCGTACTGGTTGAAAGGGTCGAGAAACTCATTGCACGCGCCACGTGGCGGCGTGCATATGCCGAAATCAATGCCTTTGAACAACACTTAAGCCAACACGGCATCTTGATCGTTAAGTTTTGGTTAGCGATCACCCCAGACGAACAGTTGCGACGATTCGAGGCACGTGCTCAGTTGCCGTTTAAGCAATACAAAATCACCGATGACGACTGGCGCAACCGAGACAAGTGGCGTGAGTACGCGCGTGCCACAACCGACATGCTGACCCACACCAACACAGACTATGCCCCTTGGCACGCACTGTCCTCCAACGACAAGCGTTTTGCCCGCGTAGAAGCACTCAAACGCATCGTGCGAACCATTGAATCAGCGACCAAATAATGAATCCAAACGACTGTCCGTTGTGCCAGCTTGATGAATCAACCTTGCTTTTGGTCAAGCCGAACTGGCGCGTTATTGATGCTCGTGACCCCGTGTTTCCAGCCCTCACCCGCGTCATCTGGCACGCACACGTCAAAGAAATGAGCGATCTGACGTGCACTGAGCGAACGGACTTGATGACCGTGGTGTTTGAGGTTGAGTCCATCATGAGAAAACACCTGAATCCCGATAAAATCAATGTGGCCAGCCTTGGCAACCAAGTGCCCCACGCGCATTGGCACGTGATCGGACGCTGGCACGACGACCCAACTTTTCCAGACTCAATTTGGACGCCAACCAAGAAGTCAACCAACGAAGAAACCCACGCCGCGACACGCCAAAAATCGATAGCCAGTCGTCTTCCCGAGTACCATGAGGCATTGATTAACCACTTAAATCATCTTTATTCTTGATCATGACTCTGAACACTTCAAACATTATTGCTCCGTGGCGCTCCATGTTGTTCGTGCCAGCCAATAGCGATAAGTTCCTGACCAGTGCCCTGAAGCGAAACGCTGATGCAATTCAACTCGACCTCGAGGACGCCTGCCCGCCTGACCTCAAAGAAAGCACCCGCGCCAACATTGGCGATCTGGCCACTCGCACCCGTGATGCTGGGTTTGACGTGATTGTTCGGGTTAACCGTCCATGGCGCATGCTGGTACGCGATCTGGAAGGCTGCGTGCACCCCCACGTCAAGGCATTAACGTTACCAAAGGTGCCTGACGGCGGCTTTATTCGAGCGGTTGCGGAAGTGCTTGACGAAGTCGAACAAGAAAAAAAATTACCAAACGGGCACACGCGACTCATTGCCATGATCGAAGACGCTGATGCCCTCGCACGCCTTGACGAGATTGCCCAGGCCCATCCTAGGCTCTACGGTATGATTGTGGGGGCGGAAGACTTGGCGGTGTCGATGCGCATGGCTGTCGACGCCGACACGCTATACCTGCCCAATATCATGGTATTGGCCGCTTGTCGGCGTGCGGGCATCGCACCCTTGGGGTTTGTAGGCTCGGTGGCCGACTTTGCTGACCAAGAGAAGTTTCGTCAGACCGTTGGGCGCGCTGCGCGTTTGGGCTTTGAAGGCGCCTTTTGCATTCACCCCTCTCAGGTCGATGCGGCCAATGAGGCGTTCAGTCCACAGGCCTCGGCTGTTGAGCGGGCCCGTGCGCTGGTGGCTACCTTCGACGCCGCCATGGCCGCCGGTCAAGCCGCCTGCACATTTGAAGGACGCATGGTAGACGCGCCAGTGGTGATGCAAGCCAAACAATTGATTGAGCGCGATGATGCCCTACAAAGCATGCTCGCCAGGCGCCAAAGCATCACGCCCGCTACCCGCGCATAAAACCAATGGCTGGCAATGCGCTCACCAGTCGTGCCGCTTTGGCCACTGATGATCTGCCCGCTGACTGGGCAGCCGTTCTGCGTGAGCCAGACACTCAGGCGGCGCTTAACAACATTGCTGTGGCAATTGACCAAGCGCTTGCTCGGGGCGAGTTGATTTTTCCAGCGGACCCTTGGCGCGCTTTGCGCTTGACGCCCTTGTCAGCCGTCAAGGTGTTGATCTTGGGTCAAGACCCCTACCACGGCCCCGATCAAGCGCAAGGCTTGGCGTTTTCTGTCGATAACCGCGTCAAGTGCCCGCCAAGCCTACGTAATATCTTTCAAGAAATCGAGCGAGACCCGCGACTCAACGAATCGCCACTGCGCACCCAATCCTCAAATAATTTGAGCCGTTGGGCGCAACAAGGCGTGCTGCTACTAAATACGACACTGACCGTTAAGGCAGGGCAAGCAGCCTCGCACGCACGACTCGGTTGGCAGGCCATTACCGAGCAACTGATTAAGGCTGTCGCTCAGTCAGCGCAGCCAGTTGCATTCTTGTTATGGGGCAACCACGCCCAGACCCTGGCGCCCTTGGTTGAATCGTCGGCCACCACCATCCCCAAAACCGGGATCGGGCCCAGGCTGGTGCTGCTGTGTAACCACCCTTCGCCGTTGTCCGCGCGGCGAGGTGCCACGCCCTTTATCGGCTGTGGGCACTTTGGCGACACCAACCAGTGGCTTATTGAGCAAGGGCGTACCCCGATCGCTTGGTGACAATAGCAACCTTGAATCACAAGACTAACGCGGCAGCATCTGCTCGCCACGAATCAGGTCCTCGAAGGTCTCACGTTGCCGTATCAAGTGCCAATCCGCGCCATCGACCAACACCTCAGCAGGCCGACCGCGCGAGTTGTAATGACCCGCCATCACAAAGCCGTAGGCACCAGTCGATTCAATGGCCAAGGTATCACCTTGACTGATGCGAAGCTGGCGGTCGTGTGCGAGCCAATCCGCGCTCTCGCAAACGGGCCCCACCACTTCGTAAACCACGGGGGCAACATCACTGAGCTCGACCGGTAAAACACCGTGCCAAGCGTCGTAAAGCGCTGGCCGCATCAAATCGTTCATGCCCGCATCAACAATCGCGAAATCACGGTCTTCGGTGTGCTTTAAGTACTGCACGTCAGTTAAAAGAACACCGGCATTGCCCACCAGGGATCGCCCCGGCTCAAGTACCAGTTGCAGGTGCGCCAAGCCTCGCGCCTCTAACCTATCGAACACAGCCGTCAACAACGTGGCGGGTGCCAAGGGCGTCTCTTCGTCATAGCGAATACCGAGTCCACCACCAAGGTCCAAGTGCGCGAGTTCAACGCCTTCATTCTTGAGCGCAGCCATCAAATCAAGCAACTTGTCGAGCGCGTCCAAATAAGGACTGACCTCTGTGATCTGCGAGCCAATGTGACAGTCCACACCCACCACTCTCAGGCCAGGCAAGCGCGTGGCTTGGGCATAGGCATCTAACGCAACCTCAATGGCGATCCCAAACTTGTTTTCTTTCAAGCCAGTGGAAATATAGGGGTGGGTTTGTGCGTCAACGTCAGGATTGACGCGCAAGGAAACGGGTGCCGTCTTGCCCATTCGGACCGCTACTTCGGACAGTCGCTGCAACTCAGGCACGGACTCGACATTGAAGCACTTTACACCTGCTTGAAGGGCTTTTTCCATTTCCCAGACTTGCTTACCCACCCCAGAAAACACCACCTTGCCCGGATCGCCGCCCACGGCCAACACGCGAGCCAATTCACCACCAGACACGATGTCAAAGCCGCTGCCCAACCGGGCAAACTCATCGATGATAGCCAAGTTCGAATTGGCTTTCATGCCAAAGCACACTAGCACTTTACGCGTGCCAATGGCATCGGCATAGCTTTGCCAAGCAGCCCGCAACGCTGCTCGGGAATACACATAAAGCGGTGTGCCGTATGCTTTGGTCAAGTCTGCCAAGGGCACTGACTCGGCGTACAACTGCCCATCTTTATAATAAAAATGGGGTTGTCCCGCAGGTACGGGTGGTTGTTGGGCGGTTTGTGTGGTCATGGTCGACATTCAGAGGTTGACACTATTGAATAACAACTGGGGCAGGTTCCAGTGAAGGATCAGCGGGTATGGTCGGGGCCCCAGCCGGGAAAATATCTCTTGGCGAACTGAGATTGCTTTGAGGGGCTGGCTGGCCTAAAGTATCGGGCGGTGGCGGCAAATACAAAGGCCCCTTATAACCACAACCAGCAAGCGCCAAACCGCTAAACAGCAAGGTGATTGAACCAAATAGTAAGCGTTGACGGACGTGATAAGAAATAATGGCAATGTTGACCACAAGCAACTCCAGACAACAACAGGACAAAACAATGACGGAAACCGAATTTGACGAACGGGTCAGGCAAATCCTAGATGCGATTGAAACACAAACCGACTATTGGTACGAAGTGCTTGACGTTGACATCGACATCAGGCGAGAGGCCAATGTTCTCAATATGCTTTTTGAGAACAGTATCCCGGTGGTGATTAATAGCCAAGCCCCTTTGCAGGAAATCTGGGTCGCTGCACCTAGCGGCGGGTTTCATTATGGCTTTGACGGCACACATTGGAAAAACACCCGTGGCGGCCCAGACCTGCGTGACGCGCTGACAGCGATTTTCTCTGAAGTCACTGGCCATGAGGTCACCGTCAACATCTGACCCATCAAGCATCAATTAGTGACAACTGGCTGGGCGCTGCCTTGACTGTCAGCGACTCCCGTTAACGAATCAAGCAACGCCTCGATGGACTCTTTCTTTTTGTCGAGGCCCACCCTAGAAACTGCTTCCTCTGGCGGATACTCAGCAAAGAACATGGCGTCTCCGTTCACCATCAAACCGCTCGGTGGTGGCTGGCGACGCTCTTCGGGGAAGCGCTCCAGCGCTTTTTCCATGTATCCCAACCAAATAGGCAAGGCAGCACCACCGCCTGTCTCTCGACTGCCGAGTGTGGCCGGCTGATCGAAGCCAACCCAAGCCACGCCAACCAACCGGGGCGTATAACCCGCGAACCAAGCATCGACTGACGCGTTGGTGGTACCCGTCTTACCCGCTAAGTCGCCACGCTTAAGCTCACGGCTCGCCCGTGCTGCAGTGCCTGAGCGCGCCACCCCTCTGAGCATGTCATCCATGACGTAGGCTGTTCGCGCGTCAATCACACGGGCACTGACATCGCCGGCCACTGTTGGGTTGGCACGCATCAACACGTTGCCCTCTGAGTCGGTCACATAGTCAATCAAGAAGGGCGTCACACGGTAACCGCCATTGGCAAAAACAGAGAATCCAGCAGCCATCTGTAGCGGTGTAACAGCACCTGAACCGAGCGCCATGGGTAGGAACGGTGGATGCCTGTCGGCTTGAAAGCCAAAGCGGGTTATGTAGTCTTGCACGTACTGCGGACTGATCGCTTGCAGAATCCGAATCGATACCATGTTGCGAGACTTCGACAAAGCTTCGCGCATGGTCAGGGATTCGTCATACGTATTGCCGTAATTTTTGGGGTTCCACGGCTCACCCGATCCGGTTTGCTCAGCGGTTAGCTCAAACGGCATGTCAGAGATCAGTGTGGTGGGGGCCATGCCACGTTCAAGTGCTGCCGCATAGATGAAGGGCTTAAACGATGAGCCCGGTTGACGCCAAGCTTGTGTCACGCGGTTGAACTTGCCTTGGAAAAAGTTCAAACCACCGACCAACGACTTAATCGCCCCGTCTTGCGGCGTCATCGAAATCAAGGCGGCTTGGACTTCAGGGATGTTCAATACTTCCCACTTACCGTCGGGCAATTCGTTAAGTGTGACCACCGACCCACGGCGAATTCGCATCGCATCGGTGGCTTTTGGGTTTAATGAGCGGGCAACAATGGCTAGGATTTTCTTGTCATCAATGGTGATGATTTCTTCACCGGACCGTGCCACCGTGACTGATGTGGAGCTAGCTTTTAAAACCAAACCCGTTTTGAAGCCGACGGCATCAGGAAATTCCTCGAGTACTTCGTCAATATAAATATCAAATTGCGCCGGGTCCTGTTCCAGCCCGTTTGGCAGCTCGCGCTGCGCAATCGGCCCGGGATAAGGGGCGCGTCGGGTGTACTGCATCACGCCGTCTCTGAGCGACTGCCAAGCCCATTCTTGATCCTTGGACTCAACCGTGGTGTAGACGTTTAGTCCGCGCGAGTAGATTTCGTCGTCATAGAGCGTAAACATCAACTGTCGGGCCAATTCAGCCGCGTATTCGCCGTGTACGGCGTAACCGCCAGCCACCGTGCCTTTGCCAGACTTCAAAATCATCGGCTCGTTTAGGGCTGCCTCATACTCCGGCTCGGTAATATAGCCAAGCGACCGCATCCGGCCCAACACGTACTGCTGGCGTGCCACCGCGCGCGGCATATTGCTGATCGGGTTGAATCTTGATGGCGCCTTGGGAATGCCTGCCAACATCGCTGCTTGGGCCACCGTGAGCTCTTCAACCGGCTTGCCAAAATAGGTTCGCGCCGCCGCCGCAAAACCATAGGCCCGGCGTCCCAGATAAATTTGATTCAAGTACAACTCAAGAATCTGATCCTTACTCAGGCTTGATTCGATTTTGTAAGTCAGGAGCAGTTCGTAAAACTTTCGGGTGAATGTTTTCTCAGACGACAGGTAAAAGTTTCGGGCCACCTGCATGGTGATGGTGCTTGCCCCTTGCGTCTTTGCCATGGCAGTCAAGTTGGCCAAACCCGCGCGCCCAACGCCTAGCCAATCAATACCACCGTGCTGGTAAAACCGATCGTCTTCTGCTGACAGAATGGCCGACTTCAACACATCTGGAAACTCGTTAAAGCGTAAAACGTTGCGTCGCTCTTCCCCAAATTCGCCGATCAGAACCTTGTCGGCGGTGAAAACGCGCAAAGGCACCCGCGGCCGATAATCAGTCATGGCCGATAAATCAGGCAAATTCGGCCAAGCAATGGACAGGGCAATGACCACCAACAGAGCGGCACTCGCTGCCAATCCTGCACCCAAAACAAAAAGTTTAAAGAACAGACGAACGATCCAGGGGCTGCCAGAAGCCGACGAAGGAGGGGCTTGATCGCGCCCACGCGAAGAATTTTTACTCATAAGTTCAGAATTTTACGCCGCTCGAGCCACCAATGGGATAATAAAGGCATGAAAAGCCACACTTCAACGATCATCTTGATTGGCATGCCGGGCTCGGGTAAGACGACCATCGGGAAGAACCTCGCACGCCTATTACAAAAACCGTTTGTTGATCTTGACCAACAAATCGAGCAACGCTGCGGCGTAAAGATCCCTGTCATCTTTGAAATCGAAGGCGAAGCGGGGTTTCGTAAGCGCGAAACGGCCGTTCTAGAGGAAGTCATGGCGCAAGACGATATCTTGCTGGCCACCGGCGGTGGCGCCATTCTGTCTGAAGAAAATAGGCAACGACTATCGGCCGGTGGCCGCGTTATTTATTTAAAAGCATCAGTTGAAGATTTGTACCGCCGCACGAGTCGCGACCGTGGTCGACCTTTATTGGCTGGCACCGACCCAAAAAAGCGCCTGACCGAGCTGATGACTGCCAGAGCCCCTTTGTACGGTTCTATTGCCGACATCACCATCGAAACCGGAACAGGCAGCATCACTTCCGTGGTACAAAAAATAATCCAATACATTGCCCCCGCTAGGATCATGAATGAGCAATAACCAAGCCGCCCAAGCGGCCAACAATGCCCGCGCCGAACACGTCGTGACCGTCGACACCGCCGGTGGGCGCTACCCCATCCAAATCGGCGCTGGTCGACTGGCGCACTTGGCCGAGAGCGTGCCGGCAGACACCACTGCAGTGGTGATTGTTACCAATCCTACCGTCTTCGCTTTATTTGGCACACGCGTCAAACAAGCCTTGAGTCGATTGACAGTGCCGGTGAGTGTTGTAGAGCTCCCTGATGGTGAAGCACACAAAGACCTCACGACCCTAAACCTGATTTTTGATCACATGCTGGGCAAGCAACTGGATCGTCGCGCGGTGATCGTGGCACTCGGTGGCGGTGTGATTGGCGACATGGCTGGTTTTGCGGCATCGGTTTACATGCGTGGCATCCGTTTTGTTCAAGTACCCACAACATTACTGGCACAAGTCGACTCTTCAGTCGGCGGTAAAACCGCGGTCAATCACCCCTTGGGTAAAAATATGATTGGCGCCTTTTACCAGCCGATCGCCGTGGAAATCGACACCGACGTGCTGACGAGTTTGCCCGACCGCGAAATCAGCGCCGGCTTGGCTGAGGTCGTGAAATACGGCTTGATCATGGATGAGGACTTTTTTAAGTGGTGCGAGGATAACGCACGAGGCTTACGTGCCCGCGACCCCGCCCTGCTAACAAAAGCCATCCGCCGGTCTTGTGAATTCAAAGCCGAGGTGGTCTCCCAAGATGAACGCGAAGGGGGCTTACGCGCGATTCTCAACCTTGGCCACACCTTTGGTCACGCCATCGAAGCCGGCATGGGTTACGGCCAATGGCTGCATGGTGAAGCCGTTGGCTGCGGCATGGTGCTGGCCGCAGCATTGTCAGAAAAAGTATGCGACCTGCCGAGCGCTTCTGTGACTCGTGTCAAAAACGTGGTGCACGCCATTGGCTGCCCGATCACCGCACCTGCGCTTGAGGGTTTTGAGCAATGGATGACGCTGATGCGTGGTGATAAAAAAACCCAAGCTGGCGAAATCAAATTTGTTCTTATGCCCAAAATTGGCCAAGCCATCGTACGCAGTGCGCCAGCTGATGCGGTGCAAGCGGTCCTCAAAGCCCACACCGGCGCCACAGACACAACGACCGTATGAGTCGCAGTAAAACCCACAGCCCCGAACGTGCGCCCTACGCCTGCGACCCAAATCAGTCGCGTGGGCGGCGCTTTGAGGAACCCGCGCCGAGCAACCGCAGCGAATTTCAGCGCGACCGCGACCGTATCGTGCACGCCAATGCCTTTCGTCGTCTGGCCTACAAAACGCAAGTTTTTGTTAACCATGAAGGTGATTGGTTTCGAACCCGCCTCACGCACTCTCTTGAGGTGGCTCAAATTGCTCGCGTGGTTGCACGCAGTCTCGGTCTTGACGAAGACCTGACAGAGGCCATTGCCTTGGCACACGACCTCGGTCACACCCCGTTTGGTCATGCCGGCCAAGATGAACTCAACCGCTGCATGAAGGCACTCGCCCCAGAAGCAAACGGCTTTGAGCACAACTTGCAAAGCCTGCGAGTGGTCGACGAGCTTGAGGAGCGGTATCCCGGCTTTAACGGACTGAACCTTTGCTTTGAAACCCGCGAGGGTATCCTCAAGCACTGTTCACTGGCTAACGCGCGCGAACTCGGTGAGATCGGCCAACGCTTTATAAATCGCAACCAACCATCGCTCGAAGCCCAGCTGGCCAATCTAGCCGATGAAATTGCTTACAACAATCACGACATCGATGACGGCCTACGCTCTGGTTTGATCACGCTGCGCCAGCTGCGAGAAGTGCCGATATTTGCGCAACACTTTGATGGCATCGCTAAACTCATGCCTGATTTGTCTGAGCCGCGAGCCATTGCCCAGACGATTCGCCAGATGATCAACACCTTGATCGTGGATGTGACCCAAACCACCTTAGAGCGGCTGCAAGAGCTCAAACCCAACAGCGTTGACGACGTACGCTTGGCGCCTCCTATGGTGATTTTTTCTGATGCTGTGCGCCAACAAGCCGACGAATTAAAAGCCTTCTTGTTGCAACAACTTTACCGCCACTACAAAGTCGCGCGCATGACGGGTAAAGCCCGACACATCGTCAAGCGCTTGTTTGAGGCTTTTCTCGATGACCCCGCCCTACTGCCTCCAGAATATCGATGCACCGATCAAAGCCAACAAGCGCGAGCCATCGCCGACTATATTGCGGGCATGACCGATCGGTTTGCCATTCTTGAATATCGGCGCGTTTTTAAAATGGATGAAACGTTTTAGTGCGTTCGTTTTAATGCGTTCGTTTTAATGCGGTCGTCTTAGTGCCGCCCTTTCCGTCCAATCCATCTGAACAGCCCTCAGCACTTTCAATCTGGTTCAGGGAATTCTTTATGACATGTCGACAAATAAAACTCAAGAAATTGCCTCGCTGGATCTTCGGCGCCGCATTAGCACTGCCCGGCGCGGTCGTCAACGCACAAAACACACCAAACACATCAAATACAGCAAACACCCCCGAATTAACCCGCGTTCTTGCCTTATCCATCACGCTGGTCTGCAAACCCATGTCACTTGGTGGACACTGCATCTTATCGTTTGTGTAAACGCTTCAAGGCCAAGCACCCATCGGTGATGTGACTCAAAGCTGTGGCCCAGGGTGGCTGGCGCGCATCACGGCCTAACGCGGCAACGTTGAAAAAGGCAGTGTCAATCGAAGTCAGGCTGTGGTTTGTGGTTACACCGATCCGACGACCGCCACTCGCGCCCTGTTGATCGCGTGTGACACTCAAAGCTTAGTAATTTACCAAGACGCCAACGACATCGATATTCGCTGGGCTTTCTGGTCACCACGCGAGCCCGAGGTGCAGGCTCTGCCCAGAAACCAGGCACTGGCCATAGCGTAATTGCCCCAAGCCACTCGCTGCCAATCACCTGTGCCGTTGATTGAATCCAGCACCTGCTCACCGCAGGCTGCGGTGCTGCTGCGTCAATCGGGTCTGCGCTAGGCCAAGGGTAAAGAGCTCGCGGTAGGCGGCTCTTGGGTGTCTCGCGCTAAGAGCGCAATCAAATAATGCCCTGTGTGGCTTTCGGGTTCGGCGGCTACTTGCTCGGGCGTGCCTTGCGCCACGATCTGACCACCACCGTCACCACCCTCAGGGCCCATGTCGATCACCCAATCGGCGGTTTTAATCACATCCAGATTGTGTTCAATCACCACCACCGTGTTGCCAGCTTCAACCAGCTGATTGAGTACGGACAGCAGCAACGAAATGTCATGGAAATGCAGGCCTGTGGTGGGCTCATCCAAAATGTAGAGCGTTCGCCCTGTGCCACGCTTTGAGAGCTCTTGCGAGAGCTTCACGCGCTGCGCCTCGCCACCCGACAAGGTGGTGGCACTTTGCCCCAACCGCAAATAAGAAAGGCCCACATCCATCAAGGTTTGCAAGCGCCTAGCCACCGCCGGCACCGCCTCAAAATAAGGAATGGCCTGCTCAACAGTCAGACTCAATACCTCGTGGATATTACGACCGCGGTAACGGATTTCTAAAGTCTCACGGTTGTAACGCTTGCCGTGGCAGACATCACAGTCAACATACATATCCGGCAAGAAATGCATTTCAACCTTAACCACGCCATCGCCTTGGCACGCTTCACAACGACCGCCCTTCACGTTAAAGCTAAATCGCCCCGGATCGTAACCACGTGCGCGCGCCTCAGGCACCCCAGAAAAGAGTTCTCGTATCGGAGAAAACAGACCCGTGTAGGTAGCTGGGTTGCTTCGTGGTGTTCGGCCAATGGGGCTTTGATCAACGCTGATAACCTTGTCAAACAAATCCTCACCCGTCATCGACTCATAGGGGGCCGGACGGGTTTGACTGCGATTAAGCTTTTGTGAAAGCACCGCAGAAAACGTGTCGTTAATCAGCGTTGACTTGCCTGAGCCCGATACCCCTGAAATGCACACAAAACGACCGACTGGCACATGCAAGTCCACCGTCTTCAAGTTATTACCCGAGCAACCCATCAAGGAAACCCGTGGCGTTTTTTTGTTGATCACGCGCCGCTTGGGAATTTCAATTCTTATACGGCCACTCAAGTACTGTCCCGTCAGGGATTCAGCTGACTCACAAATCATGGCCGGTGTGCCTTGCGCCACCACCTCGCCGCCATGCTCACCAGCGCCAGGACCCATGTCCACCACCCAATCGGCTTGGCGAATCATGTCTTCATCGTGCTCGACCACAATCACACTATTTCCCAACGCGCGCAAATGGGTCAAGGTGGCGATCAAACGATCATTATCGCGCTGATGCAAACCAATCGACGGCTCGTCCAAGACGTACATCACACCCGTTAAGCCAGAACCGATTTGGCTGGCCAAGCGAATCCGCTGCGACTCACCGCCCGATATTGTGTCAGCACGACGATCGAGCGACAAGTAATTAAGCCCAACGTTGTTTAGGAAAGTCAGTCGCGCTCGAATTTCACGCACGATACGATCGGCCACCTCTTGCCGTGAGCCCGCAAGGGAAAGCTGTTCAAACCAAGCCAAACAGGCTGACAGCGGCAGTGACTCGACTTCGTGAATGGCTTTTTCTGCGACTCGCACAAAGCGGGCATCGGCTTTCAAACGCGAGCCGCCGCAATCGTGACAAACCTTTTGGCTGCGCAGTTTGTTTAGCTCTTCGCGCACGTTCACTGAGTCTGTTTCACGCCAACGTCGCCGCAGGTTGGGGATCACGCCTTCAAAGGGATGGCGCTTGACCGAACTTTTGCCATTGGGATCGAGGTAAAAGAAAGCAATTTCATCAGGACCTGAGCCATACAGCACCACTTGACGAACCTCTTCGGTTAACGACTCCCAAGGCACTTCCAAATCAAAGTCGTAGTGCGTCGATAGGCTGGCCAACATCGCATAAGTGAAGGCATTGCGCTTGTCCCAACCGGCAATAGCCCCCGACTGCAAACTCAACGTCGGAAACGCCACCACACGATCAGGATCAAATGCATCCACATGACCCAAGCCATCGCACGTCGGACACGCTCCCATTGGACTGTTAAAGCTAAAGAGCCTGGGTTCGAGTGACGCCACGCTGTGGCTGCAGATGGGGCAAGCATAGCGACTAGAAAACGCTTGGTAGTGATCAGTATCGAGGTTCAACACACTAGCTTTGCCGTGCGCCAACACAGTGGCCGTCTCTAAACTTTCGGCCAAGCGGGTCTGACTGTCTGGCTTGATACGCAAACGGTCAACCACCACTTCAATGGCCTGCGTTTCGTCGTTGACCAAATGTGGCAAGGGGTCAAGAGACACCATCTCGCCATTAACCCTTAAGCGCACAAATCCTTGCGCCTGCAGACTTTGACACAAGGCCCCAAGGTCACCGGAAACTGTTTCAAGCAAGGCCGCGTCCACTGGTGCAAGAATCGCCACCCGCGTGTCCTGAGGCCACGACAACAATGTGTCCACCATTTGGCTGATACTTTGCGCTACCAAAGGTTCGTCGTGCGTCGGACAAAAGGGCGTGCCCACGCGGGCATAAAGCAAACGCAAGTAATCGTGAATCTCAGTGATGGTGCCGACCGTCGATCGTGGGTTGTGACCCGCTGACTTTTGCTCAATGGCAATCGCCGGCGACAAGCCTTCAATCAAATCAACGTCGGGTTTTTCGAGTCGCTGTAAAAATTGTCTGGCGTAAGCCGACAAACTTTCGACGTAGCGGCGCTGACCCTCGGCATAAAGCGTATCGAAGGCAAGCGAAGATTTGCCCGAGCCCGATAACCCCGTGATCACCACCAACGACTCACGAGGCAGGTCGAGCGAGACGTTTTTTAGATTGTGGGTACGGGCACCGCGGATACGAATTTGATTCATTAAAAAGACTGTCCTGTGTTGACAACCAAAGCGGCGTCCGAGGTTGTCGCACGCGTGACGTTTTTGGTGGGCAACTTGTTACTATAACGTGCTCAACTCAAATTTCATTGGTATGCCTGCTCCGTCCGACTTTATACCCAACAAACCGGCTCGCTTGGCCCTCACGGCCACCGAGCGTCGTGCCAGCCTCACGTTGGCTGGGTTATTTGCCACCCGAATGTTGGGTCTTTTTCTGCTGCTACCGGTGTTTGCGGTGGCAGCCACTTCTCTTGAGGGTGGGCTAGACCCCACCCGCGTGGGTTTGGCCTTGGGCATCTATGGCCTCACGCAAGCCTTCATGCAAATTCCCTTTGGCATGGTGTCTGACCGCCTCGGGCGCCGACCGGTGGTGCTGTTTGGTCTGACTCTATTTTTAATCGGCAGTATCGTTTGCGCCCTGTCTGATGACATTTTTGGGGTCACGATCGGGCGGGCCATCCAAGGCTCAGGTGCCATTTCGGCGGCGGTGACGGCTTGGCTGGCTGATGCCACGCGCCCCGAAGTGCGCACCCGCGCGATGGCTATGATTGGCGCCTCAATTGGCCTGTCCTTTGCCTTGTCGCTGGTACTGGCCCCCATTATGGTGGGCTGGGCAGGGCTCTCAGGCCTGTTCTGGCTGATCGCGGCCTTGGGCACGGGCGCGCTGCTGATTGCCGCCTTTGTAGTGCCCACCGCCCCCATGGCACCCAAACCAGCTGTGCCGGTCAAGGCGACAAAAGTATTGGGCCACACTGGCCTATTGCGCTTGAATTTTGGGGTATTTTGTTTACACCTGACTCAGGTCGCCTTATTTGTGGTCATCCCACCGTTGCTTGTCAGTCTTGGCGGGCTAAAGGCCAACACTCTTTGGTATGCCTATTTGCCGGTCTTGTTTATGTCCTTTCTGTTCATGGTGCCCATCATTTTTGTGACAGAAAAGCGACGCGCTCACACCCACACCCTACGCCTGTCCGTGCTGGGTTTGATGATGGTGGGCGTGGGTTTCGCATTAAGCACCCACCACTGGTGGTCGCTTTTGGCGTGTTTGACTGCTTTTTTTGTCATGTTTAATGTCCTAGAGGCGCTGCAGCCCTCGCTGGTGTCAAGAATCGCACCACCCGAACTAAAAGGCTTGGCACTCGGTGTTTACAACACAAGCCAAGCGCTGGGTCTTTTCTTGGGCGGCGCTGTTGGTGGCTGGTTACTGCAAACAGCGGGCTCAGTCAGCGTTTTTTGGGCGCTGGCGACTATCAGTGCTGTCTGGTTGGCGGTTACTTGGCAGCTTACCGTGCCAGACCCCGCTCTGACGTCTACCCAAGCGTCCACCACAGCCCCACCACCCACCTCCCTATAAATTCAACCCAGATGTGTCTTACACTGATGGATAAATACAGACAGGTGTCAGACGAACAGATTAAGTTTGCGGCACCATGATGAATCTGCGGGGCGCAGTGGCAACTAGCAACTGATCCCCTTTTTGTTCAATTAAATTACGGAGATCGGCATGGCATCGATCAATAAAGTCATTCTCGTTGGCAACCTCGGCCGCGATCCAGAAGTGCGCTACAGCGCTGACGGCGCCGCCATCTGCAACATCTCGATTGCAACCACCAGTAACTGGAAAGACAAGGCCTCAGGCGAACGACGCGAAGAAACCGAATGGCACCGCATCGTGTTCTACAACCGCCTAGCCGAAATTGTCGGCGAATACCTAAAAAAAGGACGTTCCGTTTACATCGAAGGGCGCCTACGCACCCGTAAATGGCAGAACAAAGAAGGTCAAGATGTCTACACCACTGAAGTCATCGCCGATCAAATGCAAATGCTTGGCGGCCGTGACGACATGGGTGCCAGTGGTGGTGGCAACAGCGGTGGTGGTGAATACGAAGGCAGTAGCAGCGCCCCTTCAAGACCAGCAGCCCGCCCACAGGCACAACGCCCACAAGCCCCCTCAGCAAGTCCAGCCAGCCTAGGTGACCTTGACGACGATATCCCGTTTTAAATATTCAGCCACGGCACATTCACCGCCAGCCTTGAGCTGGCGGTTTTGTTTTGGTTTTTACTTATTCGTTTTATTTTTTATTTTTTATTTCTGGGCGGCTTAAGCCTCGTCACCAAACGTCATGACTGCGTCAGCGGCAAACGCGCCCTGCCCCTCGGGCATGGCGAACACCGGATTCAAATCAATCGATGCTAAGCGCGGACCGGCAGCGACAGCAAAGGCTGATAAGTTAGACAGCATTTTGGCCAAGGCTTTGATATCAGCCACGGGGCGGCCGCGTGCACCGAGTAGCAGTGGCGCACCTTTGATCGAGCGAATCATCTCTTGGGCGACGTCTTCGCCAAATGGGCAACGGTGCAACACCACGTCTTGCATGATTTCCACAAAGATGCCGCCCAAACCAAACATGGCCATAGGACCAAATACGGGGTCGCGGTGAATCCCCAAAATACACTCCACACCACCTTTTAACTGCTTGGCCACCAACACACCCTGCAACCTGGCGTTGGGGACGGCTGCGCGTGCACGTTGCATCAGCGTCTCAAACCCTTCACGCACGGCTATCTCGCCTTCAATATCCAACAACACACCGCCGATCTCTGACTTATGCAAGATGTCGGGCGACACAATTTTCATGACCACCTTGCCACCCATCGCGGCTGCCGCTTTGACCGCCTCGTCTGCTGAGTCGCAGACTATTTCTGGTGCGCTGGCAATGCCGTGTTGGGCTAACAATGTCTTGGCTTGTGCCTCGGTGGGCATCTGTGCAGGCAACTCAACCTCGCCAACTGTCGGTGCTGGCAAGCGCGGCTTTCTTTCAAAAGCGCGCCCAAACTGCCCCATTGCGCTGATGGCTTTCACCGCGCGGCTGGGGTCCTCAAATATCGCAAACCCATCCTCTTCGTACTCTTGCATTTGTGCCGGAGTGCCAATCGCCGAGAGCACAAACAAGCGATCAGGAAATTGCGCGCGCACTTGCTTAAGCTCAGCGCGCAAGCGCTGCCCTGTGCTGGCAGCGCTTGCCGTGTAGGTAAAAAACCCCAAAATAGAACGGTAGCCACCATCACGTACCACTGACTCGGTGAAGGTACGCGCCAATGACATGTCATTCAAAAACTGCGCCGTGACATCTACCGGATTGCGCGGTGCCGCGTACGGCAACACATCGGTTAAGGCCTTTTGCGCCTCTAGTGGCATAGCTGGCATTGGCAGCCCACACGCTTCAGCGGCATCAGAAATAATGACACCCGCGCCACCGCTAACCGTGATGACCCCGAGCGTGTTGTCAGCCGGATAAACACCGCGCGTGGCCAAGCGTGCAATATCAAGCATCTGCTCTGTGGTTTCGACCCGCAACACCCCAAGCTCTGCCATCACCGCATCGAACACCCGATCATCACCCGCAATCGACGCCGTGTGTGACTGCGCAGCCGCACCACCAACAGCACTGCGACCAACCTTCATCATGACCACCGGCTTGCCCGCCAAGCGCGCCTGCTCAAGCGCCCGGACCAACACCTCAGGACGCCGAACCCCCTCAGAATAAAGCGCGATCACGTTGGTGTTTGGGTCATCCACCACCATCTGAACCATGTCGCCAAGCGTCAGGTCAGCCTCGTTGCCCGTCATCACAACCGCTGAAAGACCGATGCCATTGGCCACCGCCACCGTCATCAAATGCGCGCCATAAGCGCCTGACTGGCTCACAATCGCCACATTGCCAGGCTTCGGGAACCCGAGCTCCAGACCAGTGGCAAAGCTGCCGTAAAAATGCACCAACGGGTTGAGCATCCCCAATGAGTTGGGCCCCAACAAACGCATCCCATGCTGGGTCGCCACACGTGTCATTTCGTCTTGTAAGCGCGCGCCCTCCTCGCTCATCTCCGCAAAGCCTGCGCTAAACAACAAAGCCCCACCGGCCCCTCGCTCGGCCAACGCGGTCACGGTTTCTAAGGCAGCCGAGGCGGGCACCGCCACAATCGCCACATCGGGCGTTTCGGGTAGCGCCTGAATGCTCGGATAAGCCTTTAAACCCTGGACCGTCTCTCGCTTGGGATTGACCGGGTAAATTTTGCCGGCATAGCCTTGCCTAAGCATGTAGGCAATCGGCTTGCCACCGATGCGTGCCGGATCATCAGAAGCACCAATGACCGCCACAGAGCGAGGATTTAGCAGTCGTGACAGTGCAGACGTGGAAGCAGCAGCGGCGTTATTTGGGGCGCAATTTGAGGCAATTTCTTGGGCGGTCATCTGGAGTCTCTGAATCATTGTTGTGAACACAGTCTAGGGTAGTGCTGAGGTCAGGACAAATGGTTTTGAAGGGGCGGGTTTATGTAAAATAACGTTTCGGTGAATATCGAAATATACTAGTGAGTTGCCAACCTAGTACGGTACCCGCTTCGCTCATCCCGTAGAGGCTCCCAATGGAACTCACCAACGCCGCCCGCATGCTCTCGGCCATTGGCCACCCCATGCGACTGCAGGCCTACCGACTGCTGATGCAGGCAGGGCCTGCCGGTCTGCCGGCTGGCCAACTCGCGCAAGCCCTTGAAATGGCGCCCTCATCACTGAATTTCCATCTCAAAGAAATGATCAGTGCCGGACTCATTGCCTCGCGCCAAGAGGGCCGGTTTGTAATCTACGCCACGGCCTTTCCCGCCATGACCGAACTGATGCAATTCTTAACTGAAAACTGCTGTGGCGGCAATCCTTGCTTGCCCATCCGTTCAGACCCCTGTGCGCAAGAGCAATTCGCACCCAGTACCTCGACCACCACTACCACCGCCCCATCAAACTGTCGTGAGACTTCATGAGTATTTTTGAACGTTACTTAAGCCTTTGGGTGGTGTTGTGTATTGTGGCTGGCATTGCCTTGGGTAAAACCCTGCCCGAAGTGGCCCATTTTGTGGGTTCGCTCGAAGTCGCCCACGTTAACATCCCCGTTGGTCTGTTGATCTGGGTCATGATCGTCCCCATGCTGATGAAAATCGACTTCAGCACTATCAGCCAAGTCCGCCATCAAAAGACAGGCATTGGCATCACGTTGCTGATTAACTGGGGCATCAAGCCATTTACCATGGCTGCGCTGGGGTGGTTTTTTATTGCCTATTTGTTTGCCCCTTGGTTGCCTGCCGACCAAATCGACAGCTACATGGCTGGCTTGATTCTGTTGGGTGCCGCACCCTGCACTGCCATGGTATTTGTGTGGAGCAACTTGTGCAAAGGCGATGCCAACTTCACCATCAGCCAAGTCGCCTTAAACGACTTGATCATGATTTTTGCGTTTGCGCCGATCGTGGCTCTCTTGCTTGGCGTTTCTTCGATCCCGGTGCCATGGGCCACACTGTTCTTATCCGTGGTGATCTATATCGTCATCCCACTGATCATCGCCCAACAACTCAGGGCTCGACTCATGCGGGGCGGCCCAGAGGCCTATCAAGCGGCCCTCGCACGAATTGGCCCCTTCACCACCGTAGCACTATTGGCCACCTTGATTTTATTGTTTGCGTTCCAAGGCGAAGCGATCGTCGAGCAACCGCTCATCATCGGTATGCTTGCCGTGCCGATTTTTTTGCAAGGTGTGTTGATTGCTGGCTTAGGCTACTGGCTCAATTTGAAGTGTCGGGTGCAACACAATATTGCAGGCCCTTCAACCATGATTGGCGCCTCAAACTTTTTTGAGCTAGCCGTGGCGGTCGCGATCGTGCTTTACGGCTTTGACAGTGGTGCAGCCCTGGCCACTGTGGTCGGCGTGCTGATTGAGGTACCGGTGATGTTGTGGCTGGTAAAACTAATCAACCAATCACGCCCTTGGTATGAAGCAAAAATCGGGCGTGTGGTGTAATTAGGATTGATTGCTTGGTACTTAAAAATTAGTGCTTAAGCAACTGGCCTTCTGGCAACCAAATCCACCAAGGCCGAGACGCCTTGGTGACGATCCCCCTCATCAAGGGCGGCATCATACTCTTCGAGCACTTCAATCTCAAAGTCACCAAACGCGCTTTTCATGAGCGCCTCTGTGTAAAGATGCCCCGCTATGCCTGGCCCGCCTGTCTTGTATTCCAATTGCTTTAGGCCGTAGCCTTCGATCATCACATAACCACCGGGCTTGACGGCACATTTCATGCCTTCAAAGAGCTTGTCGCGCAATTGAGGGTTAGCAAATTGAAAGAAAATACCCACCACCATGTCGTACTGATGCGCGTCCCAATCCCACTGAGTGGCATCGGCCGTTTCAATGTGCAGGCTAACGCCGCGCTCAGCGGCGAGCTTGCGTGCTTTTTCGGTAGCAGCCGGTGCGGCATCGATGGACCAGACTTCGCAGCCTTGTTCGCTCAACCAAACACCGTTGCGTCCTTCACCGTCGGCAATCGCTAACACCTGCATGCCAGGCGTCATTCGTGCCGTCGCCTGCTTCACCAAAAACGCATTGGGCGCCTTGCCAAACAGATAGTCATCAGTCGCTAAAAAACGATCATTCCATTTCGATATGGCAGGCTTCATTTCAATCTCTTTTTGTATTCTCAGACTAGGCCAAGCGTTGCAACCAGCCGTGCACGTCTGGTGCTCGACCATACTGAATATCAGTGAGTTCTTTTCGCAGCGACAAAGTGAGCTCGCCCGCAGGCGCTTCTTCGTCACCAATCTTAAATTTTTCGCCTTTTAAGCAACAAATCGGGGTCACTACCGCCGCGGTGCCACAGGCAAACGCCTCTGTAATCTCACCAGAGGCGAACCCTTCACGCCATTCATCCAAGGTGATCTTGCGCTCTTGGACCACATGGCCGCGCGCGCGCGCCAAAGTGATAATGCTGTCGCGTGTCACGCCCTCTAAGATGCTACCGGTCAACGATGGGGTCAGTAATGAGCCGTCTTTGCACACCAGAAAGACGTTCATGCCGCCTAACTCTTCAAGGTACTTGCCTTCCTCGGCATCTAAGAAGAGCACTTGCGAACAACCGTTTTGTGAGGCCTCTTGCTGTGGCATCAATGAAGCCGAGTAGTTGCCGCCGCACTTGGCTGCACCCGTACCGCCTCTAGCTGCCCGAGTGTACTGCTCAGAAACCCAGATCGAAACAGGCGCCACGCCCTTGGGAAAGTAAGCACCCGCTGGTGACGCAATCACGTAATAGGCGGCACGCTGCGCAGCCCTCACTCCCAAAAAGCGCTCATTGGCAATCGTGAAAGGTCTCAAATAAAGACTTGTCTCTGGCGCACTTGGCACCCAGTCGTGATCGACCATCACTAACTGCTTGATCGACTCAAGAAACTCAGCCTCAGGCAACTGGGGCAAAGCCAACCGTTTGGCGGAGCGTTGCATTCGAGCAGCGTTAGACGTCGGGCGAAAGCCCCAGACTGAACCATCTGCGTGGCGATAAGCCTTCAATCCTTCAAAGATCTCTTGGGCGTAGTGCAATACTGAAGAGGCTGGGTCAATCGTCAAAGGGCCGTATGGCTGAACGCGCGCGTCATGCCAGCCTTGCTCAACCGACCAATCAATGACCACCATGTGGTCTGTAAAGTGCAGGCCAAACCCTGGATTGGCCAAAACCTTATCGCGTACATCTTGGCTGGTGCGTTGGGTTGAAGTGGTAACAGTGAATTCAGGAGCGGAAGTTGATGGCATGATAAGAAATCGGTGATTGTCTGTGAAGGCGGGCTTATGATGGCCACTGAGGTGTCATTATCAAATGATGGTTAACGCCGTAGTGACAAATTTTCGTTAGGATACGCCTTTATACCAATTTGTTTGCTGTCGGGGGACGTGATCAGCAGGCGAAATAGAACAAAAAGCCACTTTTTGGGTCGGTCGACGCCAAAGTGATGGCTCAAAACGGAGACAAGACAAACCCATGGCAATCGATATCCAGAGCAATGCGACCACGGTTGGGCGTTACGACTACATCATCATTGGTGCGGGCAGCGCGGGTTGTTTACTGGCCAATCGCCTGTCAGCAGATCCTGACTGCCAAGTCTTATTGCTTGAAGCCGGTGGTCCAGACAACTATCACTGGATTCACATCCCTGTGGGATACCTCTACTGCATTGGCAATCCGCGAACTGACTGGCGCTTTAAAACCGAAGCCGACCCCGGGCTCAATGGCCGCGAACTCGGTTATCCGCGCGGCAAAGTCATGGGCGGAAGCTCCTCAATTAACGGCATGATTTACATGCGCGGACAATGCCAAGACTATGACGGTTGGCGTGATTTGGGTAATGCCGGCTGGGGCTGGGATGATGTATTACCCGTTTTTAAAGCCATGGAAGACCACCATGCGGGCGATAGCGAATTCCATGGCGGGCGCGGCGAATGGCGCGTGGAAAAACAACGACTTTCGTGGGAAATACTAGATGCTTTTCGTCAAGCCGCCGCCCAAGCAGGGATCCCAAGCATTGAAGACTTTAACCGTGGTGACAACGAAGGCAGTGCCTACTTTGAAGTCAACCAACGCGCAGGCTGGCGCTGGAATACGGTCAAGGCCTTCATCAAGCCCATTAAGCATCGTAAAAACCTAACCATTCTCACCCATGCACGTACCACCGAACTGTTGTTGACACAGACCGCCAGTGGGCCGACAGTCTCAGGCGTGGCCTTCATCAAAGACGGGCAACAGCAGCAGGCCGTGTTGCAGCCCACAGAAAGTGGGCGTCACAGCGAAGTGGCGTTGTGTGCCGGTGCCATCGGCTCAGTACAAATACTGCAAGCATCAGGCATCGGACCAGCGAGGCTCTTGGCGCAACATCAGCGTACCGTCTGGGCAGACCGTCCTGGCGTGGGACGAAACCTGCAAGACCACCTCCAACTGCGCACCATTTTCCGGGTGAACAACGCCAAAACGCTGAACACCATGGCCAATAGCCTCTGGGGCAAAGCCAAAATGGGTCTGCAATATGCACTAACGCGTAGTGGGCCGCTGTCGATGGCACCGTCTCAGCTCGGCGTCTTTGCCAAGTCGAGCCCCGAACAAGCGCGTGCCAACGTCCAATACCACGTACAACCCTTGTCACTGGAAAAATTCGGTGAACCCTTGCACGATTTCCCTGCGTTCACCGCTTCGGTTTGCAACCTACAACCCACAAGCCGCGGCTTTGTTGAAATCACCAGTGCCGACACCGCACAGGCGCCCCGCATTAACTGCTGTTACTTGTCGACTGAAGAGGATCGCCAAGTGGCCATTGGAAGCCTTCGGCTGACCCGCCAAATCGTGTCCCAGCCAGCCTTGGCCCAATACCAGCCGCAAGAAATAAAGCCCGGCCCACAAGTCGACACTGACCAAGCACTGGCGCAAGCCGCTGGCGATATCGGCACCACCATTTTTCATCCGGTCGGCACCTGCAAAATGGGCAACGACGACATGGCAGTGGTCGACTCAAGTCTCAAAGTCCATGGCGTACAAGGCCTGCGTGTGGCTGATGCCTCCATCATGCCATCCATTACGTCAGGCAACACTAACTCACCAACGCTTATGATTGCGCAGAAGGCAGCGGACTTTATATTGAAGGCAAGGGCTGCGCGCTAAGGCAAGCGCAGGCGAGTTACAGCGCTCGGGCTTTTAAGGTCACCGCGGGTGACATGGGTTGGATCAAGCAGTCGGTCTTTTGGGCTGCGCGCTCAAGCACCACCAACTCACCGTCGTGCAAAGAAATCAAAGGATGGTGCCATGTGCCTGGTGCCAAGGTCACGCCTTGGCGCCCGTCAACCCAGAAGGCACGCAGTGTCGACAGGTCTGGCTGGGGTAGTGCTGTGTCAGAAGCACTGCATGCAACCACCACCACAAACGACAGGTCTGCTAAGGGCACAAAGGTTTGACTGCCCAATTGATGGCACTCAAGCATTGACAGTGTGAGCGGCAAAGCCTGTGCTTGAGTGCGGTAAACAAAAAGCTTGGGTCGTCCATCGTGTGCGCTGAGCACCGGGTCAACTGCATCGATTTTGAGGGTGGTGCCCGCATTGATCAAAACACCAGCAGGCGTCTGCCCACCCCCCAAAACATCACCATACGGCGCAAACGCTTCACGCGTCAGAGGGTCAATCGACAGCGCCTCAGGTACGGCGTGACTCATCAGAAGATCACCACGTACAGGCCATAGAGCGCCATAAAGAGCACCACCCAAATGGTCGTCACGCCGATACCCCATGTCTGCCCCATCACACCCTCTTCGCCGTAGGTACGCCGCAAGGATTGCCAAACGCCGCTAGTTACCACTTGCAAAGCGGCCATCACTGCACGCCAAGTTCGACGGACCAACGACGCTATGCTGAACACTATCTTTGGCGCTAATTTCCGGTAGACCCAATCCGTGTCAACGCTTAGCTTACGCTCGCCGCCGAGGTATTTGACCATCAAGAAAAATCCAAGGCCAGTGAACAGTAACAGCTGCAACTCCCAGTACAGATGGCCTGCAGAGTAGGCGTTGTACTCGACGGGAAAGGGCATGAAACTGTATAGCCAGGCGGGATAAATACCGATGAAAAGGCAGAAAAATGCCGCAATACCCATCGCCAATAACATATTCCAAGGTGCCTCTTTGGGGCGTAAACCAACGTCTTTGCTCAAAAAAGTGAAGTACGGCAACCTCAACCCCGTGTACAAGAAAGTCCCCGCAGAAGCCATCGAGAGCAGCAGCCATACCCAAGCAATGCCCTCAACCGCCGCAGCCTCAACAATCATGGTTTTGCTGACGAATCCACTAAATAACGGGAAAGCTGAAATTGACGCAGCGCCAACCATGTAAAGCAAGAAGGTCATGGGCATGTACTTGTAGATACCACCGAGCTCAGTGAGCTTGCTCTTACCGGTCATGGTGATGACAGCACCCGCAGCCATGAACAAAACAGATTTATACAAAATGTGAGTAAAAGCGTGCGCCGTGGCGCCATTTAATGCAATCACTGTTCCCATGCCAACCGCAGCCACCATGTAGCCCACTTGGCTGATGATGCTATACGCCAGCAGACGACGAATGTCGTTTGCCAAGATGCCATAGACCACGCCCAAGAGCGCCATGATCACGCCGAGCCAAATTAAAAAGTCAGTGCCCGGGAAACCCCGGATTAAGGTGTAAACAGCTGTCTTTGTGGTTAACGCACTCAGGAAAATCACACCGGTAATCGTCGCCTCAGGGTAGGCATCCGAGAGCCACGCATGGAATGGGGGCACGGCCGCATTAATGAGAAGACCCAAGAGAATTAAATAGAACGGGAGGCTCGTTGCCTGCATTTGCTCGAATGTCAAAGAGCCCGTCTCACCATAGAGCAACACAATACCGGCTAATAACATGACACCGCTGACAGCATGAGCCATTAAGTAGCGGTAACCCGAGCTGTAAGCGGTTCGCGTGGCGTTACGCCAGATGAGCCAGACTGAGGCCAGCATCATCATTTCCCAAAAAACGTAAAGCGTTAGGAAATCGCCGGCAAATGCCACACCCGTGGCCGCAGCCGCATAAAAAAGCGACGTGACATGCTGAATATTGTCTTTAACGTGCAGCGAGTAAACCGTGGCAATCAATGTGATCAAACTAAAAACATAGGCAAACGCCAAACTGAGTTTATCTGCCCGACCAGTGACTAATTCGAGGCCCGCAAATTCGAAACGTCCATAGACGCCAGCTTGTGTTTGAAAAACCAAAAAAATAAATACCAAGGCCAAAGCTACACGGTAGCCCTGCTGTATCGACCCTCGCAACAGGGGAATGACCAACGCGCCCAGAATCAACACCACACTTGGATGCAACCAGAAACCTGTTTGAGCGACAGCCTCAACGGCCACTTGCACCTCACTCATCGCCACTCTCCCGCTTGGCTGGGTCGCCCGTTAACTCATTGGGCTTACTTTCATTGTCGTAGTAGTTTTCTGGCCGATACAAAAATTTGTAGCCTAAAAACTTAGACACGACCACAATCACGAAACAAGAAAACAAACCGTATGCAGCACCAGCGCCGGGCCAAGACTCCCAAAAGAAACGGTCGTAGCCCGCTGGGAAGATGAAGTTGGCAATCACCAGCAATGCCATCGCAACCAAAATTACGCGGCTCAACAACTTAGAGTGATCATGCATCCACTCGAGGGCTCGACCCAATTTGGACAATTTCATGCGCATACTCCTTGGTCCAATGGCGATTGGTTGTCATGTGTCTTGTGGCAATGAATGAATGTCGCCATCACATTGCCCCTGTAAAGACGGACTGAATCAATCCACGAATCGGGTCAACAAAGAAAAACAACAGTACGGTGCCAATGGCCGTCAAACACAGCGGCACCAAACAAAACAGTGGTGCCTCGGCCAAACCAAACCGATGGCCAACGCCATGTGGCGCATGTTTGTCGCCATAATCATCGTGATCGTCTTTCGGGGGTGACAACAAGAAGGCGCGAATCACGGGTGGCAATAAGTAGGCGATATTTAACAAAGTACTCAATAGAAACACCGCGATCATGATCTGTTGTTGGGCATCAACCGCACCGAGCATTAGGTGCCACTTGCTCCAGAACCCACCCAACGGTGGGGCACCAATGACCGACAAAGCCCCGAGCAAAAACGCAAACATGGTGATGGGCATCTTGCGTCCCAGACCATCCATTTGGCTAATTTCGGTTTTGTGGGCCGCCACATAAATGGCGCCAGCACAGAAAAACAGCGTGATCTTGCCAAAGGCATGCATCACGATGTGTAAGCCACCGCCAACAATCGCCAGTTCATTGGCCAACATGGCGCCTAGAACAATATAGGCGAGTTGACTGATGGTGGAGTATGCCAACCGCGCTTTTAGATTAGTCTTTTGTAGCGCGACAATGGAGGCGGACAACAAAGTGAACGCAGCGACCCACATGACAAAGTCAGCGCTCCAAAGGCTTTGCAAGTAGTCCAAGCCAAAGAGATACACCGCGACTTTCAAGACGGTGAACACACCAGCCTTCACCACCGCCACGGCGTGCAACAACGCACTGACCGGTGTCGGCGCGACCATGGCTGAGGGCAACCAACGGTGAAACGGCATGAGTGCCGCTTTACCGATACCAAACATGTACAAGATCAACAAGATCGCGCCAACACTGCGACTGACGTTGTCTTGTAAGATGCCACCGGGCTGGAACGTCAACGTACCGGCCATGTACCAAGTCACCAACATCGCCGGCAACATCAGCCCGATCGAGGTTCCCAACAAAATACCCAAATAAATCCGAGCACCTCGTTTGGCTTCTTCATTGCCTTTGTGGGCCACCAACGGATAGGTTGAAAGTGACAACACTTCGTAGAAAATAAATAGCGTAAACATGTTCTCAGCGAAGGCCACGCCGAGCGCTGCAAAAATCGCGATCGAGAAGCACGCAAAGAAACGGGTCTGGTGCTTTTCCTTGGCACCGCGCATGTAGCCAATGCCGTAGAGCGATGTCAGCACCCAAAGGCCCGAGGCCACCAGCGCGAAGATCATGCCCAAAGGCTCAATCGAAAAGCCCAGCGTCAAACCTGGCATGATGTCAAAAAGTGCAACCGAAGGCCGTCCGCCCGCATTCACACTCTGCAGTAAGGACAGCACCGTTGCGAACAGGAGTAAGGTTGAGCCAACCATCAAGCTGTCGCGCAGATTACGATTCGAACCGGTGAGCGCAATCACCCCCGCAAAAAACAATGGCAACGCCATGGCCAGAAGGATCAGGGAAGCATCACTCATCGCGCGCCCCCGAAGAATCCAGACGCTTCCTGCTCGGCCAAGGCAATCGGAATGCTGGGGTCAATCCCGAACCAGATGTTCGCAAAAACCAACACCCAAAGAATCACCAACAAAGGCATTGGCGCCTCACGCACGCCCACCACAGTCTGCCCATCGACAGGCTCTTTGAAGTAAGCCACTTCCACCACCTTCCAGATATAAACCACGGCCATCAACGAGCTCACCAATATCAGGATGGTCAGCAAAATGCCCAGACCGCCCAACTCAAGCACGGCTTGGATCAAATACCATTTACTGATAAAACCAGCCGTCAAAGGCACCCCGATCAGCGAGACACCGGCCAGCACAAACCCCAGTGTAGTCAGCGGCATGCGCTTGCCGACACCAGCCAGTTGTTCTAAGTTTGATGAACCAAAACGGATGACCATGCCGGCCACGGCCACAAACAAGGCTGCTTTGATCAATGCATGGTTAAAGAAATGGATCATGGCGGACGTGACGCCGCTACTACTGGCGAGGCTGATACCCAACACTATATAAGCCAACTGAGCAACCGAGGAGTAACCCAGCATACGTTTGAGGTCACGTTCAAACATGGCCACGGCTGAACCCACCAAGAAGCCACCCACACATAACGGAATCAACCAAGACGACAGAAAGGCAGCTTGCGGCCCAATATTGGGCAACAGCAGTTCATATTGAAAGCGCAACATCACGAACAACGCGACCTTGGTTGCGCACGCCGCAAAGAAGATCGCAACCGGCGTTGGTGCGTGCTGATAAGCATTGGGCATCCAAGCATGCATCGGGAAAAGAGCCGCTTTGAGTGCCACACCGAGGATTACAAACCCGCCAGCAATCATGACGGGCATTGTGTCAGAGACATCGGCTAAGCGTACGGCCATATCAGCAATGTTTAAGGTTCCCGTCATCATGTAGAGATAGCCCACGCCGATCAAATAAAACGTGGCCCCTAAGGTTCCGGTCACCAAGTACTTGAAACTTGCGGTCAATGCTTGGCGCTTGGGGCCGTTGGCCACCATGACGTATGAAGCCAGTGACGAGATCTCCATGAATACAAAAATATTGAAAGCGTCGCCGGTGACCGCAATACCCAATAGGCCCGTCATCGCCAGCAACCAGCACGAGTAAAGCAATGCCTGATGGGCTGTGCCGACCTCGGCATTCATGCTTTCGCGCCCTGCGACCAAAGCCACGGTCGACGCCCCGGAGATGATCATCAACATCATTGCCGACAATGGGCCAATCGTGAGCCCAATGCCGAACGGCACTGGCCAATTACCGAGTTCGTAGTCAATAACACCCGTCTGCATGACCTGAGCCGTCAGCGCAATGGCCATGGCAAACGTCAGCGCACTGGTCACTGTCGCCACCAACCACGGCAGATTGCCACGACTGGCCAGCAAAGCCAAAAGCGGCGCCACAAATAAGGGCAAAACGACCACTAAGACGGGAAATTGTTCTATCAAAGTCATGATTCGTGATCCAGCCTACGGATGTCGCTTTCTTCGATCGAGCCATATTCCTCGCGAATACGAATGGTCAATGCCAAACCCAAGGCAGTCACAGCGATCCCGACCACAATGGCGGTTAGAATCAAAACTTGTGGAATTGGATTGGCGTATAGCTGTCCTGGGTCAGGTACACCTTGCATGATTGGGCCTGTACCACCCTCGACCTTATCCATGGTGATGTAAAGCAAGAACACCGCTGATTGAAAAATACCCAAGCCGATCATGCGTTTGACATAGTTGCCTTTGACAAGCACCGCGTAAAGCCCGACGACCAGCAATAGAATAAAAATCCAGTAGTTGTATAGACCCAGTAAAGTCATGGTTCTGTCCATTTTTTTGGTTAGTAAGTGGGTCGGTTCGCAAAAGCATTAAAAATCATGACCAAAACTGTGGTGACAGTCAGACCCACACCAAACTCAACCAACAAGATGCCGAAATACTGTCCAACCACCGGATCAGGCCACAGCACGTTGTAGTCTAGGAAGGCGCCACCGAGCAGCATACAAACCAAACCCACGCTTGTGTAGAGCGTGGCACCAAATGCCGCTAAACGCAGCATGGCTTTCTCAGGCATGGCTTTGGCTGAACGGTCAGCCCCTTCCAAAATGCCGTACAACATGACAGCAGCGGCAAACAAGGCACCTGCCGAGAACCCGCCACCCGGGGTGTACTTGCCGTGAAACTGAACCACCAATGCAAACAACATCAGTAGCGGTATCACCAGCTTGCCGACCACGCGCAGAATGGAATGGTGCTGTACGCCACGAACCTTGGCGGCCAAGGCCTCGCTAGAGATGGATTGGCGCCCCTTGGGCTTAAAGCTCAGGACGGACATTACGCCGATACCCGCGGTAAAAATCACGATGACTTCACCCAAGGTATCGTAGCCACGAAAGGAAGCCAAGATCGCTGTAACAACGTTGGGTATATTGATTAGATTGGGCGTTTGCTCGAGATACCACGGCGCCACGTGTTGATGAACAGGCGCCATCGGGTCACCGAGTATGGGCTGCTGGAAGGTCGCCACAAATAGGGCCAGCGCCAACACGCCCAATACAGCCATCGGAAACCAACTGACTCTAGGTCGTATAGCCTCTTTCTCCCCTGTCAAAGCCAATGCACCCATGAAGAGCACTGTTGACACACCTGCGCCCACAGCCGCTTCGGTCAAAGCCACATCGGCGGCGTCAAGGATAAAAAAGTTGGAGGCCATCAGTAAACTGAAAATGCCAAACCACATGCTTGCCACGAACAGGTTAGTGGCCATAACAGTGGCAATGGCCGCGACGGCCACCAACGTCAATGTGATTAGACCAATGAGTGCAATCATAAATCCCTGCCCTCCTTCGATGAGTCTTGGAAATCAAGCTCAGGCTTTAAGCCGCCGAGCAACGCGGTGTTACCCAGGGCGTAAGACGACACGGGGCCGGTAAAAAGCAAAAAAACCAAGATAGCCAAAAGCTTAAAAGTTGCCAACTCCCAACCCGAATGCAGCATCAGGCCCGTCAAAATCAACATCGTTCCCAAGGTTTCGGTCACGCTTGCGGCATGAATACGGGTGTAGAGGTCAGGCATACGCATGACACCCACACCACCAACCAACACAAAAAAACCACCCCCAGCCAAGAGCAACCATGACAACCAGTCGACGATCATGCCTATCATGATGAGGCCCCATCTTGATCACTACCCGACGCCGGAACGGCTTGTGTGGCCCGCGCCGCCTGGCGGACCTCACGATTCTGAAAAAACTGCAACACAGCCAACACACCGATGAAATTAATCAACGCATAAGCGAGTGCCAGATCTAGAAAATCAGGGCGCTCATATAAATAAGCCACGACGGCCACAAACAATACCGTCTTGGTACCAAACATATTCATAGCTAAGATGCGATCGTAGATGGTGGGTCCCTTTAACCCCCGTATTGTGGCCATCACCATCGTGACCAAAATGGCCAAACCCGCCCCAATCAACATCAGCGCTCTCCTTTGCCGTGCAGACGGGCCACTCTGTCGTTCATGTCACCAGTGACGACGCCGTCAGCACCCTCGGCAGTCAACGCATGCACAGTAACCAAACCGTTTTCATCAATGTCAGTGGTCAGTGTCCCGGGCGTGAGCGTGATGGAATTGCCAAACAAAACCTCCCGGACTTCGCCACGGCCTTTTGCCTGGACCGTGACCATGGTGGGACTGATGGGCATTTTTTTGGTGAGAATTATTTTGGTGACCTGCAAACTAGAGATGAAGATTTCTTTAAGCAGCCAAGCCCAGTACGCAAAGATACCAATGCCAAGATGCATGGGCACAGACTCATGGTCGACGGTGTCGAATCGGCGTACCAGCCAAACCACCAGCAAACAGGAGGCAAGGCCAAGAAACAACATTAACGGAAGATAAAGTCCAGACAACAAAAGCCACAACACGGCTAGCGTGACAAATAAAACAACGATCTGCATGTAGCGGCCACCCTGTCTTTGTTGAAACAAAACCAATTTAGGACATGACATTTTAGACATCAATTGCCCTTGATTACCTGGCCAAGGGGTCGAACAATCCAATCATTATAGAGTCACTGTCGCACTATAGACAATCGGCAAGCTGTTGCCCGAGCCATTAACAACTCAGTTTATTTAAGTCTGTTGCCACGGCTTGTCTAAACCACAATTGCTGCAGTGCGGGCTAGGCAAGGGTAATCTTTTAAAGGATGATCGTGATGAACAACTCTTAATACAAAAGCGAAACAACAACACGACATGGCACAACAAATATTTGCGGGTTTAAAAATTCTCGACCTGACTCGCATCGTAGCCGGTCCACTGTGCACACAGAACATGGCCGATATGGGTGCGACAGTCTACAAAATTGAAAAGCCAGGCTTGGGCGATGACTCGCGTGTCATGGGACCCAAACCGCGCGTCGCCGACGGTCAACGACCAATTGATGCAGCCATGACATTTCTTGCTTACAACCGCGGCAAGCACTCCGTTACCATCGACATCACCAAACCTGAGGGCGCAGCCCTTGTCCGAGCTCTGGCATCGCACTGCGACGTCATGCTAGAGAACTACAAGTCCGGTAGCCTTAAAAAGCTTGGTCTTGATTACGACAGCATCAAGGCCATCAATCCCAGCATCATTTATTGCTCACTCACCGGCTTCGGCCATGACGGGCCCTATGCGGGACGACCCGCATACGACTTTATTTTGCAAGGCATGGCTGGGCCCATGAGCACTTGTGGCCAACCCGACGGCTCGCCAGGTGCCTCACCCATGCGCACCTCAATGCCGACCACTGACCTCATCACGGGCCTCTACATGAACGTGGCCATTGTGAGCGCGCTTTATCACCGATTGACCACTGGCGAAGGTCAATACATCGAATCAACCCTACTAGATGCCTCCGTCGCCTATAACGGACACTTGGCCGTGAGTTATTTGAATTCAGGCGTGATTCCAAAACGTGAAGGCAATGCCAATCCGATTGCGGCACCCTCAGACGTGTTCGCCTGCGCCGACGGCTACCTGATCATCGCGGCCGGCAACGACCGGCAATTTGATGGCCTTTGTCAAGCCATTGAAATGTCTCATCTGACAAAAGATGCCCGCTTCATCAGCAGTCAGCAGCGCATCGAAAACCGGGATGCGCTACGCGAACAAATCGCACAACGGGTGTTGCAACACGGCAAAGCCCATTGGCTAGATCGCTGCCGCGAATTCAACGTGCCAAGCGGGCCCATTAACAACATGCAAGAGGTCTTTGACGACCCCGCGGTCAAACACCGCGGGATTGTGGTGGATGTGCCCACGTTAAGCGGGGCCTCTCTGAAGCTGGTGCGAAACCCTATGCGCTTTGCCAAAACCCCCGTTAAACACCGCGCGCCGCCCGAACTCGGCGCCGACACCGATCAAGTGTTGGCCCAAGAGCTCAACCTAGACAAAGCTGCGCTTGATGCACTCAAGCAAAACGGCGTCATCTAGCACTGACGCCGTTTGGCTCGATTGTTGCTTAACAAACGAGAGGCTGATGCTTCGTTTCCGTTGAAGAATTTCATTACAACAATTGCTAGGGGAAGAGAGTGACCGTAGATATCGCTTTTAAGACAATGACCGAGTTGACCGAGGGCTTGGCCACCAAAGAATACAGTTCTCAAGAAGTCGTACAACACTACCTGAGCCGTATTAGCAAAGCCAATAAAAAGCTTCACGCTTATGTCTCAGTTGACGAAGACATGGCGCTAGCAATGGCACGAGCGGCCGATGATCGCCGAGCCAAGGGCATTTCTCTGAGCGCATTGGATGGAGTGCCCTTTGCGGCCAAAGATCTCTGCGAACTGACAGGCCACGTCACCACAGCGGGCTCCCAAGCGTGGCACGACCGTCGCAGTGAAACCGACTGCACCGCCCTGATGAAGCTGCTGCGCAGCGGTATGGTGATGCTTGGCAAAACCCACATGGTGGAGTTTGCCTTTGGGGGCTGGGGCACCAATCCGGTTATGGGTACGCCTTGGAACCCCTGGGACCTTCAGACCCATCGTGTGCCCGGTGGCTCTTCAAGCGGCTCCGGCGTGGCGGTAGCGGCTGGCTTGGCGCCAGCGGCCATTGGCTCAGACACTGGGGGCTCGGTACGCATTCCATCGGCACTGAACGGCCTAACCGGTCTTAAAACAACCCATGGCCTCATCAGTTTGCATGGCGCGGTTTCCTTATCCGCTTCGCTTGACACCATTGGACCCATGACTCACAGTGCCATGGATGCGGGCGCTTGGACTGCGCTCATGGCGGGCCCCGATCCGCTTGATCGAGGCAGCCTTAACCGGCCCACCTTTGAATGGCGAGGCGATCAGCCGCTGGATAAACAGCCACTGGTTGGGGTGCGACTGGCTGTTTTACCGGCGAGCCAATACCCGATGCCCGTTGATGAGGCCTCATCGAAAGCATTTGACGACGCCTGCAAAGTCTTGACATCGCTTGGCGCTCACTTAACCGAGCTCGCGCTGCCGTTTGACTTTGACGACCTGATGAAGCGTAACGGTCAAATCATTGCCGCGGAAGCCTTTGCGATTCACGAAAACTACATCGATGATCTCAAGCTGCCGCTCGGACCCGCTGTGCGCAAGCGGATCCAAGGGGGTAGGGCCATTTCTGCGGGGCAATACGTGCGCGCCCTTGCCCATCACCGTACTTGTGGCGCCCAATGGGGTGCCTTGATGCAAAATTACTCTGCCCTTTTAACGCCCGCCATTCCTTTCCCTGCTATTGCAGTGGCTGATGTCGATGAGCTACAAACCCCCATGGCATCGTTTGCCCGGGCTGGTAATTACCTGACCGCCTGCGGCTTGGTCTTGCCGGCTGGTTTGAATAACGCCGGATTGCCACTGAGTGTGCAGTTGTTGGGCAAAGCCTTCTCAGAAGCCGAGTTGCTGCGAATTGGCGTGGCCTTTCAGCACGTCACAAACTGGCACCGGGCAAAGCCAGACCTCTCCAGCCTCGGGCTGTAGATAGGTCGGCAAGCGAGCGCCTTGGCAGCCAAACGCTCGCTTGCCGATCGAATTTAAGTAAAAGGCGCTAAAATCGTAGGCTTTCTATTGAATTTGTAGAACTTTTGCTTAAGGAGTGAAAGGTGCCTATTTATGCCTATCGTTGTACAGAGTGCGGACACGCTGAAGACGTTTTACAGAAAATGACTGATGCGAAACTAACGGATTGTCCCGCCTGCGGCAAGTCAACCTACGCCAAGCAAGTCACGGCGGCAGGTTTTCAGCTCAAAGGATCGGGTTGGTACGTGACCGATTTCCGCAACAACGGTGACAAGCCTAGCGCTGGCACTGCGCCCAGCACCACAGCGGCGACTGAAAGCGCGCCGGCTGCGCCGTCGACATCTGCGGGCTCAGTCAGTGACACCAAATCTGGTGAAAGCAAGCCCAGCGAGAGCAAAACGAGTGACGGCAAACCGAGCGTCAGTAAACCCAGTGATAGCAAACCGAGCTCACCGGCGCCGGCTGCCACTGGCAGCAATTAGTCGTCAAAATAATGTCTTTTCTGGGGTGCCAGCACCCCAGAGCCCGCCCCTTAAGGAGCACTTCCGAATGCGTACTTGTTATACCGGTGAGGTTAGCCGCAACCACCTTGATCAAACCGTGACTTTATTTGGCTGGGTGCATCGCCGTCGCGATCATGGCGGGGTCATTTTCATTGACTTGCGCGACCGAGCTGGTTTAGCTCAAGTGGTGTTTGATCCTGACAACGCGGCCGCCTTTGAAGTGGCTGAGCGTCTGCGTAATGAATTCTGCATCAAGATTGTGGGTCGGGTGCGTAACCGTCCCGAAGGCACCACCAACACCGATCTTGCCTCAGGTGAGATTGAAATTCTCTGTGATGGCATTGAGATCTTGAACGCCTCGGTGACGCCCGCTTTCCAGCTTGACGATGAAAACCTCTCAGAAACCACCCGCCTAACGCACCGGGTGCTCGACCTGCGTCGTCACCAAATGCAAAAGAACCTGACCCTGCGTTACCGGGTCAGCATGGCGGTTCGGCAATACCTTGATCAGCTCGGTTTCATCGATATCGAAACCCCGATGTTAACCAAGAGCACCCCTGAAGGTGCTCGCGACTATTTGGTGCCCTCACGCGTGAATGCGGGTGAATTTTTTGCCTTGCCGCAATCACCTCAGCTCTTTAAGCAGTTGTTGATGGTGGCGGGTTTTGACCGTTATTACCAGATCACCAAGTGCTTTCGTGACGAAGACTTAAGGGCTGACCGCCAGCCTGAATTTACACAGATTGACTGTGAGACGTCATTTTTGGGTGAAGAAGAAATCCGCTCGATTTTTGAAGGCATGATTCGCGACGTCTTTAAGTCAACCCAAGGCGTTGCCTTGGCCAATCCGTTTCCCATCATGACTTACGCAGAGGCCATGCGCTTGTATGGCTCTGACAAGCCAGACTTGCGGGTGGCTATGCAATTCACCGATTTGTCTGACGTCATGCGAGACGTGGACTTCAAAGTATTTGCCCAAGCCGCACAAACACCCGGCAGCCGTGTCGTGGCGCTTCGAGTGCCCAACGGTGCCGCCTTGTCGCGTAGCGAAATCGACGCTTACACCAAGTTCGTGGCGATCTATGGTGCCAAAGGTCTGGCTTGGATCAAAGTCAACGAAGTGGCCAAAGGCCGCGACGGTCTGCAATCACCGATCGTCAAGAACATTCACGATGCCGCCTTAACTGCCATGATCGAACACACTGGCGCGCAAGACGGTGATTTGCTCTTTTTTGGGGCGGATCGCAGCAAAGTCGTCAACGACGCCATCGGTGCACTGCGCCTCAAAATCGGTCACAGCGAATTTGGCCAGGCCAATGGCCTAATGCAACCAGGCTGGAAGCCATTATGGGTGGTGGACTTTCCCATGTTTGAATACGACGAAGAAGCCGGCCGCTTCACGGCTGCCCACCATCCCTTCACCAGCCCCAAAGATGGCCATGAAGATTTACTAGCCACCAACCCTATCGAAGCGCTTTCAAAAGCCTACGACATGGTGCTAAACGGTAGCGAGATCGGTGGCGGCTCGGTGCGTATCCACCGCGAGGAAGTTCAAAGCAAAGTGTTCCGTGCACTCAAGATTGACGAGCAAGAAGCCCAACTCAAGTTCGGTTTCTTATTGGATGCGCTGCAATACGGCGCACCACCGCATGGTGGCATTGCCTTTGGTTTAGACCGTATCGTCACCATGATGACAGGCGCTGAGTCGATTCGCGACGTGATTGCTTTCCCCAAGACCCAGCGTGCGCAGTGCTTGCTCACGCAAGCGCCTTCGGCCGTCGACGAGAAGCAACTCAAAGAGCTGCACATTCGCCTGCGCCAAAGCGACGTGCCAGCACCACAGCCTTAAGCTGATGGCACAGCTGCGACTGGTCAGCTACAACATTCACAAAGGCCGTTCAGTGGGCGGTCGTGATTCTTTGGGCCAGTTGCGCTTAGGCCTGCACGGCCTGCACCCTGACATTCTCTTTTTACAAGAGGTGCAGGGGCGTAACGAGCAACGCATGAATTTGCATGCACAACACGAATCCTTAGGCGCCGCCTTGCACATGGAAGTAGCCTATGGTTGCAACGCCATCCGTGACCTAACCGATCATGGCAACGCTTTGCTGTCGCGCTTTCCAATTGGCAGCTTCGAAAACGAAGACGTGTCAGACCACGCGCTTGAGCAACGCGGGCTACTGCACGCCGAAGTCAGAATAGCCGGTCGCACCGTTCATTGCTTCGTGGTTCATTTGGGTCTTTTTGCCGCTAGCCGTGTCCGACAAGTGCAAGCCATGACCGAACGCATCAAACGATTGGTACCAGACGACGCACCTATCTTGATTGCCGGCGACTTTAACGATTGGCGTGACGAGCTTGCGCCTCTTTTTATCAAGCAACTCGGGGTGCATGAAGTGTTTTCTTTGGCACCCCGAACAGCCGGTGACATGCCCCGACTGCGAGACTCAATGCGTCAAATCGGTCAAGTGTTACGAGGCCAACAACCCTTCTCATCCTTGTCGCAAGAAAAGCGCCAGCACCTAAATCAGTTGCCACTCGCGGGTGCCCAAGCCATCCGACGTCCCCCAAAAACGTTCCCCGCCAAGTTTCCCATGCTTAGGCTTGACCGCATTTACCAGCGTGGCTTCGCGGTAAAAAAAGCACAGGTATTGCGCGGTAAACCTTGGACCTTGCTGTCCGATCACGCCCCAATCGTGGTGGACGTCGAACTCGGTTGACTAAAAGTCGCGCGTCTAGCCAAGGGGGCTTACCGTTAGCATGGTGGCGATACCCAACATCATCAGGGCCAAAAACGCATCAATCCAGTGACGAATGCGATCGAGCGTCAAGTGCCGTCCGAGCCACCAAATTAAAGTGGCAAACAACAAGAACCAAACCCCTGAGCCCACAATAGCGCCCAGACCAAAGGCTGTTTGCGCCTCGCCCTCATAGGCTGTTGATGCGCTGCCAATCAACACAGTGGTGTCGAGCCAGGCGTGGGGGTTGAGCACAGAAAAACACAAGGCTGTCACGATCGCTTGCGTGCGACTGACCACAGGCTCAACCGGCTGAGCGCTGGCCGTGATTTGTCGACGCATCAAAAATCCGTGACAAGCTCGCTTGGCAGTCAGCGAGCCATACACCAACAAAAATGTCCTCCCTGCTGTCAACAGCATGCTACGCAACCAAGGGGCCGCTACTGTCATGTCCGCTAATCCGTTCACACCCGTGACGATTAGTACCATGTTAGCCAAGGCGCAGACGCCATACATGATCGTTTTTTGACGCAGCACTTTGAACTGCGCCAGCCCCTTTACCCTAAACACTTTATGCCAGCGCTAAATGTCTTTGAGCGCGCCATCGCGCTGGGGCTAGGTTGGGCAATGGTGGTTGATATGCCAACCAGACCGATCGATTTCGCCGGCGATGTGGTTGAAGTGTTACGAGACCACTTTTTAACGGTACCGCTTTATTGGCAGCATTAAGAAAAAGGACCCAACGCCGCCGCTACCATGACGCAAGCGGTTAAAGAGGCCGCACAAGCGGCGCTCTATCAGGCGCAATAGAATGCTCGAAAAAACCGGCGGCTGACTAACGACCCGCGCGCTGGTAGTTGTCTTCGAGCCTGACGATATCGTCCTCGCCCAAATAGCTACCCGATTGAACCTCAATGATTTCCAATGGGATTTTGCCGGGGTTGGCCAGTCGATGAATCTGACCGAGCGGGATATAGGTCGACTCGTTTTCACTTAAGACCATGACTTTATCGCCACAGGTGATTTCAGCCGTGCCTTGCACCACGATCCAGTGCTCAGCGCGATGATGGTGCTTTTGTAGGCTCAAGCTGGCACCCGGTTTGACCATGATGCGCTTGACCTTAAAGCGATCGGCCTCATCGATGCTGTCATACCAACCCCAAGGCCGATGCACTTTGCGGTGCAACTGATGTTCTTCACGCTTTTGCTTCGAAAGCAACTCGACAATAGCCTTGACCTGCTGGGCTTGATCGCGATGACCCACCAACACCGCATCGGCGGTTTCAACAATCACCAAGTCTTCAACGCCGACCGTGCCCACTAGCCTATGGCTGGCATGAATCAACGTGTTCTTGGTGTCAATGGCCACTGTGTCACCGACGGTCACATTGCCCTGATGATCTTTTTCGCTGAGCTGCCAAACCGCATCCCACGCCCCCAAGTCGCTCCAGCCAGCATCAAGCGCCACCACTTCAATCAAAAACTCGCTACCTGGGCATCGCTCTAGCACCGCATAGTCAGCCGAGATGGCGGGGGCCGCTAAAAAAGCCTCAGGCAGTGGCCGAACAAATTGATGGTCAACCGCTGCACCCGCCAAAGACACATCCACACATTGACTGATTTCAGGTGCGAAGCACTCGATGGCTCTGAGCCAAACGCTGGCTCGCACCACAAAGATGCCTGCATTCCATGAGTATTCACCGCTGGCCACGTACTGCTGCGCGGTTTCTAGGTCTGGCTTTTCTGTGAACTGAATGACGGGCCAAGCCTCATCAGCGGCGGCTTGTGCGCCACGCCGAATGTATCCGTAGCCCGTTTCAGGGCTGGTCGGTGACACGCCAAGCACCACCACCGCACCGGTTTGGGCCCGTTCGATGGCGCGAGTGAGCGCCTGATTGAAAGCAACACCGTCGGTGACCACTTGATCAGCGGGTGACACCACCAAAATGGGATCAATATTGGCTGGGGCTGCTGCAATCGCTGCTTTTGCCGCGAGGGTGATAGCAGGCGCGGTATTGCGCCCCTCGGGTTCAAGTAACAACAAAGCATCGGTGTCCACATCAAGCTCACGCCACTGCTCTGCCACCAAAAACCGATGCGACTCGTTGGTCACAATCAAGGGTTGAGCCGACACCAATGACGGGCTCGCTAGGCCAACCAAACGCTCAACGCTTTGTTGAAACAAACTTTGCGTGCCCTGCAAAACCAGAAACTGCTTGGGGAAACCAGAGCGCGACAAAGGCCAAAGACGACTACCCGAGCCGCCGCATAAAACCACGGGGGTGTAAGTCATCGACGAGGTTGCAGACATGGATATCCTTCAATGGGATTTGAATATGGGTTTAACCGTGTGATCCAGCGTACCAAAAAACTGCGCTTAGTTTAGTTCACGCGGGCGTGGTGCGTCATCACATCAAGCACCACTTTACCGTCTGCACTGAGCACGTGGGTACGCGATACAGCGGTCAATCGGCCGCGATGTGTCACCGTGCTCTCACTCAATAAGGTCGTGCCAAGTCCAGGGGTGACGTAACTTGCGTTCACGCCGGTGCAACACCATTGATCGCCCAACGCCGCATTGGCAGAAATCAACGCCAGGCCCAAGGTGACACCGCCTTGCACGTGGCCCACCCGATTGCCCACGTGCGGTCCATTGGTGAGCACAGCTTTGGCGCCTTGCGTGGTGCTCTGAACGTCAGCACCCAACAAAAGCGACCAGAAACTGTGTGCTTGATCGGCCTTGGCCGCGATTTCTAAGGCCTCGATACTGCGATCCACGATCTCGCGTTCAGACACCGAAAGCGTTTCCATGGCTGGGCGCGGCAAATCTGGCGCCGGTTGCTCGATCCATGGGATGGGATGCAAAGTCTGGCCTTTCGGTGCCGGTAGGACCATGAAGGTACCGGTCCCAAACGCCACCAATTTGTCGCCAGCCACAATGCGTGTGCGGCTCATGCCCAGGCGGCCTGTTGAATGGGCAAAAAATCCTTCCAGTTCACCGTGTGCGGCAAGATCACCCGTGAGCGGCTCGCCAGTCAGTTGGAGATTCAGCGATACGGTTGCCAAGCGCGCTGTCGGTGTGGCGGCCGCACGCACCGCATTGGCCAATGCGAAATCAGCCAACACGGTCAGGGCGCAGAGATCCACGCACCCTTTGCCATCAATCAGGGCCGGCTGCGCAGGCATGGTCACACGCGCATGACCACCACCAACGCCTTCGAAGGTAAGACCCAAAAAGTTGCCACAAAAGTGATAGCCAGGGGTGCGATTCAACGCAATGGCTTTAAACACTTGGTCGAGAATTTGATCTGATAACTGACTGCTGATAAGCATGCGTTTTCCGTGTTTTGTGTCAAGGCGACTATACACTTAGGACATCTTGCCAAACACCAAACCAGACGCGCTGTTGTTCGATAAGCCACCATGACGCTTGCACGCCGAATCGCCCATTTAGACATGGATGCTTTTTTCGCATCCGTTGAGTTATTGCGTTATCCGCAGCTCAAAGGTCACGCCGTGGTGGTGGGCGGCAAAAACGTGCCCGCTCCACTCATTGACGAAACGGGCCATTGGCAATACGGCCGCCTGGGGCAGTACGCTGGGCGCGGTGTGATCACGACCTCGACCTATGAGGCCCGTGCACTTGGCGTGTTTTCTGGGATGGGGCTGATGAAAAGCGCCAAGTTGGCCCCAGAGGCCATTCTGTTGCCTGCCAACTTTGAGGCCTATCACGACCACTCACGGCGCTTTAAACAAGCCGTGGCTTCAGTGGCGCCCATCATGGAAGATCGTGGCATCGACGAGATCTATCTTGATCTGACTGATCTTGACTCAGACACCATGGCACTGGCAAAACGCATCAAGCAAGCCGTTTTTAATGCCACTGGCTTGTCTTGTTCAATTGGCATCACCCCCAACAAACTGCTCTCTAAAATCTGTTCTGATCTGGAAAAACCCGATGGTTTGACATTGCTTAGCGCTGAAGAAATCACCACTCGCATCTGGCCGCTACCCGCAAGCAAGGTTAACGGTATCGGCCCCAAAGCCACCCTGAAGCTCGCAGAACTCGGTATTCACACGATAGGTGATGTGGCTCAGAGGCCAATACTGGATTTACAACAAGCGTTCGGGCGGCAAATGGGGCTATGGTTGCACGAGGCCTCACACGGCATTGACGATCGACCGGTGGTGACTTACCGCGACCCCAAGTCACTGAGTCGTGAATCGACACTCGCTGCTAACCTACACGTCAAGCACGACCGCGAAGCCCTGACTCGCATGGTTGATGATCTTTGCCAGCGCGTGGCCGAGGACTTGGCACACAAGCAACGCCGCTGCAAAACCGTCGGCATCAAAGTCAAGTTTGCCGACTTTACGGTCGTCACGCGCGACTTAACCTTGCCTGAAGCCATCGGTGAGGCCCGTGACATACGAGGTGCGGTGTCGGATTGTCTGAAGCGCGTGGTCTGGCACGATCGCATTCGGTTACTGGGCGTACGCGCCAGCGGCTTGGTTATTCCCGGCGAAGATCCACCGGTGCCGCAGCTGCCACTTTGGGGCTTGGGTCCATAAGCCCTCGAATGGTTTGCGCGGCACTGGCAGCACCAGTCATTTCAATCGGTTTGGATCTTCCCACCTCAAGCAGCGCACTCAAGGCTGCGCCAAACGCACCGGCTGACAACTGCTCTGGTGTGAGGCTTTGAACGTGACCACTGTCGTTCGCCCAACGCATCAAGGCTTCACTTTCTGGCCAGTCTGCACGCGTCACAGACAAGATCGGTGTGCCGGCTGCGCAAGCCTCAACAAAGGTGCCATAGCCCGGTTTGGTTAACACCACATCGCTGGTGGCAATCAAGGTTTGGTAGGCCGGCGCATGGCCCTCGAGCACCACGGCGTTTGGGTGCTGGTTGGCGAGCGCCGCCGTCACCAAATAAATCACCAGTCTGCCGTTGCAATGCGTCGGCCAATTCGCGGGTTGCAGTTCGGTGGGAATACCACCCATGCCAACCAAAACCAACAATGCGTCACGTGTTGGCGGGTAGGCGGCCTGCTTATTGCATTTTTGCAGGTGGGTTCTCTCAACCCATCTATTTAAAGTCTCTCGACAAGTCTGGGGTGGGGGCTCACCAACCACACCGATAGAACGGGCACTAGCAAGACCCATCATTGGCATGCTCGGGGTGGGCTGCAGAAAAGCCGCCGCGCTGTCATAGGCGTCGCGCATGGTCTGTATGATCCGCTCAAATTGTCGCAAGCCCAAACCAGCTTCGCTCAAAGCTGCCGGACAAGCCCGCACACTTTGCACCAAGATGTCAGCCCAATTCAGTGAGCACATGGCCACTGAGGCGATACCTGCGTGCGAGGCACCCGCCAAGGTCAAGTAAGGAATGTCGGCAAACACCAAGTCCGCCGCTTGCTCGGTCAATTGTTCGGCTACCCGGTCCACATGCCGCGTCCAATCAGCGTGTAAAGCTTGATAGCAACGCAAGCTGACCGGCAGATCAGTCTCTAAAGCGCTGTGCATTTGCATGCCGAAATCGTCTGAGACCTCGTTGACGGCAAACGGCACACGCACGCGCTCGACCATATGAGACGCTGGCAGCTTGGTGCGAAGGGTGAAACGGATGGGTAGGCCAGTTTGTGCAGTTTCAGCGTTTTGAGTGGTTTCAACTGCAAATTGATTCAAAACCGGGGCGACTTGCGCCAAATGACCAAATCCGTGTGATGAGATGGCGGCCACACAATGTTTTGCGGGCAAAGCTTGGCTCATGGTCCGCCACCGATCAGGATTTTCCCTTTGCGGTTTGACCTTGTTCTGCTTTCAGTTGCTCAAGTGACAGCGCTTGATCGGCTTGGTCTTTGACTGATAACAGGGGTTGAGCCGCGATGGGCCATTTGATACCGATCGCTGGGTCAGCCCAGTAGAGTGACTTCTCAAAGGCGGGGTAGTAATAGTCGGTTGTTTTGTAAAGAAACTCGGCCATATCGCTTAACACCACAAAGCCGTGGGCAAAGCCAGGCGGCACCCAAAGTTGTTGCTTGTTGTGCTCGGACAAATGGTGGCCGGTCCACTGACCAAAGGTCGCCGACCCAGGGCGCACATCGACGGCCACGTCAAACACCTCACCAGCTATCACCCGCACCAATTTGCCTTGGGCATGATGCGTCTGAAAATGCAGGCCACGCAGCACGTGTTTAGCCGATCGGCTGTGATTGTCTTGCACAAATTTGACGTCAAGGCCGGTGGCAGTGTCGAAATCATGCTGGTTAAAGCTCTCAAAGAAAAAGCCCCGATCATCCCCAAACACTTTAGGGGTGAGCAACAAAACTTCAGCTAAGGCAGTGGTTTGAACGGTGTAAGGCATGGCTAGGCTTGACGCTGTGAAACCAGGCGCAAAAGGTATTGGCCATAGCTGTTTTTTTGGAGGGGCGCGGCGAGCTTTTCAACTTGTTCGCGACCAATCCAACCGTTTTGTAGCGCGATTTCTTCTGGGCAAGAGACCATCAGGCCCTGACGCTTTTGAATGGTTGCAATGTAGCTTGATGCCTCAAGCAAGCTGTCTTGTGTGCCGGTGTCGAGCCAGGCATAACCACGGCCCATGATTTCAACCGTGAGTTGCTCGCGCTTTAAGTATTGCAAATTGACATCTGTAATCTCGAGCTCACCACGGGCGGAGGGTTTGATGTCGCGGGCGATATCGCAAACCGTGTTGTCATAGAAGTACAGTCCTGTCACCGCATAGTTGCTGCGGGGTTGCACGGGCTTTTCTTCTAGGCTCACGGCGCGCTGTTGCCCATCAAAGGCCACCACGCCGTAACGCTCAGGATCGTGCACGTGATAAGCGAAGACCGTCGCCCCACTTGTCTGGGCATTGGCACTTTCTAACAATTTCACCAAGTCGTGGCCATAAAAGATGTTGTCGCCAAGCACCAAGGCACTCGGGCCCCCGCTAACAAACGAGCGACCAATGATGAAGGCTTGCGCCAAACCGTCCGGTGAGGATTGAACCGCGAACTGGATGTTCATGCCCCACTGGCTGCCGTCGCCCAACAAAGCCTCAAACCGAGGGATGTCATGGGGGGTGGAAATCAAGAGCACGTCCCGAATACCCGCGAGCATCAGGGTGCTCAAGGGGTAATACACCATGGGCTTGTCGTAGATCGGCAGCAACTGCTTAGAAACGGCCTGCGTGATGGGATAGAGACGGGTACCAGAGCCGCCCGCCAAAATAATGCCACGGCGGGCGGTCTCATTGTTTTTAGCCATATTGCTTTTCTACCCACTGTCGATAGTCACCGCTGGTGACGTTTTGAACCCAAGATGGGTTTTGTAAGTACCATTGCACTGTTTTTTCTAGACCAGTCTCGAAGGTCTCCTCGGGTGACCAACCGAGTTCTGCCGAAATCTTACTCGCATCAATGGCGTAGCGACGGTCGTGCCCAGGACGGTCTTTCACAAAAGTCATCTGATCTGCATAGGGCTTGCCATCGGCCCGTGGCCTTAAAACATCCAAATGTTGGCAAATGGTTTTAACCACTTCGATGTTTGCTTTTTCATTATGACCACCAATATTGTAGGTGTCACCCACGCGACCGTCTTGCAAGACACGAATGATGGCGCGCGCATGATCTTCAACATATAACCAGTCTCGGACCTGCTGGCCGTCCCCGTAAATGGGCAGTGGCTTACCCGCCAAGGCGTTCAAGATGACCAGTGGGATCAATTTCTCGGGAAAGTGATAAGGCCCGTAGTTATTGCTGCAGTTGGTGGTAAGCACTGGCAAGCCATAGGTATGGTGCCAAGCGCGAACCAAATGATCCGACGCCGCTTTGCTAGCCGCATAAGGGCTGTTGGGCTCAAACGGGTTGGTTTCGCTAAAAGCCGGGTCTTTGGGCGCTAAGGTGCCATAGACTTCATCGGTCGAAACATGCAGAAATCGGAAGGTTGTTTGCGCTTGTACGGACAATGACGACCAGAACCCGCGAATCGATTCCAGCAGATGGAACGTGCCGTTTACGTTGGTTTCGATGAATTCGCCAGGCCCGTGGATCGATCGATCGACATGCGACTCAGCGGCAAAATTAATCACTGCCCGGGGCTGATGCTCTTGAAGCAGGCGCGTAACCAATTCGCGGTCACCAATTTCCCCTCTCACAAAGTGGTATCTGCTATCTGATTGAAATTTCGATAGATTTTCTAGGTTTCCAGCATAGGTCAGCTTGTCGAGATTGAGGACTGACTCGTCCGAAAGTGACAACCAAGTGTGTACAAAATTACTACCAATAAAGCCAGCACCGCCGGTTACAAGGATCATGTTTGCTCGCCCTCCTAAGAGTTTAATTGTACCAAATGAACTGTTTTGGCACCGAACCGCGGCCGCAAGCATTGTCCGTACATTGCCAAATTGTGTATATGATTTGACGCGAGAGTTTTCAAAAACTCGGTCTAATCAAAAACCACAGGGGGATCAAATGAGGGAAATTATTGCCGTATCTGTTGCTTGCCTGACTCGCTCGATCGCGGGAGACCAACAATGAACGGGCTAGGACGCATCGTACACAGCCGCGAATCACGCCGCCAAGCCATGAACAAACCGGTCGCCGCCTTTGAGAACCTTGGTCGCCCTGAGAACTTAGCCGATGAGATTGCACAACAACTGCGTGACCGCATTCTGAAAGAGACGCTTGGCCCAGGCCAGCGCCTACCAACCGAGCAAGCACTTGGCGCTCAGTTTGGCGTAAGCCGCAACGTTGTTCGCGAAGCCATTGCCCGCTTAAAGTTGACTGGCTTGGTTGAGACGCGCCACGGTGTGGGTACGTTTGTCAAACGTGACCTGGCCAACCGCCCTTTTGAAGTTGAGCAAGACGATTTGCTGGAGTTCAAGCAACTGATTGATGTTTACCGCTTACGCGTTGAGATTGAGTCGGGTGCTGCCGCTTTGGCCGCGACCCATCGCACCACCGCCCAACTTGAAGCGCTCAAAGAAGCCCTCAAACAAGACGATCACCCAGCAGAAGACTGGGAAGCTGGTGCCAACTCAGCCGTGGATTTTCATTTGGCCGTCGCGCAAGCCTCTAACAACCCATATTTTGTGCGCATCATGGGGCATTTGAGTTCGGTCATCCGCGATGCGGTCCGTACCCTACGCTTCCGAAGCTCAGGCACACCGCGCATCCTTGAAATCCATGTCGAGCATGAACGTATTGTGCAAGCTATCGAGAAGCAAGATGCCAACGCTGCTCGCCAGGCCATGCGCGATCACCTGGAAAACGGTATAAACGGCTACCGCAACCTATTCGGAAATTAATTGCTCATGGACAACGCAACAAACAATGTCATCGTCGAAAAGCGTGGCGCTGAAGGCTGGATCACTTTTAATGATCCGGCCAAACACAACGCCATGTCTTTGGACATGTGGGCCGCCGTTGAGCCCGCACTCGAAGCTTTTGAGAATGACGATGAAATCCGGGTCGTTGTGCTGACTGGCGCGGGTGAAAAAGCCTTTGTCAGCGGCGCCAACATTTCGCAATTCGACAAGTTGCGCTCATCGGTCGATGCGGTGGCCGAATACGAGCGGGTTGCAGAGGGCGCTCAAAACGCCATTTACAACTACTCTAAACCAACCGTGGCCCGCATTAAGGGCTACTGCATCGGGGGCGGTTTGAACTTGGCCCTTTGTTGTGACATTCGGATTGCTTGCGACAACAGCTCTTTTTCAATTCCAGCCGGCAAAATGGGCCTCGGCTATCGGTTGACCGCCATTCGCAACTTGGTGACAGCCACCGGTCCGGCCAACGCACTGGATATCTTTTTGTCGGCGCGCCGGATTGCCGCCCAAGAGGCCCAACGCATGGGTTTGATCCAACACTTGGCGACCGAGGACATCTTTGAGCAAACAGTGCAAGAGCATTTGGATCGTATCGCTGCCAATGCGCCCCTAACTTTGCGGGTGGGCAAGCACATGATCCGTCGTTTCCAAGACGTACCATCTGAAATCGACATAGAAAAAATGCGCGTTATGATACTTAGTTGCTTTGCCAGCGAAGACTATCAAGAGGGCAAGCAAGCGTTTGCCCAAAAGCGTGCGCCTGTCTTTAAAGGTCGATAATGACTGGCGCGATAGCGCGCGCGCAAAAATCAATATAGCGACCGCCCATGACTGATCTTTGGGTTCTGTTATTTCCCAGTGTCACGATGTTTGCCGTCATGGTGCTCACGACAATTGTCGGTGGCACCATGCGAGCCTTTGCTGGGTTCGGCGGCGGCCTGTTGCTCGCCCCCATCTTTAGCCTCTACTTGCCCCCCAAAGACGTGGTGGTTGTGGTTATCTTGTTGAATTTCGCAAGCACCTTTCAGTTGCTGCCTGGGATGTGGAAAAGCATCGATTGGCCCCTGATCTGGCGCATGGTGCCCTCGGCATTGCTAGGCATCCCAATTGGCAGCTATGTGCTTTCTGGCCTAGACCCTGCCTTGTTTCGGCAGATTGTTGCCGGCGTGGTGATTGTGCTGTCGCTCGTCCTCTTAACCGGCTGGTACTACAAAGGCCCGCGGGGTCGTCTCCAAGACAGCATCGCCGGCATCACCAGCGGCATGTTGACCTCTGTGGCTGGCATTGGCGGTCCACCATTTGTGTTGTACATGCTGTCGGCCAAGGGTTTCTCGCCCGTGGACTTTCGTATTTTCTTCACGGTGTTCTTTGCTTTCACACAACTCACCGCCATGGCAATGTTGCTGATTCAAGGCGCGATGCAACCGCTACAGTTTGGCTACGTTGGCACCCTATTGCCACTTTACTTGTTGGCCACGGCGCTCGGCGCTTACTTATTTGCCAAAGCGTTAAAAAATCGCACCAATCAAATCAAGCGCATTTCGCTCTGGTTGCTGCTCGCCGTCGGCGTCATTACCTTCGCGATTTAGGTTTGGCGAGACAGGTTGGGCTTAATGCGTTTCAGTCTTACAATGCCGCCATGTCTGAACACACACCCAAATGCGTTTTAATCACCGGCTGCCAAGGCCAAGTGGGCCATGCTTTGGTCCAGCGGCTGGCGCCTGACTTTCAACCCATCGGCTATGACCGCTTGGGGCTTGACCTCAGCGACTTGGATCGCTTGGCTGACAAATTACACGCCGCCATCGAAGTTCATCGGCCCTGTGCACTTATCAATGCCGCTGCTTTTACTGCTGTTGATCTGGCTGAGTCGCAAGAGTCGCTCGCTTACGACATCAATGCGCTTGCGCCAGGTATTATGGCCACGGTCGCGGCCTCGCACGGCCTGCCAATGGTGCATTACTCTACCGACTATGTGTTTGACGGCGAGCACGACGGCGCTTACACAGAAAACGATCTGACAGGCCCGTTGTCGGTTTACGGGCGCAGTAAATTAGCTGGCGAAAAGGCGATTGTGGCAGCAAACGGTCCACACTTGATTTTGCGAACCAGCTGGGTTTTTGGGGCGTATGGGCAAAACTTTCTCAAAACCATGCTGCGATTGGCTCAAGAGCGCGATGCTTTAAGCGTTGTTAACGATCAAATCGGGGCGCCCACCTCGGCCGAGCTAATTGCCCAAAGCACTCACTCTGCCCTCACGAGTTTGATTGGGGGCGTTGGCGCTCGAGATCCTCTCTGGGGACTCTATCATCTCGTAGCCAGTGGCCACACCAGCTGGCGCGGCTACGCGCAATACTTGATCGCACGCGCCAGAGCAATGGGCTGGCCCATCCGCGTTGAAGACGACGCCATCGAGGGCATTGCCGCTCAAGACTACCCCGTGGCGGCTGCACGCCCCATGAACTCACGCCTAGACACGACCAAATGGCAGCAGGCTTTTGGTGAGACACTGCCCAACTGGCAAGTCGGCGTTGATCACGTGCTGACAAACCTCCCTTTGCAACCATGAGGATCTTGATCGTTCGAACCTCATCGTTGGGTGACCTGATTCACATGTTGCCAGCGATCACAGACATTGAACGACACGTCCCGAACGCCGTGATTGATTGGGTGGTAGAAGAAAACTTTGCCGAAATACCGCGTTGGCATAAGGCCGTGCATGACACCATTGTGGTTGCGCATCGCCGCTGGCGTCGCTCTTGGTGGTCTGCCGAAACCCGTACTGAAAGAAAAGCCGCTGTTGATCGCTTGCAATCGGTAAGCTACGACATCGTGCTGGATATGCAGGGGCTTCTCAAATCGATTGGCTTTGTGCGTGCCACCCGTGGCGTGAAGCACGGCCTAAGTTGGCGCTCAACCCAAGAGTCACTGTGCTCACTTTTTTATGATGTGAAACACCCCGTGGCCTTCCATCAGCCGGCGGTTATCCGTCAACGTTTGCTGGCGGCTGCCACATTCGGTTATGCCGTGAGTGGCGATCCTGATTTTGGGCTAGATCACTTGGCTACCCATGCACCAGCAGCGCCTTATGCGGTCATCATGCCTTCGGCGAGTCGTGACGATAAGCTCTGGCCAGCCTCGGATTGGCAGGCGGTTTTTGATGCGCTACAAGCGCATGGCTTGGGCTTAAGGCTTTTGGCTGGCAACGACGCCGAACGGGTCCGTGCGCAGGCCTTGATTGAAGCCCGGCCCAATGCTGTCGTCACCCCAAAAAGCTCGCTCACTGAACTGGCCGCTTTGCTCGCCGATGCCCGCGTGATGGTTGGCTTAGACAGCGGCTTGACGCACTTGGCAGCCGCACTTGGCACGGACACGATTGGCATTTACAAGGCCTCCACACCGGCCCGAACCCCAGTTGAAGGTCGCGGTTTTGTGGCGAGCTTAGGCGACCAAAATCGATCGCCTAGCCAAGACGAGGTGTTAGGAGCGCTGCGTGCAGCCTTGCCGTCGTCTGGCGCCTGAATCGACGGGTGCTTTGCTGATCGTACTAGTGCCGATGCGTCTGGCCTTACGTATACTTGAAATCATTCACACCCACGGAAAGGAAAAATTGTCGTGTTAGCACGCTGGATTTATTCGCTGTTGCTCATCGTGGCGGCACCGCTGGCCTTGGGTCTGCTGATGTGGCGCCGACGCGCGAGCCAACACGATTGGCAGGCGCTGGCCGCTGAGCGGTTTGGATACTATCCACAGCCCTGGGATGGTGCGGCGCCCGTTTGGATACACGCGGTCAGTGTGGGTGAAGTTCGCGCGGCAGCGCCGTTAATCAAGGCCATGATCCTTAAAGGCGACACCGTCTTACTCACCCACTTCACGCCAACCGGTCGCGCTGAAGGGCAACGACTACTTAAGCAAGAAATACATGATGGCCGTGTGCGCCAACAATGGGTGCCTTACGACTTGGCGGGCGCCATGCACCGCTTTCTTAAGCACTTCGAGCCACGCTTGGCGTTGCTAGTGGAACGCGAAGTGTGGCCCAACCTTGTGCACACGACTCACACGGCTGGTGTGCCGGTGGTGTTGGTGAGTGCGCGGCTGTCTGAGCGGTCACTTCAGCAAGCGGTGTGGATCAATCGTCTGCTTGGTGGGTTGCTGCACGAAACATATGGCGAGCTTCGATTGGCCTTGGCTCAAACCCCTGAAGACGGCCAACGACTTTTTGACAGCGGGGTGTCAGAGATCATTGTTTCAGGCAATCTGAAGTTTGACATTGAAGTGCCACTCGTTGCGGTCGAAGCTGGCGCATATTGGCGCAGAAGACTTAATCGGCCGGTCATCACCATTGCTAGTACGCGCGAAGGCGAAGACAAACTGTTCGTGCCCTTGATCGCCGCTAACTTAAACCCCCAGCTCGCTGGCGACAGGCCCCTATATATTTTGATTCCCAGGCACCCTCAACGCTTTGATGACGCCGCACGCCTGCTTGATGCCCACAAGCTTCGTTACGCGCGTTGGTCGATGCTCGGCGATGACCCACAAAGTGCTGCTGCCCTTGAGAAGCTAGATGTTGTACTCGGCGACACCATGGGCGAGATGCCTTTTTTCTATGGGGTGGCTGATGTGGCCATTGTCGGTGGCAGCTTTGAGAACCATGGCGGACAAAACTTCATTGAAGCGTGCGCCATTGGCACACCCGTGATTGTTGGGCCACACACCCGTAACTTCGCCCATGCAGTTCAAGACGCTGTGATGGCCGGCGCCTTGGTGCAAGTCGATAGCGCTGAAAGAGCCATTCAGAGCGCTGTGCTGTGGTTACAAGACCCTGAATCGGCCAAAACAGTCGGCTTAACCGGCAAAGCCTGGGTGTCTGGCCATGTGGGGGCTACGCAACGAATCGTCCAAACCCTTACCGAGCTTGAAGCTGACCCGGTGAAACCGTCAGGGCCTGCGCATTGAGCTGAGAACTTAGCATGGCAGGTGAGCGACCGATTTCGGAGCGTGGATGACCAAACCAACCGCTGCCGAGTCCGAAGACCAGCACGTTGGCTGCGAGCAATAGGGTACAAAAGGCTTTCATGGTTTTCATTTTAACCGCTTTTGTGGTTAGTCTCTCTGGCCAGGACGGCTAGGCCATCCATGACCACGAGGGGCAAATGAAGGATTGGCACACCTGACAAACTGTGTTGCAACGCCAATTGGATGTTCACGTATGCACCACCGCTGACACAAAGCATGGGCATCTGTCGGTCATCTCGCTGGGCGATTTCGAGCTGGCGCTTCACCGCACCAATCTGAGCCGCCGCGATCCCACTGGCAATGGCACTGGCCGTGCCTATGGGATTGTCCACTACCTCGCCGCTGGCCTGCGGTAAGCGCGCCGTGCCCTGGGCCAAAGCGCTTTGCATCATCGCCACGCCGGGCAGTATCAAACCGCCACGGAACGCTTTATCTGACCCCAATGTATCGATCGTGGTTGCTGTCCCAAAATTCACCAAAACCGCCGACGCGCCTTCTCCCCCATCAAACTGGAAATGGCGTGTCAATCCGATAACACCGACCCACCGGTCAGCGCCAAGCTGGTGCGGCTCGGGGTAGCGATTGACCACACCCGCAGCCTTGGCTGTGGATTGCACCCATTGCATGGTCATGTTGACTGGCAGCGCTGCCTGAACGGCTTGCGCCACAACCAAATGCCCAACGCACACGCCCCAGGCCGCCTCAATGGCTCCTAGTTTTGCGATCTGCTCATCCAATGCCTGTCGCATCAGCGCCACATCTTGGGTTGGCACTGCCGCGATTAAGCGCAGCGCGTTTTTTTCGAGTACGGCAAGTTTTAAGCGTGTATTGCCGACGTCGACCAACAGTTTCATGGCGTGCCTCCGGCATCATCGAATCGCGCTTCGGGCAACTGCCAACGAATGGAAACGTCACCCACCATGACGGGCTCAATTTCACCGCTGGGTAACGCCAAAGCCAAAGCGCCCTGATCGGTCACGCCCATGGCGCAACCCGTGTGAAGAACCACGTCTTGTTGCATGACATCAATGGTTCTGCCCTGCAAATAATCAATAGGCTTGATTTTATCGACAAATGGCGCGAATCCGTCACTGGCCAATATGTGTAGCACCGCCTGCCAGGCCCGGCACAAAGCCGCGACAAGTGCCACCAGGTCCAGCCGGACACCCACTTGCGACAAATCAGCGACCGCTCGACCAAGCGCATTGGACAACTGATGATGACCCGACACGTTTAGCCCCATGCCCGCCACCAAATACAAAACTGGCTTGGCTTGTTGCTGCCCTTCTTGCGTTTGTCTCACCGCAGACTCAACCAAAATACCAGCTAGCTTGGCATCAGCCAACATCAAATCATTGGGCCACTTCACGCAAAGCGCGCTAATCACCTCAGGCGCCGCACCCGCTGCCGACAACTGCTCACGCACCGCTTGCGCACTGGCGATACCAAGTGCTGGGGCCAAGCCGGCGAGCTGCAGCAAGGTCAAGTCAGTTTTAAAACCACAAGAAAACATCAGCGCTTGGCCGCCCTGATCTTGCCAGGGACGTCCCGCTCGCCCACGACCTGCTGTTTGATGGTGAGCGCCCAACAGCCTTGGCCAACCCAAGTCGCCGTTTGGGCTAGGTTGGCGCACTTGCGCCATCAAGGATTGGTTGGTCGAGGCCACCGACGCTTGCCAATCAACGCTCGTAAAATGAGGCAAAGCACGCCCTAGTTCGACCGCTAAGGCATGTGGTTCAGGCAACACTGACACTGCGGTGATAGGCATGATGGGCTATAAAAGGAGTCTGATGATTATTTTTAATCGATTAAGTATCCCACATGACCGCTGCTGCGACCCCAACTGAATCCAAGCCCTTGTCTGATCAAGGTCAGCATTGGCTGATAGCTGGGCGCTGGAATGTGCAAGCACTTTCAACCAAGGGCGAGGTCGCTCGCCGGCAACGTTTGTTGCGCTCTGTGCCATCAGCCGCTTCGTGGGCCATTGACCCCGACACAGTGCTGGACTCCGTGGGGGCGCAATTGCTTTGGCATCGCTGGCAAGCAAAGGTACCTAACGGCTTGTCACTGACTGAGAGCCAGTCCACACTTTTTGAGATGATGGCAACCGAAGTGCCTCAGCACAAGCTCGCCCCCACCACTGACTCGTTCGAGTGGTTACGGCGTTTGGGTGCGGGCCTCTTGCTCGGCATGCACCATGGCCATCAATTATTGGGCCTAGCAGGCGGTCTGGTTTTGGATTTTTTGGCGCTTTTGGCGCGACCCCTTTACGGCCCTTGGCGTGAGATTTCGGCCCAAATTTTTCGAGCCGGTGCCCAAGCCTTGGGTATCACCGCACTGGTTGGCTTTTTAATTGGCGTAGTGATTTCTTACCTGTCAGCGCAACAGTTGGCTCTGTTTGGCGCGGGCCAATTCATCGTCAAATTATTAGGTGTCTCAATCGTTCGGGAATTGGGGCCAGTGCTTGCGGCAATTTTGGTAGCGGGGCGCTCAGGATCGGCAATCACGGCTCAAATCGGGGTGATGCGAGTCACGCAAGAACTCGATGCCATGGAAGTCATGGGTATCTCGCGTGGCCAACGGTTGATCCTGCCGCGTGTCATCGCATTGGCCATTGTGATGCCTTTACTAGTCCTGTGGACCGACGCCATGGCTTTGTTAGGCGGGATGATGGCCGCACACTACGAGCTGGGCTTACAGTTCATGTGGTTTGTGCAAGAGTTGCCCCGTGCGGTTGGATTAATCAACTATTGGATCGGTCTGATTAAAGGCGTGACTTTTGGGATCTGGATTGCTTTGGTGGCTTGCCACTTTGGGTTACGCATCGAACCAAACACGGAAAGCTTGGGCCGTGGCACAACCACCTCTGTGGTGACCGCCATCACAGGCGTCATTCTCATTGACGCAATCTATGCGGTCATTTTTAGCCAGATGAGAATTTAAGGTGGTGACGCAATCGAATACTGCCGCCGCAAATGAGGCCCCAAGAGATGCCCCAAGAGATGCCGCAAGAGATACCGTTATCGTGGTCAAAGACGTCACCACAGCATTTGGAAGTCACGTGGTGCACGAGCACTTAAACATGACTGTTTGCAAAGGCGAAATCGTGGCCATTGTCGGTGGTTCTGGCTCAGGCAAAACCACGCTGCTGCGCGCTATTTTGGGTTTACAGGATTTTCGCCACGGCTCGATTGATGTTTTTGGTGAGCCGATTGCTTCTTACCAGGGTGCCGCACGAATTGCACTAACTCGACGTTGGGGCATGTTGTTTCAATCGGGGGCGCTGTTTTCTGCACTGCCGGTCTACGACAACATCGCCTTGCCCTTGCGCGAGGTGCGAACCTTGCCCGAGTCATTGATCAAAGAAGTCGTCATGATGCGCCTGGCGTGGGTTGGGCTGTCACCGGCTGACGCAACCTTAATGCCATCGGGCCTTTCTGGCGGTATGATCAAACGGGTGGCTTTGGCGCGTGCGCTTTCGTTGGATCCCGAGCTGCTTTTTTTGGATGAACCAACCGCTGGCTTGGATCCTCAGCGTGCCGATGAGTTTGTGTCGCTAATCAAAGCGCTTCACAGCCAACTGGGTTTTACCGTCATTATGGTGACGCACGATCTTGATACGATTCGTGATTTGGCCACGCGAGTGGCCGTACTCGCCGACAAAAAAGTACTGGCAGAGGGTACGATTGAGGCTGTGATGCAAATCGATCATCCATTTATCGAGGCTTTTTTCCATGGTGAAAGAGGCAAGCGAGCAATGGGTGAAGCCGAAAAGCCATTGAACCGAGACCAGGAAACCAACCCACAACCAGATGGAAAATAAAAGCCACGCGTTGCTCGCCGGTATTTTTGTCCTGCTGCTTCTGATTGCCGCAGCCATCACCGCGGTTTGGCTCGGACGTAAGGACGTGACATATAGCCCGTATGAAATCGTTTCTACGCTTCCCGTCGGCGGGCTGTCGATTCAATCACAGGTGCGTTACCAAGGCATGGCGGTCGGTCAAGTGCAAGGGTTAGAAATTGACCAAGACCTGCCTGGCGCCATACGGCTGCGCATTGGTGTGTTGCCCGACACCCCCATTACCAGAGGCACGTGGGCTGAGATCAGCACACAAGGCGTCACGGGCATCTCTAACATTGACCTGCGTGATGACGGCAAAGCGCCGACTCGAGTGAGCTCATCTGAAGCGCAACCCTTCGTCATCCCAGTGCGCCCTGGTTTTTTTCAGAAACTACAAAAATCGGGTGTGAGCATGCTCGAAGACGGCGAGATGGTGCTCGATCATCTGGACCAATTCGTCACCACTGAAAACGCCAAGACTTTTGGGCAGGTTCTTAAAAACACCGAATTGCTAACCGCGTCGCTAAGCCAATCGTTGGCAGCACTTGAGCCAACCTTGAAACTACTGCCAGCACTGGTGCAGCGACTAGAGGGCACGCTTGTCACTGTTGATCAGGCGGCCATTGAACTGAAGTCCCTCACAAGCTCAGCAGGTCAAACCATCGACTTTTTAAACAGTCCCAGCGGGCCATTCCAACAAGTCGCTGGCAGCCTTAAACAACTGCAACGCGCAGCAGCTCAATTGCAATCGTCGACCCTGCCTCAGATCGGCCAAATGATAGAAAGTATTTCTCAAGCCTCGCGATCTTTCACCGCCACCGCGCAAGAATTTGAGCGTGCCCCCCAATCGGTTTTGTTTGGTGCGCCACAAGTGCGTCCCGGCCCAGGCGAGCCTGGGTTTGAGGGTTTTCATTCAGGTAATAGCCCATGACATTGAGTCGTTTGTTGATCACCAGTTGTTTGGGGTTGGTCATGGCCGGTTGCAGCATTGGCAACGTGCCACCTGCGCCTACTTTGTTGGATTTGGGTTCACCACCGAATCAAACGCCTGCCGACAGGATTTCAAAAGCCCCCCTTGGCGTAGCCCCTGTGTTAGCGGTCGGCACACTGCAATCACAAAGGGTGATCTGGCGCATCGGTCCGAACGGTCAACCCAATGCCTACGCCACGGCACGCTGGACCGCGACGCCCGCTGTGATGGTGCGTGAGAGACTGTTTGATCGGCTTTCAAGACAAGCGCCCGTGCTGACTGTCGAGGTCAATGCTGAGATGGCACAAGTGCGCACCACCTTGCTACAGTTTGAGCAGGTTTTTAGTGCCGACGGTCAAGCCAGCGATGGGGTGATCTCCCTTCAAGTGGTATTGATCGCCAATAATCAAGTATTGGATCAGTTCCGAGTCACGCGAAGCGTCAAGGCTGAAGGCAATACAGCCGAGGGTGGAGCTCAAGCGTTACGCGTGGCCACCGATGAGGCTGTCAATGAAATCGCGCAGTGGATTGCCGAGGCGCGCCAATCGTTAAAATGAGTCCGTTACTAATCGCGCGCGCCGCAAAACAGTTGGGTAACCATGGCAGCACACACTGAAATCACGACCTTTGATGGCCTGGCAGGCTCTATTGACTGCGCCTTAGACTGGCCAGACGCGACGCCCAGAGGCTGGGCACTGGTGCTACACCCCAATCCCGCTCAAGGCGGCACGCGCGATAACAAAGTCGTGACAACAATAGCGCGCGCTTGTGTTCAAGAGGGTTTGTTGGCGGTCAGACCAAACTTCCGTGGCATTGGCCTGTCTGGCGGTCAGTTTGACGAGGGGCGGGGCGAGCGCGCTGACATGGCTGCGTTGGTTGAGCAATTCAAAGCACGCTATGCCGAAGTCTACGCGGGCAAATGGGTACTGGGTGGGTTTTCATTTGGCACATCGATCGGACTACAACTTTACGCTGAATGGGAAAAGAGTGGTCAACACTTGCCTGACGTGGTGATCATGACGGGGTCAGCGGCTTTGCGTTTCAAGCACCAAACCACCCGTGCCCCCGAGGATGCGCTCATCGTCCACGGCGAGATTGATGATGTGGTGCCGCTTGAAGAGGTCATGCGTTGGGCTCGCCCGATTGATATGCCCGTTGTCGTCATTCCCAATGCGGGTCATTTTTTTCATGGGAAATTGTTGATATTGCGCCAATTGGTGCAGTCTCGGCTTAAGTCCTTGTAAGATGACTGATTGATCTGGTTTTTGACGGAAGGTGCTCATGTTTTCTCGTTTTTCCCGCCGCTGTGTTTCACTGATTTGCGCTTGCTCACTGGCGATGCCCCTGCCACTGCTTGCACAAACCACAAGCACCGTTACAGGAAGTAGCGCAAGCCCCGCCCCCGTGAGCCTGTCGGCACCAAACACGGGACCAGCCGTTGTTGATGTTGCCGCTGTTTCAACGATTTCAAAACCCGTGATCGCTTCGCGCGCTTGGATTGTTGTTGATGCCATCACGGGTCAAACCATTGCCTCGCAAAACCCAAGCCAAGAAGTTGAGCCCGCTTCACTGACCAAAATCATGACGGTTTACCTGACGTTTGAGGCGCTCAAAGAAAAGCGCATTACAGCCGATCAACAGGTGAGCGTTTCAGAAAAAGCATGGCGAACGCCTGGCTCACGGATGTTTATTGAGCCCCGCAAGCCCGTATCAGTCCAAGAGCTACTCAATGGCATCGTTGTTCAATCGGGTAACGACGCTTCGGTGGCCATTGCTGAATTACTCGCCGGCACAGAGGCGGCATTTGCCCAACAAATGACCGAGAAAGCGATTGAGTTGGGAATGAAGGACACAACATTTAAAAACTCCAACGGCTTGCCCGACCCTGAGCACACCACCACGGTTCAAGATCTGGCCATCTTGGCCCAGCGCATGATTTCGGACCATCCCGAAAAGTATGAAATGTATGCCGTGCGTGAATTTACCTATAACAAAATCAAACAAATCAACCGTAATCGTTTGCTGTGGGCAGACCCATCGGTCGATGGTATGAAAACCGGCCACACCACCGCAGCCGGATATTGTTTGATCGCCACGGCGCAACGCGGTGATCGGCGTATCATCAGTGTGCTCGTGGGCGCTGAAAGCGAGGCAACGCGTGCTGAAGAAAGCTTAAAGTTACTGAACTGGTCTTTCCAAAACTTTGATTCGGTCAAACTTTTCGATGCCAATAAGCCTGCCATCCAAGCCCGTGTTTGGGAAGGCACCACAGAGCTCGCCGCACTCGGTAGCCCGCTACCCATCTTGGTGACCATCCCTCGCGGCAAAACAGGTGATGTGTTGGTGACTGCACAACGCCCGGACCCGCTTTTGGCCCCATTGAGCCAAGGACAACGCGTCGGGCAAATGACGCTGTCGCTTGATGGCCAACCCCTGCGTGTCCTGCCACTTGATGTTTTGGCACCAGTGGAGCGGGCTGGATTTTTTGGTCGCGCCATTGACCAATTTAAGCTCTGGCTACAATAAAACCCATGATCGCGCACCACGGGTTTGAACACATTAATGGATGTCCAACCCTTTTACTTGACGACATGAATTGAGACCGTGATGACTGACTTTATTCAAGGTGTGAGCGGTGACCCAACGGTCTACGTGAATGGCGTATTCGTGCCGCTGTCTGAGGCGTCGATATCTGTGCTTGATCGCGGCTTTATTTTTGGCGATGGTATCTATGAGGTTGTGCCGATCTATCACGGCCAGCCCTTTCGGATGACTGAGCACCTCAATCGGCTTGATCGTAGCCTCGCCAAACTCGAAATCGCACCACCCATGGACCGGCAAGAGTGGCTTGATTTGGTAACCGGTTTGGTTGCGCTCGACACGACTCAGGATTGCGCAATGGTTTACATCCAAGTGACGCGCGGTGTGGCCAAGCGTGACCATGCCTTTCCAAACCCGCCAGTCAAACCCACCGTGTTTGCCATGTTGGCGCCCATGACCGCCCCCTCACAAGCATTACGTGATCAAGGCTTGCGGGCGATTAGTCTTGATGACAAGCGTTGGCTGCATTGCGACATCAAATCGGTTTCCTTGCTAGGGAACGTTTTGGCCAAGCAAGCAGCCGTCAAAGCGGGGGTTGATGAAGTCGTACAGTTTCGAGACGACTACCTAACCGAAGGGGCTTCTTGCAATATTTGGGTGGTCAAAAACAATGCCGTTTATGCCCCACCAAAAGACAACTTGGTGCTTGAAGGCATTCGTTATGGCTTGTTCGAAGAGCTCTGCCAAGAGCAAGGCATTGCCTTTCACCTCGAACCCATTCACCGCACGGCAGTGAACAATGCCGATGAATTGATGCTGTCTTCTGCCACTCGCGAGATTCTGCCAATCGTCGCGCTCGACCAAAAGGCTGTTGGTACGGGTAAGCCTGGGCCAATTTACCAGCGCTTGCGACAGGCCTATGACCAGCGGATCGCAGCCTTATCCGCCGCAAAACCTGGCACGGTGGCATGACCGATACCCACAAAACCTCGCTGATTGATTACCCCTCTGACTTTCCAATCAAAGTCATGGGTAAGCAGGACCCAACGTTGGCCCAAGCACTCACCGATGTCGTGCTCGAATATGACCCGGGCTTTGATCTCAAAACGCTTGAAGTACGAATGAGCAAGGCCGGCAACTATGTGGGTTTAACCTTTACGGTAAGGGCTACCTCGCGCGATCAATTGGATTCGTTGTATCGCGCCTTGCACGCGCACCCTTTGGTGTCGGTCGTACTCTAGTGAGCCCTGTGATTACGACCATGGCAGGCGTGTGGCGTTGGCCTGGGGTTGCCGACTACACCACTGTGTTCGAAGCCATGCGAGCGTTCACAGCGGGTCGCCAGCCAGATGATCTTGATGAGCTTTGGTTAGTTGAGCACAGCCCGGTATACACCTTGGGTCAAGCAGGCAAACCGGAACATATTCTCAATCGTGCGGATATTGCCGTGATTCAATCGGACCGTGGCGGACAAGTCACTTATCACGGCCCCGGCCAAGTGGTGATCTACATAATGGCCGACCTAAAGCGCACAACACTGACGATTCGGGCGATGGTTCAGGCTCTTGAGCAGGCCTTGATCGACACCCTAGGCAGCTATGGGCTGACCCAGGCACGGCGTCAGCCTAGCGCGCCAGGCGTCTACTTGCCACGCCCCGATGGACAAATCGCCAAAATCGCCGCCCTTGGCATCAAAGTTCGAAAGGGCTACACCTATCACGGGGTAGCGCTAAACGTAGACGTGGATTTGACACCATTTTTAGGCATCAACCCTTGTGGCTATGAAGGACTCGAAACGGTCAGCATGGCCAGCGAGGGCGTCTTTGCCTCTTGGGATGCGGTCGCCATGAATTTGGCAGGGTCAATCTTGAGCCATTGCCGACTGAGGGTAAAATAGTTTCACCTGAGCAGCGACTTTGCTCCCAAAGGATAGTGAAGATGTCAAACGTGCCAACCTACGATCCAACCATTAAACAAAAAGCCCAAGCCAAAACCGCTCGTATCCCAATCAAGATCGTGCCGGCTGAGCGTTTAAAAAAACCCGATTGGATTCGCGTTAAGGCGGCACCGGTGGGGTCGCGCTTTTACGAGATCAAGCGGATTTTGCGCGAACACAGTCTTCACACTGTCTGCGAAGAGGCCTCTTGCCCCAACATTGGCGAATGCTTTGGCAAGGGTACGGCGACCTTTATGATCATGGGTGACAAATGCACCCGGCGGTGCCCGTTTTGTGACGTCGGTCATGGACGACCTGACCCCTTGGATGTCGACGAACCACTAAATCTCGCCAAAACCATTGCGGCGTTAAAGCTTAACTATGTGGTGATCACATCGGTTGACCGCGATGACTTGCGTGATGGAGGGGCTGGGCATTTTGTAGAGTGCATCCAAAAAGTGCGTCTTTTGTCCCCCCAGACACGAATCGAAGTGTTAGTGCCTGACTTTAGAGGCCGACTTGACCGTGCCTTGGCGGTTCTGAATGGCGGCCTGCCCGACGTCATGAACCATAATCTTGAAACCGTACCTCGCCTGTACAAACAAGCCCGACCAGGCTCTGATTATGCCCATTCGCTGCGCTTACTTCAAGCCTTCAAAGAAGAGCACCCCGATGTGCCCACCAAGTCAGGACTCATGCTCGGGTTAGGCGAGACAGATGACGAAATTCTTCAGACCATGCGGGATTTGCGCGCCCATAATGTAGACATGCTGACCATTGGTCAGTATCTACAACCGTCTGAGCACCATTTGCCGGTGTTGCGCTATGTCACGCCAGAGACTTTTTTGATGTTTGAAAAAGAAGCTTATGCCATGGGCTTTAGCCACGCGGCTGTAGGCGCCATGGTGCGCTCTTCATACCATGCCGATGAGCAAGCACAAGCCGCTGGCGTAGCCATGTAAACGACGCGGCGCTGGCTTGGCGCTTTTTTGACAGCGCGCCTAAGCTTTCTGCCAATAGGTGTCGGTGTAACCCAACGCTTGATTGATCGTTCGGGCTAATACAAACAACAAGTCTGAGAGGCGGTTAAGGTACTGTTGGGCCAAGTCGCTCAGCGGTTCCTGCTCTGCCACCGCCACCACGGCCCGTTCGGCACGCCGACACACACTGCGGCAAACATGAGCCTGTGTGCTGACCTGGGCACCGCCCGGCAAAATAAACTCTTTCAACGGCGCAAGGCTGGCGTTGAAGTGCGCGATGGCTGAATCTAAGTGATCCAATTGTTGCTGCGTTAGCTGGGTGTAGCCGGGAATGGCCAGTTCACTGCCAATATCAAACAAAGCGTGCTGTGATGGTTTCAATGCCTCAATCACCGCAGCGATTACCGTTTGATTGGCATTGACCTGCAATTGCGCCAGCAAGCTGCCAAGTTGGCTATTCAACTCATCAACTTCACCCATGGCGTGCACACGATGATGGGTCTTTTTAACCCGTGAGCCGTCGGCCAAACCCGTGGTGCCATCGTCCCCGGTACGCGTTGTGATGGTGGTAAGACGATCTGCCATGAGGTAAGCCTCGGGTGTGTTGTGGGTCGCTCAGTGCAATGGTGCGCTAGAGCACATAGCGCGCCAGGTCGTGGCTCGCGGCGGTCTGTTCTAACTTGTCGTTCACGTAAGTCGCATCAACCAATATGGTTTGCCCTTCATGGGCGGAAGCTTCGAACGAGAGCTCCTCGAGCAATCGCTCCATCACGGTGTAAAGTCGCCGTGCGCCAATATTCTCGGTTTGCTCGTTAACATCTGAGGCCAATTCGGCCAATCGACGAATACCGTCATCGGCAAACGACAGGGTCACATTTTCTGTTTGCAATAAAGCGGTGTATTGCTTGGTTAACGACGCATCGGTTTCATTCAGGATCTTGACGAAGTCCTCAGCGGTCAAGGAATCGAGCTCTACTCTGATCGGCAGACGGCCTTGCAGCTCGGGAATCAGGTCTGATGGCCGCGACAAGTGAAATGCACCTGAGGCAATGAAAAGAATATGGTCGGTGCGAATCATGCCGTACTTGGTTGTGACAGTCGTACCTTCGATCAAGGGCAACAAATCTCGCTGCACACCTTGTCTTGAGACATCGGCTGTTGCACCCTCTTGGCGCGCAGCAATCTTGTCGATTTCATCCAAAAACACGATACCGTTTTGTTCCACTTGATAGACCGCTTGCGTGCGTAAGCTCTCTTCGTTCACGCGTTTGGCGGCCTCTTCTTCGGTCAGGTGCTTGAACGCTTCCCTAACCGTCATTTTTCGGGGTTTCTTTTTATCGCGCGCTAGGCCAGCGAACATGCCTTTGAGCTGCTCAGCCATTTCCTCCATGCCAGGTGGCGACATGATATCCATCGAAGGTGATGCCACATTGAGTTCGATTTCAATTTCCATATCATTAATCAAACCCTCACGCAGGCGCTTACGAAAAACTTGGCGTGCATTCGAGTCTTCGCGTATTGGGGTGCCATTCGCGTCGCGAGAAGGTGTGATCAACACATCCAAAATCAGGTCTTCCGCTGCGTCTTCCGCCTGGGCTTGGACCCGCTTCATTTCTTGTTCACGGATCTGCTTGATGGCAACTTCCATCAAGTCACGAATTATGGTGTCGACGTCTCGCCCGACATAACCCACTTCGGTAAATTTGGTCGCTTCTATCTTGATGAATGGTGCATTCGCTAACTTCGCCAAGCGTCGGGCAATTTCAGTTTTACCCACGCCTGTTGGCCCAATCATGAGAATGTTTTTGGGGTGAATTTCTTGACGCAAAGGCTCGGGCACTTGTTGGCGACGCCAGCGATTACGCAGCGCAACGGCTACGGCTCGTTTAGCAGCCTGCTGACCAATGATGTGTTTATCAAGTTCAGAGACAATTTCTTTGGGTGTCATGTTGGAGGCTGACATCTGTATGGACCCCTCCTTTAAAGGACTTCGATGACGTGCTGTTGATTGGTGTAAATACACAAATCACCGGCAATGGATAACGACGCTTTGACAATCTCTTTGGGCTCTAACTCGGTGTGTCGCAATAGTGCCAAGGCCGATGATTGCGCGTAGGCCCCGCCGGAGCCAATCGCGGCCAAGCCGTTTTCGGGCTCCAAGACATCGCCGTTGCCCGTTAGCACCAGGGTGTGGTCGATATCGGCCACGATTAGCATGGCCTCAAGGCGTCGTAACATCCGATCGGTTCGCCAGTCGCGAGACAACTCCACGGCAGCGCGCATCAAGTGCCCTTGATGCTTCTCCAGCTTGGCTTCAAAACGCTCTTGCAATGTGAAGGCATCAGAAGTTGCCCCCGCAAAACCCGCCAAGATTTTGTCGTGATAAAGCCGTCGTATTTTGCAAGCTGTGCCCTTGATGATGATATTACCCAAGGTCACCTGCCCATCGCCGCCCATCGCTACGCGATTGCCGCGGCGCACGCAAACGATGGTTGTCGCGTGAAACTGTTCCATGACTCACCTGCTTTTTTCTTCTCGCTTGAACAGCATGGTGTTTCAAGTGAGGGTGTTGATAACGCGAGGACGGCTTACTCTCCGAACATCTTTTGACGCATTTCGCGCCGCTCTTGGGCTTCAAGCGACAGCGTCGCTGTTGGTCGCGCCAAAAGCCTAGGAATGCCGATCGGCTCGCCAGTTTCTTCGCACCAGCCATAATCACCAGACTCAATGCGTGTCAGTGACTGCTGCACTTTCTTCAACAACTTACGTTCACGGTCTCGAGTGCGTAATTCAAGCGCGTGCTCTTCTTCAATTGTTGCCCGATCGGCGGGATCAGGCACAAACTGAGTTTCTCTCAAGTTCAGAGTGGTTGCGCCAGCATTGGCCAAGATATCGTCTTCTAATTGACGCAGTTTTGCTCTAAAAAAAGCCAACTGTTGTCCACTCATGTACTCATCTTCCGTCATCTTTAGCAATGCCGCTTCGGTGATGAGTGAGTTTGTACCAGCGTCCTTCACAGACTTGGTTTTTTTGGGGGCTGCCTTCGTTGCCATTCATTCACTCCGTTGAAGTCACTGGTCGTGATAAGTCACGACGACTATCTCGCAAGACACTGCTCAAGACCTTTGGTGAAGATCTCTTGTGGCAGCTTGCGGCCAATGAAAACCATTTTGGTGGTCTTTTTCTCCTTGGGACCCCAAGGCTTACCCGGCTCGGCACCCATTAACATGTGTACTCCTTGAAAAAGCATCCGCCGGTCGACGCCCTTCATGTAGAGTATGCCCTTATAACGCATTAAGTCCGGTCCGTATACCTGTACGACGCCGCCCAAGAACTCTTCGAGTCGTTCGGCATCGAACGGTTTGTCAGACCGGAACACAAAGGCACCAATCTCGTCATCATGCACGTGGTGATGATCGTGACTGTGATGGTGGTCATGACCATGACCGTGACCGTGGCCGTGGCCGTGATCATGCTTGGCATCGGGATGCTGTTCAGCCAAAAAGGCTGGGTCAATATCCAAAATAGTGTTGAGATTAAAGCCGCTAATGTCGACAATTTTGGCCAGATCAGCCTGCCCAAAATGCACCGATTCAATTTCTGCCCGTGGGTTGATACGCATCAGGCGGTGACGCAAAGCCTCGTACTCATCGTCTGTGACCAGGTCTTTCTTCGAAACAATTAAGCGATCGGCAAAACCAACTTGCTTTTGTGCTTCGGGCTGATCATCCAAGGTCTGCATGCCATGCTTGGCATCCACCACCGTGATCACGCCATCTAAGCGAAAGTATTCAGCGACACCGTCGTCCATGAAAAAGGTCTGACACACCGGTCCTGGGTTGGCCATCCCGGTGGTCTCGATCATCACCCGCTCGTATGAGAGTTCGCCCTTTTCTCGCCGAGCGCGCAAGTCAAGCAACGTTCGCATCAAATCGCCACGAACCGTACAGCAGATGCAACCATTGGACAGTTCGATGATTTCCTCATCATGTACTTCGACCAACAAATCGTTGTCGATGCTTTCAGGTCCAAATTCGTTTTCAATCACGGCAATCCGTTTACCGTGGTATTCCGTGAGGATTCTCTTGAGCAAAGTCGTCTTACCAGCACCTAGAAAGCCGGTCAGGATTGTCACGGGCACCATGTCTTCGATGGCGATGGATTTGGAGGGTTGATTCATACGCTTTAATTTCTCAGGTAACGGGCGATTACAGCACACGCAGTCGCGCGGGTAAATCCAAATCGGTATGGGACGTGATAATACATAGCAGCCGCTTTTGAGGACAGACGCCTCAAAAAGCCCTGCTCAACTAACTTAACACTGTGTGCTTGCCTCTAAAAGATGCTTGCTTTAAACGATTTCAATTATATGAGGGCAGTATTGCAAAAATTCAAGCCGCGTGGGTTATGACATAAACAAAGAATAAGTTTTATTTAGTCCCTAATGAGAACATCACGTACAATCAGGGCATTTGCCGTAAAGCGTCAGCTCATGGTCTGCAATACTGAACCCGTTGGGTACCAAGCGACTCAGGTCGCCAGGGCAAGCATGAACGTCAAAAACACGCTTACAAGCTTGGCAACAGAAGTGATGGTGATGCCCGTGGGCAAATTCAAATCTTGGGTTTTCGCCTGGCAACGCCACCGTTTGAAGAGACTCCTCGGCCACCAACGTCTTTAATGTCCGATAAACGGTTGCAATGCCCAGCGACGGCACGACTAATTTGGCTTGCTCGAGTACTTCGCTGGCTAACAACGGCCGATCGGCCTGCTGCAGTGCTTCGCGAATCGCCTGACGTTGCCGAGTTGTTCTTTCCATGGTGGGGATCATAGACGCATTGGGCGTTTGAGTGCGTATTTCGGACAAACTCTCGAAACTAGGTCGCGCCAACACTTTTTATTGATAATGAATTATCATTATAAGTAACAAATTAAAAATAACCAAGCGCAGACGACGACTGGCCATGCGCTTAGCAACCGTACCAGCCGCAAAAACATGATTTCAACCAAACCTTCCCAACAGGCTCAAGACACCAGACACGCCAGCCCCCTTTTGTGGGGCATCAAACGGCGACTGGTTTTCTTAGTCTGGGTGCTGGTGCCGCTGTGGTTGGCGGTCTGGCTGGTGCTTGAGTGACGAGTGACATGATGCCTGCCGCCTTAAAATTAATCGACGTGACGATTGCCTACCATGGCCACCCTGCCGTGCACCACATCAGTGGCGCATTTGAAAAAGGCTCATTAACCGCCATTGTTGGGCCCAACGGGGCCGGCAAGTCCACCTTGCTCGGTGCCATGGCGGGCCTAACCCGTCTGAATCAAGGCGCCATTGAGTTCGATCAAGCTGGCGCACAACATCATCAAATTGCTTTTTTACGGCAACTATCTGGCATCAACCAAGATTTTCCGTTGCGTGTGCTCGAGGTCGTCGCCATGGGCGCTTGGCAAGAAATTGGCGCTTGGGGCGCTATTAAGGGCACCGTCTTGACTCGAATTGTAGAGGCCTTGGCACAAGTGGCCATGGAAGGCTTCCAGGACCGACTGATTGATGAGCTGTCTGTCGGACAGCTTCAACGGGTGCTGTTTGCCCGCCTGATTGTTCAAGACGCGCCGATTATTTTGTTAGACGAACCCTTCAACGCGCTAGACGCCACTACAACCACTGACTTGCTTCAAATTATCCATTCATGGCATGCCAGTGGTCGCACAGTGGTGGCCGTGCTTCACGACCTTCAAATGGTTAAGGATCACTTCCCGCGAACCCTATTAATGGCGCGCGAGCTTATCGCTTGGGACAACACCACAGCGGTTTTGGCGGCCGATAACCTAGCCCGCGCACAGGCTAACTCGATGGCCTGGCAAGACACCGCCTCATGGTGCCACGTGCCGGGCACACTCGAAGCGGTGAACGTAAAAGCACACCACCATGAGACCCATCGCCATGGTTGATTTTTTCTGGGCGCCGTTTGCTGAGTTTGCGTTTATGCAGCGCGCCTTGGTCGCCTCGTTGGCTTTGGGGCTAATTAGCGGGCCCGTTGGGGTTTTATTGGTCATGCGCCGCATGAGTCTGGCCGGCGACGCCATCTCGCACGCGGTTTTACCGGGTGCAGCCATTGGTTACATGATTGCGGGCATGTCACTACCCGTTTTGGGGCTGGGCGCCTTCATCACGGCACTACTGGTGGCCTTACTGGCAAGCGGCGTGTCCAACATCACCTCGCAACGCGAAGACGCCAGTTTGGCGGCATTTTATTTGATGGCGCTGGCCGTTGGTGTGACTTTGGTTTCTGTCCACGGCAGCAACATCGACCTCATGCATCTATTGTTTGGCAGCATTTTGGCGGTTGATCAAACGGCACTGATTTTGATTGCCAGCGCCACTTCTGTGACATTGATTTTGCTGGCCATGATCTGGCGCGTCCTACTGACCAGTAGTTTTGACCCTCTGTTTTTAGCGCAATACGGCCGCTCCGGTCGCCTGGCCAACCAACTTTTCATGTTGACCGTGGTCTTGACCTTTGTGGCTTGCTTTCAAACCTTAGGCACCCTGATGGCTGTCGGCTTATTGATGTTGCCCGCTGTGGCAGCTAAGTTTTGGTCACGTGACATTCCGACTGCTTGCTTGCTGGCCAGTGCTTTTGCCATGATTAGCGGCGCCACAGGCCTCTTGTTGTCCTACCACGCCAGTTTGCCTTCAGGCCCATCGATTGTGTTGACTGCCGGCGCCATCTATCTTGTATCGCTGTTTGTGGGCAGCCATGACAGCTTGCTGATCCACACCATCCGATCCACCCGCCACCGCGAATCCTAGGAGCAAGACTTGCGTCAAATTTATAGACCGCTGCTATCACTGATCACGGTTTCATCCCTTCTAGTGAGCGCGCCAATCGCTCAGGCCAACCCATCCCCCCCTATTGAAGTGGTCGCTAGCTTTTCTATTTTGGCCAATATCACAGAAGAAATCGGTGGGCCACTGGTCAATGTCACCTCACTGGTGGGAACTGATGCTGATTCACACGTCTTTAATCCCAGTCCCGCCGACGCTAAGTCGTTGGCACGCGCGCAGGTTGTGGTCATCAATGGTCTTGGTTTTGAGGGTTGGATTGATCGACTGGTGAAATCCTCGGGCTTTAAGGGTGAGCTGGTGGTCGCCTCTAATGGTGTCAAACCGTTGGATTTTAAAGAGGGGGCCAAGAGTCAGGCTCCCGAGCAAAAAGACCGCCACAAACATGGCCATAAACACAGCCACGACAAGCACGATCACGCCAAACACGACCATGGCGAGGTAGATCCACATGCTTGGCAGGACCTGAAAAATGGCAAGATTTATGCAGAAAACATCCGTGCTGCGCTAGTGGCAGTGTTGCCCGCTGCGCGCGATGAGATTAACGCCCGAGCTCAGCAATACATTGATCAAATTGGATCGCTTGATCAGGCCTCTCGTGCGCGCTTGGCCGCCGTACCAGAAGCACAACGACGGGTAATTTCATCGCACGATGCGTTTGGTTATTTTGCCAAGGCTTATGACGTTGAGTTCTTTGCCGCTCAGGGTTGGAGCACAGACCGCGAAGTGTCTGCTGCAGACATGGCCACTGTGATTCGAGAAATTCGCAAAGACCAAGTTCGCGCACTGTTCGTGGAAAACATGTCTGATCCGCGCTTAATGCAGCGGGTTTCCGAGGAAACTGGGGTGCGTATTGGTGGCAAGCTTTACTCAGACGCGTTGTCAGCACCAGGCACTGATGCCGACACCTACTTGAAGATGTTCTCAAGAAACGTCAACACGATTTTGCAAGCCCTAGAACTTTAATATCAAAAGCCTTAAATCAGTCTGAAGCTGTATTGCCACGCAGCAGAAAACAGCAATATACCGAAGAAGAAAACCAACAGCGCCGCACCCGCTTGCAAGGTGTAGCCTATTCGCCGGCCCCAGGCGCGTTGTTGACCGCCACCGGCTGACGCCATCACACGACTGATTGAGAGCGACGTTAGCGCCAAAGTCGCCACCGTGATGCCGGTGCCCAAGCCCATGGCCAAAGCAGCGGCCACACCAGCCAGAAAAAAATGTTGTGAAAGGGCAAAAACCAGTACGAGAATGGCGCCAGAACACGGGCGCAAGCCGATTGCCAAAATCGCCCCCCACGCTTTTCGCCAACTCAATTTGCCCGCTACTTGCTCAGGCGCCGGAAAATGGCTGTGGCCACAATTGGCATGATCGTTGTGGTCATGGTCGTTATGGTGGTAGTGATCGTGATCGCCGTGGCCGTGACCACCCTGTCGTGGCCGAACAAGGCCAAGTATCGGTTTGAACACATGCTTGTATACCAGCCAAGCCCCTAGCAAAACCAAAAAAGCATAAGCGACCAGCTCTAAAAATGCCGTGACTTCGTTCAGTACCACACCAGTGACATTAAGAATACCGGCAGCCACACCAACCAAGGCAATGGCCACGAGCGCTTGCACCAGTGAAGAAACAAATGCCAAGATCGCACCGTTCTTCAGTGTCTCGCGGTTGGCCACCACGTAGGCCGACAAAATAGCCTTGCCATGGCCAGGGCCCAGTGCATGAAACACACCGTACGCAAATGAAAGCGCCAACAACCACCACGCTTCTAGCCCGTCCGCCTTCCAGGCCCGAACGGCCGTTGTTAATTGACGGTAGAAATGGGACTGCCAAACCGCCATCTGGCCCGTCCAGTGATCAAACCAACCCAATGACGGCGTTTCAAGCGTTTGCTCAGGCACCGCAAACGGATGTGGTGATTGTGCCTGCGCCGTATTGTTGAACCAAAGGCTCGCTGCCACGATCATTACCAAGACCATAAACGAACGCATCACCGCTGGCCTCGGCAAAATAGATGCGCTTAACTGACTCATGGACATGACAACTCAACCCGGTGCTGCAAGGCCTGTGTGGCTGATAGCAAATCGGGTGGCAAAACGCCTGAAGGAGAAATGGCCGCCAAACGTGCCGCTACCTGATCATCCAAACGATTCGGCCGCTTATAGACCGCTTGGCAAATCGCAGGCGCCGTCAGCGCGGTCACTGACTCAGGCTCCTCAAAACTGTACGCGACAAAATAAGTCGGATCAGCGACCGATACCGTCACGGGCAGGCGGTTCGCAAATACCGATTGCAACAGCGCCAGCTCAAAGCGCAGCGAGAGTTGATCGGTTTGTGCTTGCCAGGTGGCTTTAACGCCTCGAGGCTCACCAACCGCCAACACATCACCGCCTTGGCTAATGGTGGTGAAGTAGTGCGACATGGGGTCAGCGAGCGCCGACATCCAGTCTTGGGCGATTTTGTCTAGCTCAGCTTGCGGTGGCGCACCCTCAGCCGTTTCAGGCAAGCCCTGCTTGGCGTAGCTTGAAAACATCTCGTCAAACAACCAGACCTGCGCTACCGACACCAACTGCCCTTGAGCGTTGAACTGCAAGTCAATCTTGGCCTCAATCCACATGTGTGGGTGTGCATGTGCCGCGGCACCCCACCAGAAAAACGCGGCCGCGGTCAGACTCGCACGCAGCCAACAATTAAAACGTGCGAGTTGTCCTGTGTGGCGAATGCCTAAGGTAGCTACCATATAAAATTCAACATTATGGATAATTTAGATGATTCGTGTTCAGACCCGCGAACATCAGAAAAGTTTACTTGTTGGCCTTTCGATTGGCTCTCGGGTGCGCTGCATCGTAGACCGAAGCCAGGTGCTGAAAATCCAACTTGGTGTAAATCTGGGTGGTAGAAATGCTGGCGTGGCCAAGCATTTCTTGGACAGCACGCAAATCTTGAGCCGACTGCAACACGTGGCTGGCAAAGCTATGACGCAACACGTGCGGATGAACGCGAGTGGGCAGGCCGGCCTTCACACAAAGACTTGCCAACCGTTGCTGAACCACGCGAGGGTGAATACGCGCACCGCGCTCACCCAAGAACAGGGCATGTTCGTCTACTACCCGACGAGCTTGCCGATTGAATAACGATCGAACATCAAGCCACTGCTGTAAGGCTTGTTTGGCCTCACGCCCAATCGGAACCGTGCGCGGCTTTTGTCCTTTGCCCAACACCTGAACCTGCCCTTGTTCAAGGTCAATCCAGCCTCGGGACTGGTGACTCGTCGTATTCACGTAATGCAGGTCAAGCTGAACCAATTCGCTCAAGCGCAAGCCACTGGAATAGAACAACTCGAACATGGCACGGTCGCGCTGACTCGCCAGTGATTGATCGACCACCAGAGCGGGTGCCTCAAGCAACGCTTGCGTTTGATCCACCGACAAAGCCTTGGGCAAACTGCGCTTGATTTTTGGGGCACGCACGTCGCGGGCAGGGTTGACTGGCAAATTGATTTGCGGTGCCCACCAACCATAAAACCCTCGCCATGCAGCCAACATTCGGGCGAGGGAACGCGGTTGCTGTCCCCGAGCATGTGCGGTCGCTAAAAACTGCCGGATGTGCCGTTGCTCGATCGTCTCAAGAGGCATGCCTTTGGACAAAACAGTGAGCGCTTGCATGTCGCGCCGATAGGCACTGGTGGTGTGTTCCGAGTAACGCCGATTTTTTTGCAAATGATCCAACCACTGTGTCACTGGCAGGCTCAATGACCGCTGCTCGGCTGAGTCACCCTTATTCACTGGCCGGCTCCCAAGTCGCTATCCGCTAGGTGGCGAACGGTAAACGAGACAGCGCTGCTGAGGCCATTTGTCCGATGCTTTCGAGAAATGCCGTTCCCATATCGGCGGCAAAGCGCTCACTGTCGGTTGAACCCAAGAGCAACAGACCCACCGTCTGGGCCTCGCGATGAATCGGAATAATCGCGAGGCTTGCCGGTGTCTGCTTAAGCCAGTTTGCCACGCTCAAATCTTTGTTAGGTCCGCAATACGGTGCCGACATTCCATGCGCGAAAATTTTCTCTTCGCTGGTCACCGGCTCAGTGAACGGCCCCTCAGGCAGGCTCACGCCCCACATCCGCAACACCACATCTGGCACCTCAAAACTTTCAATCAGTCCACCCACAATGTGTTCGGGCACCATCTGAGGGTCGTCGACCGCCAAAAGCTGTGTGCACCAGTGATTCATCTTTTGTGCGGTGCCTTGGTTAAAGATCGCTTGATGACTCAAAATCGCCAAACGCTGCTCAAGCTCTTTTTGGCGATCACGTAAGGTCAGGATTTGCCGCTCGCCCAGCGAAATCGCCCGCGTGTCGCTGGGATGCGGCACGCTAAGTGCGGCAAACAGTTCGGCGTGTTCATCAAAAAAAGCCGGATTTTCTTGTAAAAATCGAGCCACCGTAAGGGCAGTTAGCTGTTCAGTCATTGGCTTGCTCAAAGTGAGGAAGAGAAGCGACCATTTGGTCGATATTAAAACTGCCCTCAAACACCGTGGTGACAGGGCCCGTCATGTGCAGTGTGGTACCGTCCCATTCAATCGTCAAGCGGCCACCCCATGTGTCAACCACCACGGGCGACTGCAAAAGCCCTTGACGAATCCCACTGGCCACTGCCGCACAAGCCCCCGTGCCACAGGCCAATGTCTCGCCCGCGCCGCGCTCGTAAACACGGAGCCGAATGTGATTGGGGTCGACCACTTCCATAAACCCGGCGTTGACTCGGCAAGCAAAACGCGGATGACTTTCAATCAAGGGCCCAAGCGTTGACACCGGCGCCAAAGACACATGTTCAACCACTTGCACTGCATGCGGATTTGAAATGCCCACGAGCGACAGCCACACCGTGGTGTTGGCTTCGGGTAGCTCTAGGCCATAAAGGGTGTCTTGCGCTTTCGTTTGTCTCTTCAACGCGCAGTCGTCAAAGTGGACATCTTCAGGCGTAAAACGAGTTTGCCCCATCTCTACCCTGACATCCCCGTTTTCAAGCGACTGCAGTGTGATCAAACCCGTTTTGATTTCAGCACGTATGGGATTGCGTGAAGACAGTTTTTGTTCGTGCACAAAGCGCACAAAACAACGGGCTCCATTGCCGCAATGCTCGACCTCGCTGCCGTCCGAGTTAAAGATTCGATACTGAAAATCGGCCTCTGGATGCGTGGGCGTATCAACCAACAAAATTTGGTCACAACCAATGCCAAACTGTCGATGTGCGATGGCGCGCGCGCGCTCGGGCGTCATTTCGATGACTTGGGTCAAGCCGTTAAGCATCACGAAGTCATTGCCAGCGCCGTGCATTTTGGTGAAAGACCAGTTCATTTTTGATTCGCTTTCAATTCAAAGTGTGTCAGACCAAGGGCTTGGTCTACTTGTCATATGGACTTGCTTGACCTTCTGGGCGGGTTTTAAACCGCCGATGAACCCAATAATACTGGGTCGGGTGCTCGCGAATCCACCCTTCGAGCAATTCATTCAACCTTGCCGTGGCCGTTTCAAGACTGGTGTCTGCGTTATCAAACAAATTGATTTCATCGCCAATGGTGACGTGGTAGCGCCCTGTTTCGGCGTCCCAAGCACTCAAGATTGGTAACACTGGCAAGTCAAATTGTCGCGCCATTTGTGCTGTTGCGGTTTGAGTGGCCGCCGGCACACCAAAAAACGGCACAAACACACCACCCTTGATACCAAAATCCATATCAGGCAGGTAGTACGTTGGAAAGCCTTGCCGGATCAAACGAATCAAACGGCGCACCCCGTCTTTTTGACTGATGAGATGAACCGCATGAAATCGCCCTCGACCCAAGCGCACTAACGCATCGACATCCGGGTCGCTTTGCGGTGTGTACATTGTGGCGCCCTGCGGACCGGCCAGCGTCAGGCGTGAGGCCGCTGCATCTAACGCCACAAAATGTGGGGCTAGCAACATCAGGGGCCGACGGCGGTCGGTGTAACGGTAAGCTTTCTCTAAGCCACTGACAGTCACAAGCTCACGCACTTGCGCGGCCGTACCCAACCACAGCACGCCACGATCAACAAAGGTTTGTGCCAGCACCCGAAAATGGGCGCGCAACATTTTTTGGCGCTCGTGTGCTGACATTTCTGGGAAGCACAATGCCAAGTTGCAGCGCACGATGTGCGCGCGTCGCGGTACCAGCAGTGGCGTGAACGCACCCAAAAGCCGACCCAATACTTGACGCCCACTGTGCGGCATCTTTGCCAAACCTTGGAATAGCGTCACCAAGCACCAACTTTTTAAAGATCGGTACTTAAGCGCTCGGACTTGTTCTGGCCAGTCTGGGGCTTCGACTGGCTGTTCACTCATGAGACTCGCCGGGCGGCAAAGGAACGTCTAGGGGCCGCTTGTAACGGTGATAGCTCCAAAGGTACTGCTCCGGAAAACGGGCGATTATGGTCTGCATCATGCGATTAAACAACATTGCTTGACCACCGGGATCTTCTGGCAGCACATCGGGGGCTCGCAAATAGTGCATGCGCCAACCCTTGCCCTTTGGCAGTCGCTCGCAGGCGGCCACAATCACAATCGGATTGGTCGTCTGGGCCAGCTTGCCCGGTAGCGTCATGGTCCAAGCTTCGCGCCCAAAAAAAGGTGCCCACACACCCTCACCGAGTTGCGGCACTTGGTCTGGCAACATGCCAACGAATTCATTATTTTTAAGCGCCCTGAGAAACGCCCTGACCCCCTGCAAATTAGCAGGCACCGCTTTTACCCCCGAGGTGTTTCGGGCTGCTTGCAACAGTGGCATGAAGAACGCCTGCCTTGGCGGACGAAACATCACCGTCATGGGCTGGTAGAGCGTGGCGTAGCGGGCCAACAACTCAAAACAACCCAAATGTGGGCTGAGAAATAGGATCCCACGCTTTTCGCTTAAGGCCTGATGCACGACTTCCTCTTCATCGCTCACCACTCGTGCGAGCGACTCCTGACTTCGAAACCACACGTGCGACAACTCTAGGATCATTGCGCCAGCCTCGGCGGCAGAGCGCCGCGCAAAAGCTGGGTCGCTGTAGCCCGCCTGATGGGCATGGGCAATCAGGCGATCGCGATAACGTCCCGGCAATGCAAACACTAGGCGCCCAGCGGTTCGGCCAACGGCGTGCAAGACCCCAAGAGGCATCAAAGAAATCAAACGAAATATATTCAGCAACATAATTGTTATTTTCGCTTAAAATAAAGCTTAAGCCGCTAAGTTAAACGACAACTTGCGGGGCGGCTTACTTGATGATCGTTAGTGCAACGACCCTCATTTCAATCAAGACATTGTATTGCCGCTAAAGCGTCGCGCCCAAGACCAATGTGTTAGCAAGATGGGGTTTAGGGGTGCAACGCACCGACTAACCCTAGCAAAGAGATTTTTTCTAGACTCCCTTTTTGCCAGCTGGATCGATTGTTTTGATCCCGTGTTTTGCTTAGGACTTTGTGCCATGTCAATGAAATCAAACGACTTTCTTTTTACCTCAGAATCTGTTTCTGAAGGACACCCCGACAAAGTGTCAGATCAAATCTCTGATGCCGTGCTCGATGCCATTTTCACCCAAGACCCAAATGCCCGTGTCGCCGCCGAAACGCTCTGCAATACTGGCCTAGTGGTGCTTGCTGGGGAAATTACCACCAGCGCCAATGTCGACTACATCCAAGTCGCGCGCGACACCATCAAACGCATCGGCTACGACAACACGGAATACGGTATCGACTACAAAGGCTGCGCAGTACTTGTCGCTTATGACAAACAATCGGCTGACATCGCCCAAGGCGTTGACCGTTCATCAGAAGAGTACTTGAATCAGGGTGCGGGCGACCAAGGCCTGATGTTTGGCTTTGCGTGTGATGAAACGCCTGACCTGATGCCAGCGCCAATCTGGTATTCGCACCGATTGGTGCAACGTCAAAGCGAACTGCGCAAGGATGGCCGTTTGCCTTGGCTACGTCCTGATGCAAAGTCTCAGGTCACGTTTCGCTACGTCAACGGCAAGCCCGTTGAGGTTGACACTGTGGTGCTTTCCACACAACACGCGCCTGAGATTTCGCAGAAAGCGATCCATGAAGCGGTGATCGAAGACATTATCCGTCCAAGCTTCGCAGAGGGCTTGATCACACCGAAAACCAAGTTTTTGATCAACCCAACAGGTCGATTCGTGGTTGGTGGCCCACAAGGCGATTGCGGCCTGACCGGTCGCAAGATCATTGTCGACACCTACGGCGGTGCTTGCCCCCACGGTGGCGGTGCATTTTCTGGCAAAGACCCATCAAAAGTCGATCGCTCAGCGGCCTATGCGGCACGCTATGTGGCCAAAAACATTGTTGCCGCTGGTCTCGCGACTCAGTGCCAGGTGCAAGTGAGCTACGCCATCGGTGTCGCCGAGCCCATTAACATCACGGTTTACACCGAAGGCACAGGCGTGGTTCCTGACGAGCAATTGGCCCAGCTGGTTCGCGAGCACTTTGACTTGCGCCCCCGAGGTATCGTGAACATGCTGGATCTGTTGCGTCCAATCTACTCTAAGACAGCGGCCTATGGCCACTTCGGTCGCAGCGAGCCTGAGTTCACTTGGGAAGCCACTGACCGCGCTGCCGATCTTAAAAAAGCAGTCTAAAGCCCGTTCACTTTCGGCCTCAGTCGCAAAACTCAAACCCTGATGCCGATAGGTTTAAACCCGTTCATCGACGAAATAAAGACGATGAACGGGTTTTTTCTTATTTTGAAGAGACAGACGACTACACTCGATTTTCTTCTAATCACGACTGAGACGGTTTCACCATGTCAGGCAACGACAACTCACTCACACCCAAGACCATTGCACGGGGTGATTCGCCATGCGTGGCCATATGCTCCACTTTATTTGACGACATCTGCCGCGGCTGCGGGCGCACCGTGATGGAAGTCTCGAACTGGGTTTTTATGGACGAAACTGAAAAAGACGCTGTCTGGACTCGTATATTGGCGCAGGGCTACCCACGCCCCCCTGACAACAGTCGGTCTTCTAGAAACGCCTCGTAAAGGCTTAGTCCTTACTTTGGCCCATCAGGGTCACTTAGGCTGTCGCCCGCCAGACGCTCACTGAGCTTTGTCACTGCCGTGTGATCTTGGTTCGGACCCAGCATCTGAGCCGAAGCCGCCCACAGCTCACGACAAAGGGCTGAAAACGGGGTGGGTGTGGCCGTTTCATGCGCAATCCCCAAAGCAATACCCAAGTCTTTCACCATCAGGTCTAATCCAAAACCCGAATTGAATTTTCCCGACAAGACGAATTGCTTGAACTTCTTCTGCGTCGAATTGTTCATGCCAGTCGAGGCATTCAAAACGTCAACCATTTTTTCAGGGTTCAGACCAAAGCGCTTGCCAATGAGCAACGCCTCAACCCCAATCAAAAAACCGCCCGCTGAAACCAAGTTATTTAAGGCTTTCATGGCATGGGCCGAACCAACTTCACCCGTGGGCTCGATGGCCTGCCCCATACAGCGCAAAATCGGGGTTAACGTTACCAGTAAGGCATCCGAGCCACCAAACATGATGGACAATTCACCCGTTTTGGCACGTGGCACGCCGCCCGAGACGGGTGCATCAACGAGTTGGCCACCGGCGTCTATCAATTGCTGCGCCAAGCGCCTTGTGATGCTCGGCACGCCTGATGACATCTCAACCAAAACAGTGTTTGGTTGCAAGCCGGCCAACACACCATCAGGGCCCTCTAAGACTGACTGCACAATGGCGCTAGTGGGCAAGATGGTGATGATGACATTGCTGGCTTGCGCCAAAGCTTTTGCGCTCCCACAAGCCAGGCCACCGACTTGCGCCACAAACTCAGCACAGCGCCCTTGATCAGCCTCCAGCACATGCACCGAATAACCAGCCTCGACCAAGCGCTTAGCCATGGGCCAACCCATTTGCCCGAGGCCAATAACTCCGATTTGGGATTGATTGCTCATTGACCAGCATCCTTGGGCTTATCGTCAAACGCACCTTCGTCTTGAAGCACTTGATTGGCTGCTTTGAAGGCGTCTAAGCCAGCGGGGATGCCGCAATAAACGGTGGCATGCAAAAGCACCTCTTTGATCTCTTCAACCGTCACCCCGTTGGCCAACGCGCCTTTGACGTGCAACTTGATTTCATTGGAGCGATTCAAAGCGGTAAGCATGGCCAGGTTCAACAGGCTGCGCGTTTTGCGGTCGAGTCCATCGCGTGACCAAGCGTAACCCCACGCCCACTCTGTGGTGATGCGCTGAAAGGCCATCATGAAGTCGTTGGCCTTGGCCATCGAACCATCGACGTAATCCGGGCCCAAGACCTCGCGGCGTACTTTTAAACCTTGTTCAAACAGTTTTTGTGTTTCGTCTTTAGCGCTCATGTGAATCCTTGGTTGAGGTAAAAATAATCGTGAATTGATTGTCTGCAGGCCGCCCCCGTTGTGTCAAGCACTGGGTGCATCGCCGCAAGCGTAACGCATAAAAAAACGTCATGGCTTTGACTCATCCGAAAAAAACTTTTACAAAAAGGTTCGAATAGGGGTTTACCCCTGACAATAAGGGGTGTACACTTCGCGTTCATTTAAACAAACAAATCGCTCTCTGACCTCTTTCCTTTCGCGGCCGTGTACTCAGCGACCCAAGCGTTCGGTTTCTCCGGTCGGCTCGATTCAAAGGAAAGAAAATGTCATTCTCAGAGCTGGGGCTTACGCCTCCGTTACTGGCTGCTATTCGTCAGGCCGGTTTCGATCAACCTACACCCGTTCAAGAAAAAGCCATCCCAGCGGCCCTCAAAGGCACCGATTTGATGGTGTCAGCGCAGACCGGCAGCGGTAAAACCGCAGCCTTTATGCTGCCCGCGCTGAACAAACTCAGCTTGACCAAAGCCAACGGCGGTCGCGGTGTACAAATTTTGGTACTCACACCAACTCGTGAATTGGCCATGCAGGTCACACAAGCCAGCGCCGAATACGGCTCACAAATTAACGGTCTACGTGTTGCAACCGTTGTTGGCGGCATGCCTTACGGCGCCCAACTCAAAGCTTTGTCACGTCGATTAGACGTGTTGGTGGCCACACCTGGCCGACTCATCGATCACCTAAAAGCCAAGCGCGTTGACCTGTCAACCGTGCACACTTTGATTTTAGATGAAGCTGACCGCATGTTGGACATGGGTTTCATCGACGACATCAAAGCATTGGTGGCCGCCACGCCAGCGTCACGTCAAACACTGCTGTTTTCCGCGACCCTTGACGGCACCGTGGCCAAGTTGGCACAAACGATGATGCGCGACCCCGTTCGCATTGAAATCTCTTCGCCCAACGAGCGTCACGCACAAATTACACAAAGTCTTTTCTACGCTGATGATGGCGCGCACAAGCGCCGTTTGCTTGACCACATCTTGCGCGATGCAAAGGTTGATCAAGCCATTGTTTTCACAGCCACAAAGCGCGGTGCCGACGAACTGGCTGACCAGCTCAACGAGCAAGGTTTTTCCGCCCAAGCTTTGCATGGGGACATGAACCAACGCCAGCGTACACGGACATTGACTGCCATGCAGCGTGGTAGCTTGCGCGTGTTGGTCGCAACTGATGTCGCCGCCCGCGGCATCGACGTGCAAACAATTAGTCACGCCATTAACTTTGACTTGCCGATGCAAGCTGAAGATTATGTGCACCGTATTGGCCGTACCGGCCGCGCGGGACGCAACGGTAATGCCGTGACTTTGGCTGAACATCGTGAGCGTCACAAAGTCAAGCGCATTGAGCATTTCATCGGTCATACTATTGATTCGGAAGAAATTCCAGGTATGGAACCGCGTCGTCAGGCGTCAAGCAAACCTAGCGGCGTGCGCCGTGGCAAACCACCTGCTCGCTCAGCCGGTGCCGCACCTGGCGGTCATGCTGCCAAGCGCAGTGCCAAACCGTATACTGAAGGTCATGCCAAGCGATCCTCTGACAGACCACAGCGTCCCACCAGCCATTCACGTGCGCGCCCAAGCGCTCGCGCATAGCAAGACCGTTACCAACCACCTGCGTCAATGCATTGTTGAAGCAGGGGGTTGGCTCTCTTTTGAGCGCTGGATGGCAGAGGTCCTTTATGCTCCTGGACTCGGTTATTACAGCGCCGGCAGCATCAAGCTTGCCGCTCGTAATACACAGGATCAAGCCGGCTTAGCCGGCGATTTTGTTACTGCTCCTGAGTTATCTCCCGCTTTTGGTCGGACCTTGGCGCATCAAATTGCGCAAGTATTGGCAGACTGCACTGATCCAAAAATTCTCGAGTTTGGCGCGGGCTCTGGTCAGCTGGCACATGACGTTCTTGAGGAACTACAAACACTAGGCTTTAAACCACAATACGACATCCTTGAACTGTCTGCTGATCTCAAACAACGGCAGCAACACGCGTTGAAAACTTGGGGCGAACAAGTTCAGTGGATTGATCATCCCGGCCCTGCCTTTGAAGGGGTTATCCTAGCCAATGAAGTGTTAGACGCCATGCCTGTTCACATCGTGGGCTTCGATCAAGACGGTCAAGCGGTTGAACGGGGTGTTATCTGGGCCGATAATGGGTTTGCATGGCGGGATCAGCCTGCGGGCGCACTTTTGGTAGAAACGCTCAAAGCACGCCTACCTGTTTTGCCAGGCTACATCACTGAGTTAAATCTGGGCGCAGAGGCTTGGATGCAACAGCTCACAGAGTGGCTCAGCAAAGGCGCTGCACTCATCATTGACTATGGCTTCACAGCGAGCGAATTCTTTCACCCGCAACGCAGTTCGGGCACGTTAATGTGCCACATTCAACACACCGCACACGACAATCCGTTTTTCGCGCCTGGCCTGCAAGACATCACCGCGCATGTTGATTTCTCTGCCATGGCCGCCGCGGCTCATCGCTCAGGCTTAGCGGTGATGGGTTTTGCTAGCCAAGCACGATTCTTACTGAACGCTGGTCTTGCGGCACAAGCTGGGCGTCTTGATCGCCACGAAACCCGATCACTAGAAAAGCTAGTTTCAGAAGCAGAAATGGGTGAGTTATTTAAAGTGCTGGCCGTCGGCAAACAAATAGAGTTGCCCTTGATGGGTTTTAGTCGATCTGATCGGCGCCATCAGCTTTAAGCACAACAAGTCGTTTTTCAAGCGCGGCTAACCGTTCAGCACGCACAGCCTGACTGATGACTTGTGCGCCGGCTGCTTGAAGCGGTTGCGCGATTTCGCCCGCCTTAACCGCATTAGCCGCCAACAAAAGCGACAGCAGCCTGTCCGCAGGCTTTCCAAGCAACTGGTAAACGACACTCACCAAAGCGACCAACCGCTCATGGCGGCGAACACCATCGGCCGCCTCGATCAAAACCAATACTCGTTCAGCGGCTTGGGGGGCCACCCACTCGGGGTCTCGCTCGCAGTGTTCAAACACCGATGGTAAGAGCTTAGCCCATTGAGCGCATTCGTTTGAAACTCGCAAACGTACTGAAAGTGCCTCTCGGTTTTCACTGGTTAAAAGCGCCACGGCATACATTGCCGGCAAGCTTGACAGTGAGCTTTGCGCCATCGCATCAAGCCTGGCACCGATACCAGAGTTCCACTCAAAACCTGCCATTACCACGGGCAAAGCATCGCACTGAGCCAAGACGTCAAACAGCCGAGACGGCTTTTCACTGACTAACCCGCGCGAGATTTCTTGCCAAACACGTTCAGCAACCAAGGCGTCGGCTTCACCTGCTACCACCATTCGGCGACACAGTGCCATTGTTTCAGGCGCGATACTGAAGTCTGCAAAGCGGGCTGCAAACCGTGCCAGGCGCAATATACGAACAGGGTCCTCTTCAAACGCTGGCCCGACATGGCGCAAAATGCGGTTCGCCAGATCCTCAGTTCCACCGAGAGGATCAAAGATCTCACCGTCGGGCTGTCTCGCCATGGCGTTTATCGTTAAGTCGCGGCGCTTGAGATCATCCTCAAGCGTGACATCTTGTCCGGTGTAAAAAGTGAAACCTTTGTAGCCACGACCGATCTTTCGTTCGGTGCGCGCTAAGGCGAACTCTTCTTTTGTGACGGGATGCAAGAAAACCGGAAAATCCGACCCAACAGGTATAAAGCCGCGACCAGTGAGCACTTCAGGGGTCGATCCAACCACAACCCAATCTCGATCACCGGCTGGGCTACTGAGCAATTCATCGCGCACAGCACCACCCACGATGTAGAAATCAAGGCCTTCTAGCAATGGATCAACGAACATCGCAGTATCTTTTTTTGATGGGTGTTTGAATTCACTAGCGGGGCGTGATTCGTCCGAGGCGATCCTTTAATGACTGCGGCTGTCCACTAAAGGTGGCCTCATAATAAGTGGCGTTTGAAAGAACATTTTTAACGTAATCACGGGTTTCAGTAAATGGTATCGTTTCAGCAAATATGGCGCCCTCGACCGAATGCCCCAATGTTGATCGCCATTTGGCTGGTCGCCCAGGGCCCGCGTTATAGCCAGCACTTGCGAGTACTTGTGAGCCATCAAGGTCATTGAGAACCATCAACAAATAGTTGGTCCCTAACTTGGTGTTGATTTCAAACTCATTGACTCGAGAAGGTCTGAAATCGGTCATACCAATTTTTTTGGCCACGTATTTGGCCGTGGCTGGCATCAGTTGCATTAAACCTGATGCGCCCACTACTGAACGGGCATCCATGATGAAACGTGACTCTTGGCGAATCAGGCCGTATACCCAAGCGGGGTCTAAATTGATCGACTGCGCTTGCGCCATGACTTCACTCTTAAATGGCGCGATGAAACGTTGTGAAAAATCAACCTCATCTTGTGTACGCTCAGAGGTGTTAACAACGCGATCATAGATGCCTTGTTCGCGCGCAAACTCAGCGCTCGCCAGTAGTTCCCTGTCGTTCATGTGCCTGAGGGCAAAATTCCACTGGGGCACGGCCTCGCGGCGCAAGCCCAGACGAAACAAGGCCACACCCTGCTGTAAGTGTGTGTTATCACGCGCGGCCTGCAACTCCCGCTCGCTCACCGGAGCCGGTGCTGCAGGCGCGACGATCTTTTGACCAAGCTCCTCAAGAGCCAACTGACCATAGAAATTATATTGATCTGATATGCCTTCATAGATGACCCGCGCTTGATCGTTTTGCCCTGTTGCGGCAAGCGCACGAGCGCGCCAATACTGCCAATCCACTTCTTGTTGCATCTGTGGTGACATGTGATCGATGGCTGCTTGAACCCACTGCCAATCAATCGTTGACTGACGCAATGCCATGCGCACACGCCACTGGTGATTGACCTCAGACAGTCGACTGTCGCCAGCCAAGCGATACCACTGATCGGCTTGACGCCCAAGACTCATTGCTGCACGAAAAGCGAGTTGTCCCCAGACCCAACCAAGCTCTGCCTCAGGCAGTCGCTTACTCCAGGTATTAGTGACATACTCGCCGGTTGATGTCAGGCTGTCGCGCGCCATCCGCTGCAAGCCGATGGCCACAATGACCGCATCGTCGCCGACGGCCTTGCCCTTAAAACCACGAACCCACCGGCTTGGGGCCTTCATCATGGCCTGATATTGACCCAAGGTGTTGGGGTCAAACGTCAAGACTGCCAGCCGCGCAGACGTTTGGGTGTGATTGCGCTCGATGGCGTCTTGCATCAACGCCACCAATTCTGCTCGGCTCACCACGCCATCAGCCACAAATTGTTGCAACATCGACCAGCAGGCCTGGCCTGGGGCAAACTCCTTTAAGGCTTCGGCCTGTGTTGCCCGCTGCCCAGTCATGTGGCGTGCTTCCAGTTTGGCGCAACGAACCTGCTTGTTGAGCCATTCAAATTCGCCGATATCTCGAATTTTGGTGAAGGCCCCAGCATCGAAAGCCGCCAAAACCCAGCTGGCTTTAAGTTTTTCAGACGCGTACGAATTGGGATACTTGTTTAGAAATGCTGTTGCCTGCGGCACACCAAAAACAGATGGTGCTTTTTGGACGGCGTTTTCGGCGATCCAGTAATCTGCGTAGATTGCCAATGTGTCGTTGCCAACTTGCTGTCGTAATGCTAGCGCCTGGGAGAGTTGGCCTTTGTCGACGGCCGTCTTGATTTCAACAACAGCCTTTGCGCTTCGCGTATCAGGTGAATAGTCAAAGGTGTCTGCAGCTACGATCGCGGATATCGCGACCAACACAAACGACAAGCATCCCTTGATCAGCTTGGTCAAACTATCTTGTATAACGGGTGAACGCATATTTGCCACTTATCTCTGATACGGTTCGTACTAAACAAGCGATGGCCATTGCCGCGCGATGATGATTGTTGTGACTGTTATTCGACCATATAGTTGCAAAAGGATAAAAAGATCATGTCACAGAGTACCGCAGCTGAGCTACGCATGCGACTAATGGAATCGCGAAAAGACCTTGCCGTTGAGGATCGTCAACACGCCAGTCTGTTGATTCGGTCGCATCTTTATACTTGGCTTACCTTAACGCGTGACCATTGCCTAAGCAACAATAGGCCTGCACCAAACGTCATCGCTGCATTTTGGCCGCTAACCGATGAACCTGATTTGATCCCTCTACTCTCACAGTGGACAAAAGCAGGATTCACCGTGGTCTTACCACGCATGGGCTCAGTTGTTGAGCCGCTACAGTTTTATCGATGGTACGAAGGCACAACACTTGTTTCAGGCCCTTTCGGCGTGATGGAGCCCGAAGTCAGTGAATCATTAGTGCCTGACGTGATTCTGGTGCCAACCCTTGGCTTCACGACCCAGGGCGATCGTTTGGGCTACGGTAAAGGTTTCTACGACCGCACCATTGCCCACTTTAAATCAATCGGCCATTGGCCAACGACTATTGGCGTGGCTTGGCCAACGGGCGATATCCTTGCCATCGACCCTGCTTATTGCCCTCAGCCCCACGATCAACGCCTTGATGCCGTTCTCACGCCTGAAGCTTGGTATCCGAGTTCCCCAGCGCCGAAATTATTCAGACCAAGCACTGGTTAAGGGTGTAAACCCTTCCAGATCGCAAGCGTTGCGGCCGCATTGTTTAGGGTATAAAAGTGCAAGCCTGGCACTTGATTTTCGAGTAAAGTCTGACACATTTCAGTGACTACGTCAGTTCCAAATGATCGAATGGATTCCTTATCGTCACCCATTTCAGCCAAACGCAACCGAATCCAACGGGGCACCTCTGCACCGCACATTTCTGAGAATCGTATCAACTGTGTGTGGTTGGTGATTGGCATGATACCGGGTACGATAGGAACAGAAACACCCATCACCTGCGCTCGGTCAACAAAATCAAAGTACGCATCAGCATTAAAAAAATACTGCGTGATAGCACTATTGGCCCCCGCTTTTACTTTTTCAACAAAGTGTAGCAAGTCACGCTGCGGACCACGGGCTTGGGGGTGCATTTCTGGGTAGGCACCGACTTCAATATGAAACCAATCGCCGCTGTGTTCGCGAATCAAAGACACCAACTCGTGAGCGTACGACAGCATGTCTTTGCCACCAACCGATCCCATGCCTGACGGCATATCACCACGAAGGGCTACAACACGACGCACCCCTTGGGCTTTGTACTGATCAAGCAAATCGTGCAGTTCCGTGCGAGTCGACCCAATGCAGGAAAGATGAGGGGCCGCATTAAAACCGAGATCAGTCAACTGACGCACCGTTTCCAGAGTGCCCTCACGGGTCGTGCCACCCGCGCCAAATGTCACACTCACGTACGCTGGGTCAATCGGGCGAAGTGCAGCCACCGTATTAACCAATCGCCCTTGGGAGGCTTCGTCGCGAGGAGGGAAGAACTCTAGGCTGAACGCCTGTCCGGCATGTGTGGTCATCGTTGAAAGAGCAACATGGAAAACAATCCTGAAATTACGCTGTACAACAGCGCACCGGCCACCGCCCACCAAAAACCCTCGACCTGAAACCCTCGCAGTACTGAACCTGCCAACCAAAAAACAAGGGCGTTAAGTACCAACAAAAATAGGCCAAGGGTCACGATCGTGATTGGCAGTGTTAACAAAATGAGGAAGGGCTTGACCATGGTGTTCAAGAACCCCAACACCAGGGCGGCTAACATGGCTGACCAGAAGCTGGCAATCACAATGCCTGGCAGTACATAGGCCACAGCAAGCAAAGCCACCGCATTCAAAATCCAGACAACAATTAGCACCAAGCACTCCTCAAATCTTACGCCCACGCGCATAAAGCGCGTGGGTTAATTCATTACCCGATCAATAACGATAAGCTTCAGGCTTGTAAGGTCCTTGCTGCTCGACATTGATGTAAGCGGCTTGCTCAGTCGTGAGCTCAGTCAGGTGGGCACCAATTTTTTCCAGGTGCAGACGTGCCACTTTCTCATCTAAGTGCTTAGGCAGCACGTAGACTTGACCGACCGTGTACTCTTCATTGCGCGTAAACAACTCAATTTGCGCAAGCGTCTGGTTGGTAAAAGATGATGACATCACAAACGATGGGTGACCAGTGGCACAACCCAAGTTAATAAGTCGGCCTTGTGCCAGCAAAATGATGCGCTTGCCATCAGGGAAAATCACGTGAACGACCTGCGGCTTGATCTCTTCCCACTGGAGGTCTTCAATGCCAGCAACGTCAATCTCATTGTCAAAGTGACCAATGTTACAAACAATGGCTTGATCCTTCATGCGTGACATGTGATCGCGTGTGATCACGTGGTAGTTACCTGTCGCGGTCACGAAGATGTCGGCTTTGTCGCACGCCTCTTCCATGGTGACCACTTTGAAGCCTTCCATCGCAGCTTGCAGTGCACAAATGGGATCAACTTCAGTGACCCACACTTGCGCTCGCAATGCGGCCAATGCTTGGGCTGAACCCTTACCCACATCACCAAAACCACAAACCACGGCAACCTTACCAGCAATCATGACGTCAGTGGCGCGCTTGATGCGATCAACTAATGATTCGCGGCAACCATACAAGTTGTCAAACTTTGCTTTTGTGACAGCATCGTTAACGTTAATGGCTGCAAATGCCAACTCACCACGTTTTGACATCTGATACAGGCGGTGGACGCCAGTCGTTGTTTCTTCAGTCACACCACGAACTTGCGCCAAACGGGTTGAATACCACTTGGGATCTTTTCTAATGGTGTCTTTAATCGCTGCATACAACGCGACTTCTTCTTCAGACGTTGGCTTATCGAGCACGCTTAGGTCTGACTCGGCTTTTGTGCCCAGGTGCAACAACAGCGTAGCATCGCCACCATCATCGAGGATCATGTTGGCAAACTTTCCTTCCGGCCACTCAAAAATGCGGTGCGTGTAATCCCAGTACTCAGCTAGTGTCTCGCCCTTTTTGGCGAACACGGGCGTACCACCCACAGCAATGGCTGCTGCCGCGTGGTCTTGGGTTGAGTAAATATTGCACGATGCCCAACGGACTTCGGCACCAAGCGCCTCGAGCGTCTCAATTAAGACAGCCGTTTGAATGGTCATGTGAAGACTGCCAGTGATGCGGGCACCCTTCAGTGGCTGGCTCGAACCAAACTCCTCACGCAAGGACATCAGACCTGGCATTTCAGTCTGGGCAATCGCAATTTCACGACGACCCCAGTCAGACAAGCTCAGGTCGGCAACAAAATAATCTTTTAATTTATCGGTCACGACATTCATTTCAGTTAGCTCCATTCGTTCAAGCCAACAGTCAACGCTTAGAGGGATTAGGCCTCACCGCAATCGCTGTCAGCAGGATTGGGTGAGCGCAGTTGTGGCCTATCCCGACGGGATAGGCAATCACGGTGAATCGATTGAGCCTGGCAACCGCGTTAAAAACGGGTCGTCGCAACGCTCCTCAACCGAATATTTCTTAATTAAAACGCAATTGTAGCCTGATTATTTCAATTGCCAACACCTTTTAATGGTCTTGATGAGTGGCTTTTGCCAACATTGCATCGCAAAGAACCTGTGCGCCAGCACCCAAGTCTTCGGGTTTGGCGTCTTCAATCTCGTTGTGACTGATGCCGTCCTTACACGGGATAAAAATCATACCCGTGGGTGCGACGCTGGCCAAGTAAACCGCATCATGACCTGCGCCCGTCACTATGTCCATGCAAGAAAAGTGATTGGCAACCGCCGCTGTACGCACAGCATCGACCATCTTCGGATCAAACGGTGTGGGTGGGAAGTGCGAAACCTCATGAATAGACACGCCAACGCCATGTGTTTTTGCCACTTTTTGGCAGGTTGCCTCGAAGCGCTCGTGCATGGCCTGCAAGCCGGCGGCATCAGGATGACGAATATCAACGGTAAACGTCACCCGACCCGCAATCACATTACGCGACGATGGAAATACTGTTGCCGACCCAACCGTGCCGCGGCCGTGTGGCGCATAATTAAGTGCGTTTTGCACCACATCTTGCATAATAAAAGTCGCCGCATACATCGCATCCTTGCGTGCGTCCATCGGCGTTGGGCCCGCGTGCATTTCCATGCCTGTGACCGTCACGTCATACCAACGCAAACCCAATGAGCCAGTCACTACACCGATAGTTTTTTTTTCGTGCTCCAAAATGGGACCTTGCTCAATGTGCGCCTCAAAATACGCCCCAACAGCGTGCTGCCCGAGCGCTTCATCACCGTCATAGCCAATCGCCTTAAGCTCGTCACCCACACGCTTACCGTCTTTGTCCGTACTCTCAAGGATGGATGCCAAATCAAACTTACCGATGAAAGCACCAGACCCCATCATGACAGGCACGAATCGGGTGCCCTCTTCATTGGTCCACACCACAACTTCAAGTGGCGCGTCGGTTTGGACTTGGGCGTCGTTTAAAGCTCTTACGACCTCAAGACCCGCCAACACACCAAAGCAGCCATCAAACTTGCCACCTGTGGGTTGTGTGTCGATGTGGCTGCCTGTCATCACTGGCGGCAATTCATTTCTTAATCCAGGCCGACGCGCGAAGATGTTGCCCACTTGATCAATCGAGATACTCATGCCCGCCTCGCGCATCCAGCCTACAACCAGGTCGCGTGCTTGTCCATCAAGCTCGGTCAGCGCTAACCGGCAATTCCCACCCTTATCGGTGGCCCCAATTTCGGCCAGTGTCATGAGTGATTGGTACAGACGCTCGCTCGAAATCTTAACGCTGACTGCATCGATGGTGGTTGACATGTTTATCTCCTGAAGAGTCTGATGTTCGATCGCATGACTTTACACAACAGCAAACGCCGTGCCTGATTTTCCGCATAGCCTTGTCACCAACCAGAGAAACTAGGCCGAGTAACGTCGCCAGCGATGCCGAGTACTCCAGAGCAATGTCAAAATTAATGCCGCTGGCAAGATAAGCAATCCATAGCTTAGGCCATAGCTCTGCAAGTTGGCGGCAGCCACACCAAATAAGGGGGGCCCACACAAAACACCAAAAAAGGTAAACCCAAGCGTGCCACCGGTGGCAACCGACGCTTGCCCTTTGGGCGATTGCCTAGCCACTTCAGCTAGGTACACGCCATTCCAGCCAATTGCTGTGGCGCCAAGCAACATCAGCGCGAGGTAAAGCCAAACATGTGGCGTTTCGGGTGTGAAAAACGGCATGGCCGCAGCGGACAGGGCGAGTAATCCTGCCACGATCATCAGCATGTAGCCCGAACCAAACCAATTGTCCGCCATCCAGCCCCAGACAATCCTTGCCCCAACACCGGCAGCCTGTGTGACCGCCAACGCTACGCCAGCGGCAACGAGCGCCCAGCCGAGATCTTCAAAAAGGAATGTCACGAGGTAAGTGGTCAAAGACAATTGCGTGATAGCAAATAAAAAAGACACAAATGCCAATATTCGCAGCGCCTTGTGTGACCAAACCAGCTTGACCGGATTGACCAAACTTTTTACCAGCGATGGCCGCACCGATGGATCGCGATCATCATCTAGGACCGAACTCAATGGGTTGATGACATAGGCGCACAGAAGGCAAAAGACCGCCACAAGCACAAACGCCCATTGCCAACCCATCAGATACTCAAATTGAGGCACCAAAAGCCCGGCAAAGACGCCCCCAAGCGGCACCCCAGTCTGTTTTAGCGAAAACACCAACGACAGGCGTTCAGGCGGCGTGGTTTTGATGAGAAGGTGTGAGCTTGCTGGGGTGATGGGGCCATAACCCATGCCGATAAAAAGCGCACCGATTGCCATGCTGAGTGGGTGAGGGATGGCACACAGAACCAATCCGGTCGCCGCCAGTACCAAGCAACCCTGACTCAATCTCATGGCACCAAATCGCTTGACTGCAGCGCCACCCAGAACACTCGAGAACATGGCCGCCAAATAAACCAAAGCGACGTAAAGGCCCACGTAGATCGTGGATACGCCAATCGCCTCTGCTACCACAGGCGCGACCACTGGTAGCGTTATCAATGCCATGGCAACCAACGCCTGGATTGTAAGGGTTGCGGTAAGAATGATCCAGGGTCTTGCGGGTTGTATCACGGTATCAATTCAACGGGGCTATAGCTCGCCGTATGAGTGCAAGCCAGAAAGGAACATATTAACGCCAAGAAAAGCAAAGGCGGTTATCAACAAACCAACCAGTGCCCAATAAGCCGCAACTGTTCCTCGCAATCCTTTCATTAGACGCAAATGCAACCACGCCGCGTAGTTTAGCCACACGATCAATGCCCACGTTTCCTTAGGATCCCACTGCCAGTAAGCACCCCAGGCATCAGCTGCCCACAAGGCGCCCAAAATGGTTGCCACGGTAAAAAATGCAAATCCGATGGCGATTGCGCGATACATGATGTCGTCGAGAATTTCAAACGACGGCAACCGGCGAGATATCGGTCCACGGAAAGCCAGGATTGAACCCACAAGCAAGGCGCCAATACCGAAGTAAATCATCCATGTGGCCGAAAACTCACCTCTACTAAATACCAGTGGTTCAGCCGCTAACAACACGCCAAGGATAAACAAAGGCGCAAGCTTTAGCCAAGATCGCGTCTCACCATTTTCTTTGATGAGGTATGCAAAACCTACCATGGCCGCCAATGAGAAAGTACCGTAACCTACGAAGTTAGCTGGCACGTGGATTTTCATCCACCAGCTTTTTAAAGCCGGCACCAAAGGCTCAATCTCATAAGCATCGCGGGTAAACGAATACCACAGCAGAAACACGACAGCAGTGGAGACCACCAACATCACGAACCCGCCCAATGCACGAGTAGCATAACGACGCTCGTAATAAAGGTAGAACAGTGCGGTCAGCAAACAGAACAACACAAAAACTTCATAGAGATTACTGACCGGGATACGGCCCAGTTCAGGACCCAACAAGTGGCTCTCACGCCACCGAACCAACAGACCCACCGTACCAATGTAGACAGCACCCCAAGTAAAGGCTGTACCCAGCCAAGCGGCCGTGTGACTAAACAGCCCCACCCAGTAACAAACGGTGGCCACCACAAATAAAGTACACATCCAGAGAATGGCTGACTGTGATGAGAACAAATACTTTAAAAAGAAAGAAGTGTCCGCTTTCAATATGTCGCCGTCATAGAGCCATAATGCAAAAAATATGGTCAGGGCGCTTATGACCAACATGGTACGTAGGGGTCGCCACAACCAACCCAACCAGACAACCGATGGCACCATCGAGACGAGAATGATCTTCTCGTATGTGTCCATTGACTCGGTGTAAACCACCAACGCATAAATCGTTCCAAGCGACAAAATAAGGAAAAACAAAACATCCGTCCAATCGGGACGTCCACGCAATTGTCGGCCGTCTCCCGACTCAGTCAGTTCTTCCCACGCAGGGCGGGTGGCTGTCATCGTATCTGACATTGTCATTCCTTCTTCATGTCTAGGCGGCTAAGCGCCTGCTTAAAACGTTCAAACTCTCGGTTGAAATCCAATGTTCGCTTTTGCGATGTCATGGCAGCCAACACGTAAGTACCATCGACTTGATCGTTGCGTTTAAGCCAGACCCAAATGCGTCGATCACGCACATAAAACATTGCAAAGACACCAATCACCAACAGCAAACTGCCAAAATATACCGGCAACATGCCTGGTGTTCGGCTGATCTGAAAAACGCTTGCCTGCACCAAATCAAATGACTTCATCGAAAACAAAATAGGGGCGGGATAAAACCGCAAGTCTGACAACGCACCAACCGCAAGCTGCACCCATTGCACATTTTCTGGCTCGTTCGGATCAAGCGCAGGCAACCCTGCTCGCTCACGAGCAACCCCACGCAACTCCGTCATGGTCGATCCCAATAAACGAATCACCACATCAGCGGCTCGCGGTAGCTCTGCCTCGGGAACGTTTAACTCTAAGAACTCGGATATCGCTTGCAGACCACCGACTGAAAAAGTATCAAGCGCCCTGTAAGCCGACTCCTGAAGAGCCGCACGATTGGTGCCTTCGGGCGCACTGTTTGACGCAAACCGCCGCGCCGCTTCGGTGCGCGCCACTGGGTCAGCGAGTGCGGCTCTTAACTGCATGAAATCTATCGCTGAGGCCGAATCGTCGGCAGGTATTCTCAGATACTGAAAATCCTGCTCACCTTGCAACGCCACACCGGCTAGCAAGACACTTGCGCCATCCAGTTCGACAGGAATCATGTAGTTGTGAAAACGCGTCGCCTGCCCGCTGTCATCAATCAATCGATATTCAACGCTTGGTCCAATGTTAGTTAGATTTTTGTCACGCCTACCCGCCGCGCTGCCTGTTACCGCCGCAACGTGATCGGCAAACACCCGTGGCTGTGGTTCGCCGTCGAGCAAGCTTTCAACGTTGATGGGGCGCAGGCCGGTGATTTCTAAACGAACATCTTTACCGGTATTGCCGACCGGTAGGACCACGCTTTCACCCACACGCTTGTCAATCTCAAAGGGACCAGGCTGGCGGCCCGTTAGCGGATAAGCCAACAAATCGATTTTGCTGCCGCCGTCATCAAAACTTGACTGATACACCGTCACACCCTTAAAGCGCAAAGGCTTGTTGACCTCAATGGTCTGAGAGAATGTATCGCCTGTGTCAGGATCGGTCACGTCAACTTCACTGGCAAAACGACTTGGTGTGCCATTCTCGTAATAATCAACGATGAATTTATTGAGCTTGATTTCAAACGGCAGGGGCTGCACGAGGGCAGCATCACCGACGTTCACCACCGCGCTATCGCGTGAGCCACCCTCCGGAATCAGCAAATTTGCCTTAAAACTAGGGTTTGAGGCAGACAAGCGACCTTCGGGTGGCACGTCGACAATCAACATGTTTTCGACGATAGGGGTTTTGCCAAATAACCAAATTTGGGCTCTAACGGGCAATTCGCTATCCAAAAGGCCGCCAATGCAAATAATGACAATCGAGGCATGCGCAAAGATGTAACCCAGTCGATTACTGCTGCCTTTTTTAGCGGCAATCAGCATACCTTCCGGTTCTTCTCGAACCTTGACGGCATATCCATTGTGTTTGAACCAACCAAGAACCGCTTGATTGCTTGCCATGAGATCGCGGGGGGAATCAAGTTCGACCCGGTGATGAAAGGCTCTTAGGCTGGATCCGCGGACATTCTCACGAAATGAACGCATGTCACGGATCATTTTCGGCGTGTTACGCGTCAAACAGATGCTGGTGGAAATGACCAAAAAGGCCATAATCACGATGAACCACGTGCTGTTGTAGATCGACCAGACCGAGAACTTAGAAAACACCTCAAACCAGAACGGGCCAAACTGATCGATGTACGTGTTCGCCGGCATGTTTTGCGGCACGACAGTGCCAATCACGCTGGCAACACAAATGATTACCAACAAGCTGATGGCGAACCGCATTGAGCCAAATAGGTCAAACAAAGACGACTTAGACAATTTGGGCGCCAACTGTTGGGCGCCCACTACTGGTAACTGAGCCACTTAGCATTTCCTCAATTCAATAGAGGCTTAATAAAAGCCTCTATATCGACCATCGAAAAGGAATTTTGGTTCCTTTTGTTGGGGGATTAGCTTATAACCTCAAACTTTACCTCAAACCGGCCGCGTAGTCAGAAACAGCCTTAATGTCCTCATCTGACATTCGGTAAGCAATCTGGTGCATCATCGGGCTGTTGGCGCGATGGTTGGCCCGGAACAATTTGAGCTGTTGTTCCAAATAAGGGGCGTATTGCCCGGCCAATCTTGGGTAAAGCGCTGGAATGCCAGCACCAGTTGCTGTGTGACAGGCCGCACAAGCCGGCACATTTTGGGCAGCAATGCCGCCGCGCCAAATAAGTTCACCGCGTGCCACTAGCTCTTCACTGCTGGCTGCTGCAGGTCTTGTTAATGGTTGCTCTGACAAATACAGAGAAACATTGCGCATGTCAGCTTCCGTCAATGGCATAGCCAACGCCGTCATGCTTGATGCGGCGCCGTCTGGGCCTCTGCGAGCTGCCATTGCTTCACCCTCACGTGGACGAAACTCAACGAGCTGTTTATAAATGTATTCGTGCGGTTGTGCTGCCAAGTTGGGGTTAACAGAAATATCACTGTTGCCTTTTGCGCCGTGACACACAACACAGGAGATAACCCCACGAGCGGGGTCACCTTCGTAATATAGTTTTGCACCAGCTTTCGAATCGGGCTTAATTGGCGCCACTTCACCAGCGGCGTACGACGCAACTGGGGCCACACTACCCATAAGTACACTGCCTGACAACAACACTTGTAGAAATACTTGCTTCATTTGTGAACCTCGAGAGATTTGGCGCTTTTCCATACTGCTTGATTATACAATAGCTATCTAACTTCTTTGGTAGCCATGCTTTGTCTATTCTTCACCGCGCCACCTTCGTCACTTCAGCGGCTCGTCTTGATCAGCTGCCCCCACCCCATGGACCCGAGGTTTGCTTCGTCGGTCGGAGTAACGCGGGCAAATCAACGGCAATTAATGTCCTGACTAACCAGAGGCGTTTGGCCTATTCTAGTAAAACCCCCGGTCGTACAAGACTTATAAACCTTTTCGGTTTACCAGACCCCCTAATGCCCGACGAATACTTGGGTCATTTGGTTGACTTACCAGGGTATGGTTACGCTTCAGTAGCCCGTGACGCCAAAGAGCAATGGGCTGACATCCTAGGTGACTATTTGCGCCATCGGTCTTCACTTGCAGGCATCGTTTTATTGGTGGATATCCGACGCGGAGTAACAGATATGGATAGGCGTCTGGCTGATTGGATCGCGCCGACCGGTAAAGGGGTATTGGCCCTTCTAACAAAAGCTGACAAATTACCTTACGGGCAACGCATGAATGCGGTTTTTGCTGTCACCAAGCAATTGGCAGACATCGGACAGCTGCAAACCATCCCGTTTTCTGCCACAGCTCGCTTAGGTCTCGAAGACGCCACCAAGCAGATTGAAAACTGGATATCTCCGAAGGTCGTACCATGACAACGCCTCACCTCATCCTGACAGACTACCCACACGCTAGGCCACGTCGCCTGCGCCGCGATGACTTCACGCGTCGCTTAGTCCGTGAGCACCAACTGTCGGTTGATGATCTGATCTACCCTGTTTTTATTGTTGATGGCAGTGGCATTCAAACCCCTGTGGCATCGATGCCGGGCATCAATCGCTATTCAATTGATACGCTCATGGCAGTAGCCCAAGAATGCGTTGATTTGGGCATACCTGTGATGGCCTTGTTTCCTGTCATCGACTCTGCCCTTAAAACCCCTGATGGTATCGAAGCCACTAACCCACATGGCCTTATACCGCGCGCTGTACAAGCACTAAAGTCCAATTTTCCTGCGCTAGGCGTTTTAACCGATGTTGCACTTGATCCGTACACCAGCCACGGTCAAGACGGCGTCATTGATGCTGACGGCTACGTGATTAACGACATCACGCTTGATATTTTGGTCAAGCAAGCCTTAACGCAAGCCGCTGCAGGCGTCGATATTGTGGCACCGAGCGACATGATGGACGGTCGAATTGGCGTCATTCGTCAAGGACTTGAAGCGCAAGGCAACATTCACACCCGTATCATGGCCTATTCGGCCAAGTTTGCCAGTGCGTTTTATGGACCTTTTCGCGATGCGGTTGGCTCAGCCAATCAGCTGGGCAAATCCAACAAAATGACTTACCAAATGGACCCAGGCAATATTGATGAGGCCCTAAGGGAAGTGGGTGCCGACCTTAAGGAAGGTGCTGATATGGTAATGGTGAAACCAGGCATGCCTTATTTGGATGTGGTCAGGCGGGTTAAAGACGCCTTTCGCGTGCCAACTTTTGCGTATCAAGTTAGTGGTGAATACGCCATGCTTAAAGCCGCTGCCGCCAATGGATGGTTGGATCATGACAAAGTCATGATGGAATCCTTATTGGGATTTAAGCGTGCTGGTGCCGATGGCATTTTGACGTATTTTGCGATTGCTGCTGCCCGTCTCTTGCGACAACGCTAGTCACTGACCATAGCATCGCGCTTGTTTACCGCAAGCGCGTATCCAAACCCCATCCCAAGTAACGGCAGCACCACGGCGGCGATAACAAGCACCCATTCAATGCCGAGTGTATCGACAACAAAGGCGCCACCCGCAACACCGAGTGCTTGCCCACCAAACAAACCTGACGCAAAAAGTGACACCGCTGTACCTCTAAGCGCTGGTGTCATTTGAGTGGCATTGGTCTGCAAAACGGCGTGCAACAAATAGTACGCAAATCCAAAAACCATACTCGCGGCCATTGCCCAGTACCAGTGGTCAGTCACGAGGTACATGACGCAACTCAAAGCCAGTAACCAACCGCCCGCAACAACCAACTTAACCTCACCGAGTCTTATTACTAGCCATCTTGCACTCGCCACATAAAAAAGAGCACCAAGTCCAAACAGCCCGGTCACAAGTCCCGCCACTGTCGAAGACAAGTCGTGATGGGCTTGTAAAAAAGCAGGCACAAATGACAATCCACCAAAGACCATTGCCCCTTCGATGAACACCACAAATAGAACCAGGCGAGCCCAAGGCGTAGCGAGCACCGATTTGATAGGCCCCAAAACTTGTAGCCGACCTATCGGCGCATCATGACGCTCTGGCACATGACGCATTTGCATCAATAGCCAGCAACCAACCAATGTGTAAAGGACTGTTAAAAAAACAAAGGATCCACGCCAACCGACCGTGTCCGTGAAAAGGCCACCAACCACCAAACCGGCAGACACGCCCAAAATCGTACCAATCATGAATTTTGCCAGCGTCTCTTGTCTATCCTTGTAAGACACGTGATCGCCGATCCAAGCCATCGACAGCGGCACAATTGCGGCCGCCGTCCCTCCCGATATGAATCGACCGAGCAACACCATTTCAAAACTTGGTGCAAACACAATAAATAAGTTTCCACCTGCGCAAAGAAGGGTTGCAACCGCAAGGGTGCGAAACTTTCCGAATCGATCACCCACGGGTCCATAAAAAAACAACATGAGACCGTAAGCCAATGCGAACCACGTCACCACATCGGCTGCGCGACCTGTAGTGACTTTAAACTCACCACTTAATTGTGGTAAAGCCGGATCCAACACCCTAAAAGCACTGGTACTGGCAAAGGCGGCAAGCGCTAATAGAAAAATGACTTTTCCAGGAACTGGCTTGCTCACTTTGTTGCGATCACTTGATCAAGGATTTTTGCAAATTTTTTTGCGTTTTGAAATCCCACAACTCGTATTTGTTTCATTTCACGGCCACCGGCCTCAAAGAAGATTATCCCTGGCGGCCCGAACAAGCGAAAACGCTTAAGCAAGGCGCGGTCATCACGATTGTTAGCCGTAACATCTGCCTTCAATAACAACATCTTTCGCATCTTGCCAGCCACTATCGGATCAGAAAAAGTAAACTGCTCCATTTCTTTACACGACACACACCAATCCGCGTAGAAGTCGAGCATAACGGGCTGAGTTGATGCGGCTAGGCGTTGCTCAAGCGCCAGCACGGTTTTAACGTGTTCGAAAGTTGGTTTAGTCGATGGCTCTACTCGCTCGGCTGCATTGACTCTAGCGTTGGTCAAGTGATTTAAGGGCTCGAACAAGGACCGCCCACCGCTAGCCAATCCGATAATCCACACGATTGCCAATAAGGCAAGAATCAGGCCTAGTGTCTTACGAGCGGCTGCCCCAAACGCCAATCGTGAAGCTAAGGGATCAAATGCTCCCAACAAAACTGCCGACAATCCCGCCAACACGGCCCATCCTGCAACCTCGATCCAAGCGGTCAATATCGGATTGAGCATCCACCAGGCCGTGGCAAATAACAAAACACCAAAGAATGCTTTTACGCCATCCATCCAGGCACCGGCTTTGGGCAATAAGCTTCCTGCAGACGCACCCATCAGTAACAATGGCAAACCCATACCCCAGGCCATTGCAAATAAAACACTCCCACCGAGCACAACATCCCCAGTTTGGGAAATATAAAGTAGTGCGCCAGCAAGTGGTGCTGCTACACAGGGACCGACTATCAAAGCCGATATGGCACCCATCAGAAATGCCGCCCACAAGCGACCGCCTTTTATAGAAGAAGCGGTTTGTGTCAAACGTGTTTGTATCGATCCCGGCATTTCTAATCGAATCACATCAAACATGGCTAAGCCAAACAGAAACAGAAACACAGCAAAAACCGACAGTACCCAAGGTGTCTGTAACCACGAAGCCAGTCCTACCCCGCTTAGGCCAGCCAGTACACCCAATAAGGTGTATATCAATGACATGCCAAACACATAAGCCGCCGCCAAGGCCAAGCCTCGTCCTCTTGTAACCGACCTGCCTTGGCCAACAATCAATACTGAAAGGATCGGTATCATCGGCAAAACGCAAGGCGTAAAAGCCAATAAAGCACCCAATGCAAAAAAAAGTGCAATGACTTGCCATATGGCGGCATCGCTCAGTGCCCCCACAAAACCCTGGTCGTCGCTAGTGCCAAGCAAAGCCTGCCAACGTATGCCGCTTTCACTGGATCTCGCCATTGGTGCACTAGCCACCATGTTGGCCAACTTAACCGGCAAGGGCCTTTCATCATCAACCACGGCTTGTTGATGAACCAATTGGTAACCATCGGCGGCCTTCGCCAAAACGATTGCTGATGCCATTGGTGGATAACAAATACCTGCATCAGCGCAACCTTGACTGATGATATTGATTGTTAAGAACGCCGCTGGATCATTGCTCGGCCACTGCAAGGGCAAAGGCACTGCGAACTCAACACTGTCAAAAAAAAGTGCCATGTTTTTTTCGAAGGTCGGATCGTATTTAACTACGCCGGGCGGCAGCGAAATTTGATTGATATTTATTACTATATCTGACGATTCGATTTCGAACCGCTCTCGATACATGTAGTAATCACTCGCAATTTCAAAAGTAATCAATACCGCATTTGGTGAGGCCTGCCGAGCTTTCATGGCAAAGGCTTTTTCGGGCGCTAAAAACTCTTGCGCAAAGGCCGTGGGCGATGCAATGCCTACGCCGCAAAAGATCAACAAGAGCAGCCAGCAAAACCAAGAGCATATCTTTTGCGGAAATAGCATAATGTTCAAACCGCCTTCAACGAGACGTGCCAACAAATTGTGTCGGTGATTGTTCGCTAACCCAATTGAGATAAGGAAAATACCCACCAACAATTGGCACAACCGTGGCTTGCGGAATTTCATAAGGATGCAACTCAACCAATCGATCGATGGTTTGACGTGCTACCGCTCGGCTTGTTTTAATAACCATGCCAATTTCCTCATCACCTTGGATCACCCCTTGCCACTCATACACTGACAGCATTGGTGGTGTCAGTTGCACACAAGCCGCCAAGTGCTCTTCAACAAGAACATGCGCAATCCGCTTGGCCAACAAAATGTCTGGTGCGGTGCTCAATATCATCACGCACATTGGATCATGTGCAACAAAATCTTTAGATTGTTGTCCATCTGAGCTTGAAGTATTAGTTGATTTCACATCAAAGTCCATTCAAACAGTAATCGCTACAAGGAAACTATCGTCACAGCAGTTAAACATGTCTGATCATGCAACTTATTGAAGTGTATGACTATGAATCAGCATACGGCGTTAAACGACATAACAAAAACGGGCCTTAGGCCCGTTTTTGAAATCCAAAAAGATAAAAAAGAGAAAAATTTATTCGTTATCATTTCCAGATTTATCGGACTTGGCTTCGAGTACTGGGCGATCAACGAGCTCCATGAACGCCATTGGTGCGTTGTCACCTTGGCGATGACCCATTTTCAAGACACGGGTGTAACCACCATTACGCTCAGCGTACCGGGGACCTATTTCAGCAAACAACTTAACAACAGCATCACGATCGCGCAGGCGGGAGAATGCCAAACGTTTGTTAGCCAATGATGGGTCTTTACCAAGCGTAATCAATGGCTCGATGACTTTTCGAAGGGATTTAGCCTTAGGCAAAGTTGTTTTAATGGCTTCGTGCATGATCAGCGACACTGACATGTTGCGAAACATGGCTAAGCGATGGCTGCTGGTGCGATTAAGTTTACGTAATCCGTGTCCATGACGCATGGTATTTCCTTTTGAATCTTAATTGATTGCCTCTTCTATCAGCAAAGCTGCGGGGCAATTCAGGTTTATTGGAGTATTGTGATTAAGGTCTTTCTAAGCCTACTGGCGGCCAGTTTTCGAGCTTCATTCCAAGTGTCAAACCACGTGCAGCCAACACTTCTTTAATTTCGTTCAGTGACTTACGACCCAAGTTAGGGGTCTTCAACAGCTCGTTTTCCGTACGCTGAATCAAGTCACCAATGTAATAAATGTTTTCAGCTTTCAAGCAGTTTGCAGAACGAACTGTCAACTCTAAATCATCGACTGGACGCAACAAAACTGGGTCGATCTGAGGCACACCGCGAGCTGGTGCTTCAAATGCATCTCCAGCACCTTCAAGCGCAGCAAAAACTGAAATCTGATCCATCAAAATTCGAGCAGACTGACGAACCGCCTCATCAGGTGAAATAACACCATTAGTTTCGACATCAAGCACAAGCTTATCAAGGTCAGTACGCTGCTCAACGCGAGCGTTTTCAACGGTGTAGCTTACGCGACGAACTGGACTAAACGAGGCGTCCATGACAATACGACCAATGGACTGACTGCGATCATCGTGGAAGGCACGAACGTTACCAGGCACGTAACCACGACCACGCTCAACTTTAATCTGCATTTCGATACGGCCTGACTCAGTCAGGTGCGCAACGACATGATGAGGATTGACGATTTCAACATCATGTGGCAATTCGATGTCTGAAGCAAAAACAGGACCCACACCTTGCTTTCGCAAGACAAGGGAGACTTCATCACGGGTATTCAGTTTGAATACAATGCCCTTGAGGTTCAGCAAGACATCAACGACATCTTCGCGAACACCAGGCACTGTTGAGTACTCGTGAACAACACCGGTGATTTGCACTTCTGTTGGCGCAAAACCTGTCATTGAAGACAGCAGGATGCGACGCAGTGCGTTACCCAATGTGTGACCAAAACCGCGTTCAAAAGGCTCCATGATGACTTTTGCGTGGTTAGGGCCAACCGCTTCCACCTCGATGGAGCGAGGCTTTAGAAATCCTTGTACAGACATTTGACGAATCCTTGTTCAATACCCTCGGCTCGTTGCACCGATAAGGCTGATGGAAACCGGTGCCTAAGCACCGCTATTGTGATTAACGTGAGTACAGTTCGACAACCATTGACTCGTTAATGTCGCGTGCAACATCAGCGCGGTCTGGAACTTGCTTGAACACGCCTGATAAAGTGGCTGTATCAACCAGAACCCACTGTGGCAAGCCAATACCAGTCGCCAAATCAATGGATTCTTTGATACGAAGCTGCTTTTTCGCTTTTTCGCGAATCGTGACGACGTCACCAGCTTTAACCATCATAGACGGCACATCTGCTGTACGACCGTTCATCTCTATAGCACGGTGTGACACAAGCTGACGGGCTTCAGCTCGGGTTGAACCAAAACCCATGCGATACACAACGTTGTCAAGACGTGATTCAAGCAGTTGGATCAGTGTCTCACCAGTGTTGCCCTGTCGACGCTCAGCCTCAACAAAATACTTGCGGAATTGCTTCTCCAAAACACCATACATGCGCTTAAGTTTTTGCTTCTCTCGTAACTGCAAGCCGTAGTCCGACGTACGAGCGCCAGAAGTGCGACCGTGCTGTCCAGGCTTTGAATCAAACTTACACTTTGATTCAAGTGGACGGCGTGCGCTTTTCAGGAATAAATCCGTGCCTTCGCGACGCGAAAGCTTACATTTGGGTCCGGTATAACGTGCCATTTATATTTCCCTTAGATCCGACGACGCTTAGGCGGACGGCAACCGTTGTGAGGAACGGGCGTGATATCCGCAATGCTGGAAATCTTAATACCAAGTGCATTCAAAGCACGTACTGAAGATTCACGACCAGGACCAGGACCCTTGATGCGAACTTCTAGTGTTTTGATGCCGCACTCGATCGCCACACGACCTGCTGATTCAGCAGCAACTTGAGCGGCAAAAGGTGTCGATTTGCGCGAACCTTTAAAACCAGCACCACCAGATGTTGCCCAAGACAACGCATTGCCCTGTCGATCGGTGATCGTAATAATCGTGTTGTTAAACGAAGCGTGGACGTGTGCTATGCCATCCGCGACATTCTTTTTAACTTTCTTGCGCACACGAGATGCGCCAGTACTGGCTTTTGCCATTTCTATATCCCCTTATTTCTTAAGGCTAGCCGCAGCACGACGAGGACCTTTACGGGTCCGAGCATTCGTACGGGTCCGTTGGCCACGAACTGGCAAGCCACGTTTGTGACGAAGACCACGGTAAGTACCCAAATCAATCAAACGCTTGATTGACAGTTGCACCTCACGGCGAAGATCACCCTCAACAGCAAACACACCGACATGCTCACGGATGCGTTCAAGCTCGATGTCGTCAAGGTCTTTAACTTTCTTTGAAAGTGGAACACCTGAAGCTTCGCAAATTTTGCGAGCTCGAGTGCGCCCAATCCCAAAAATTGCCGTGAGACCAATCTCAGCGTGCTGATGGGGTGGAATGTTGATGCCAGCAATACGGGCCATGGCTTTTCCTCAGATAATTACGTTCACGACCAAGATTAACCTTGGCGCTGCTTGTGGCGGGGATCGGTGCAAATCACGCGAACCACGCCGTGGCGTTTAATAACTTTGCAGTTTCTGCAAATCCGTTTAACCGATGCCATTACTTTCATGGTTGACTCCTATTTTTCTATACGCTGCTCGTTCACTTGGAACGAAAAACGATCCTGGCTCGTGAAAGATCGTAGGGCGTGAGCTCCACTGTGACCTTATCCCCCGGCAGAATCCGGATGTAATGCATACGCATCTTGCCGGAAATATGACCCAAAACCACGTGGCCATTCTCAAGCTTGACACGGAATGTCGCGTTCGGAAGGTTTTCAACGACCTCCCCCTGCATTTGTATAACGTCGTCCTTTGACATCTATCGCTTATCTCGTTGGTACATTCCCGCCCTTGAAGTTTGCCTTCTTGAGCAGAGAATCATACTGGTGGGACATCATGTAGGCCTGAACCTGCGCCATGAAATCCATGGTCACAATCACAATGATTAAGAGGGAAGTACCACCAAAATAAAATGGCACATTCCAGCGCATTACTAAAAACTCAGGCAATAAGCAGACCAGTGTGATGTATAACGCACCAGCCAACGTCAGTCGAGTCAAAATTTTGTCTACAAATCGTGCTGTCTGATCACCTGGGCGAATACCTGGGATGAAAGCACCACTACGCTTCAAATTATCTGCTGTTTCACGACTGTTAAAGACAAGCGCAGTGTAAAAGAAACAGAAGAAAATAATAGCAGTTGCATACAACGTAATGTAGAGAGGTTGGCGCGGCGCTAATGCAGCTGCAATATCACCCAACCAGCTCATGTTCTCACCACTAGCAAACCAGCTACTAACCGTGGCGGGGAACAAAATAATAGATGACGCAAAAATTGGTGGAATCACACCAGCCATGTTTAACTTAAGCGGCAAGTGTGAGGTTTGACCACCATACATCTTATTGCCGACCTGTCGTTTGGCATAGTTGACCGTAATCTTACGCTGACCACGTTCCACCAAAACAACAAATGCAGTTACCAAAACCACAACAATCAAAATAAACAGGGCACTCAATGTCGACATCGCGTTAGTACGCACCAAGTCAAACAACCCCGCCATGGCAGAAGGCAGACCTGCGACGATGCCCGAGAAAATAATGATTGAAATCCCGTTACCAATACCGCGTTCTGTGATCTGTTCACCGAGCCACATCAGAAACATCGTACCTGTGACCAGCGTCACAACAGATGTAAGGCTAAACAATGGGCCTGGATCGATAACCAAACCAGGCTGTGCCTCTAAAGCGACAGAAATTCCAATCGCCTGTACGAGCGCCAGCACTACTGTGCCATAGCGGGTGTACTGCGTTATCTTGCGACGCCCAGCTTCGCCTTCTTTCTTTATTGCTTCAAGCGTAGGCGAAACAACGGTCATCAACTGCATGATGATCGAAGCAGAAATATAAGGCATGATACCAAGCGCAAAAATCGAAAAACGAGACAAGGCGCCGCCGGAAAACATATTGAATAAACCCAATATGCCACCTTCGTTTTGCTGAAACAAATCAGCAAGTACTTCAGGATTAATTCCTGGTACTGGGATGTGTGTACCCAAGCGGTACACAATCAACGCCAGCACAAGGAATCCGAGACGACGACCTAAGTCGCCGTAACGGGGTCCTGATTTACCTAATGCCTGTGTAGCCAATCGAAGCTCCGTCTTTATGCAATTGTGCCGCCGGCAGCTTCAATAGCAGCCTTGGCACCAACCGTAACACCCATACCTTGCAAAGAAACTTTGCGGCTGAGCTCGCCCGATTTAAAAACTTTGACAAATTTAACCGCTTGACCAATAACACCAGCCTGCTTCAAAACTTGAACGTCGATAACATCTACGGGCAATTTCTGTAAATCAGATAATCTGACTTGAGCGTGCAAATGTTGGTCACGTGAAGTAAAACCACGCTTAGGTAAGCGGCGATGCATAGGCATCTGACCGCCTTCAAAACCTACTTTATGAAAACCGCCTGAACGAGACTTTTGGCCTTTATGACCACGACCAGCTGTCTTGCCCAAACCAGAACCAATGCCGCGGCCAACACGACGCTTTGCGTGTGTAGAGCCTTCGGCGGGTTGGATTGTATTTAGTTGCATGTCCGACATGGTGTTTCCTTTCAGACTTCCGAGACAGTGATCAAATAATCCACTTTTCGGATCATCCCTCTGACTTCGGGCGTATCAATGAGTACTCGTGAGCTATTCAAGCCACGCAAACCAAGACCACGAACCGTAGCACGGTGCGAATCTCTGGTGCCAATGACTGAACGCACAAGCGTTACTTTCAATTGCTTTTCTGCCATGACTTACCCCAAAATCTCTTCAACTGTTTTGCCACGTTTGGCAGCAATCTCAGATGGTGTCACTGCTGCACGCAAACCGTTTAACGTGGCACGAACCAAATTGTAGGGATTGCTTGAACCTAGACTCTTTGCAACAACGTTACGAACACCCATCACTTCAAAGATAGCGCGCATTGGTCCACCAGCAATGACGCCAGTACCTTCCGCTGCTGGTGCAATCCATACTTTTGAAGCACCGTGTCGTCCAATCACCTGGTGAAACACTGTTCCGTTCTTCAGTGGGACTTTAAACAATTCGCGACGAGCTTGTTCCATTCCTTTTTGTACGGCCACAGGCACTTCACGTGCTTTGCCTTTGCCCATACCAACACGACCATCACCGTCACCGACAACCGTTAACGCAGCGAAGCTCATGGTACGGCCGCCTTTCACAACTTTGCTAACGCGGTTTATCGCAATCATTTTCTCGCGAAAACCGTCGTCGCGATCTTCCGCAGCATTCTTGCCTTGTACTTTAGCCATTTGACCTATCCTCGCTTAAAACTTAAGACCGGCTTCACGAGCCGCCTCGGCCAACGCCTTAACGCGACCGTGATACCGAAAGCCTGAGCGGTCAAACGCAACCAGCTCAATACCTGCTGCCTTTGCTTTTTCTGCCACACGCTTACCAACCAAACTGGCAGCTGCGGTGTTACCGCCTTGACCAGTCTGACCTGACAACTGCTGTCGCACTTCTGGTTCAACAGTAGAGGCCGAAACCAAAACTGTGTTGCCCTCAGGCGAAATAATCGCGGCGTAAATATGCTGGTTAGAGCGAAACACCGTGAGTCTGTTCACGCGTAGCTCGGCAATTTTGCGCCGAGTTGGTATCGCGCGACGCATACGACTAATTTTCTTATCCATGATCTATCCTCGTCGGCGCGGTTATTTCTTCTTGGTTTCCTTGATCACAACCCGCTCGTTTGCGTAACGAACTCCCTTGCCTTTGTAAGGCTCGGGAGGACGGTACGCACGAATCTCAGCTGCGACCTGACCAACCACTTGTTTATCAACCCCTTTCAAAACCACTTCGGTTTGAGTGGGGCACTCTGCCTTGACGCCATCAGGCAGTGCATGGGAAATGTCGTGTGAAAAGCCTAACTGCAGCTTTACATGAGCACCTTGAATTTGGGCACGGTAGCCAACACCGACCAGATTCAAGCGACGCTCATAACCTTGACTCACGCCTGTAACCATATTGGCGACAAGTGAGCGAAGCGTACCAGACATGGCTTTGGCTTGACGCGAATCGTTAGCAACTATGAAAGACAGCTTGCCACCATCTTCGTTGACAATGACATCGCCATTGAGCGCTTGTGTTAACGAACCCAGTGGCCCTTTAACGGTAATGGCTTCGGGATGTATCGTTGCTTCAACACCTTTTGGCAACTCAACGGGATATTTTGCAATGCGTGACATGTGTTTCTCCTTAAGCCACGTAGCAGAGAACTTCACCGCCGACGCCGGTTGCCCGGGCCTTGCGGTCAGTCATCACGCCATGCGATGTCGAAACAATTGCCACACCCAAACCGTTCATCACTTGCGGGATGCTGGTACGGTTTTTGTAAATACGCAAGCCTGGTCGTGAAACTCGCTCAATGCGCTCAATCACGGGACGGCCGGCGTAATACTTAAGTGTTATCTCAAGCTCAGGTTTTGTCTGCGTGCCCTTGATTTGATAGCCATCGATGTAACCTTCGTCTTTGAGGACGTTGGCAATGGCTACTTTAACCTTGGAGCAAGGCATGGTAACTGTGGGTTTGTCTACCTGCTGCGCATTACGAATGCGGGTCAGCATATCGGCGATCGGGTCGCTCATGCTCATGTTTTATTCTCCTACCAGCTGGCCTTGGTCATGCCGGGAATTTCACCCTTCATGGCCAAATCGCGCAGTTTGTTGCGAGCCAAACCGAACTTACGGAAAACTCCGCGGGGCCGGCCAGTGATCGCGCAGCGACTACGCTGGCGAGTTGGGTTTGCATTGCGAGGCAACTGTTGCAACTTCAGGCGCGCCTCGTAACGTTCTTCGTCCGACTTGGACATATCACCGATGATCGCTTTGAGCGCCGCACGCTTGGGAGCGTACTTCTCAGCTAGCTTGGCGCGTTTGATGTCACGGTTAATTAATGAAAGTTTTGCCACGTCATCGCCCTCTTAGTTGCGAAACGGGAAACTAAAGGCTGTTAACAACGCCTTAGCTTCTTCGTCCGTCTTTGCCGTCGTGGTGAAACTTATATTCAAGCCACGAATGGTGTCAATTTTGTCGTATTCGACTTCAGGAAAGATGATCTGTTCTTTCACGCCAACGTTGTAGTTACCGCGACCATCAAACGCCTTGCCAGAAATACCCCGAAAATCCCGAACACGAGGAAGCGCCACGTTAATGAAGCGGTCTAGGAATTCGTACATACGTCGACCACGTAGCGTCACCATGCAACCAATAGGATAATCTTCACGGATTTTAAAACCGGCGATTGACTTCTTGGTTTTTGTAATCACTGGTTTTTGTCCAGCGATTTTTGTCATGTCAGACACAGCGTGCTCGATAACTTTCTTGTCAGAGACCGCTTCTGAGACACCCATGTTTAAGGTGATTTTGGTAATACGCGGCACTTCCATGACACTCTTGTACTTAAACTGCTCAGCCAAAGCTGGTGCAATTTTGTTGAGGTACAGCTCTTGAATTCGTTCCATTTTTGAGCTCCTTACGCCTTCGCACCAACATGCTCACCGCTCGAGCGGAAAACGCGAATTTTTCGCCCTTCAACTTCTTGGATGCCTACACGGTCAGCTTTGCCAGTTGCGGGGTTGAAGATCGCCACATTAGAAATGTGAACGGGCATTGTTTTGTCTGTAATGCCGCCAGTTGTTCCTTGCATTGGGTTTGGACGTGTGTGTTTTTTCACAACATTTATACCTTCAACCAACACGTGATCAACGTCAACACGAGCGAGCACCGTACCGCGACGCTTTTTATCGCGTCCAGTCAGCATGATGACCTCGTCACCTTTACGTATTTTTTCCATTTTCTGCCCCTTACAAAACTTCGGGCGCAAGCGACACAATCTTCATGAAGCGCTCTGTACGCAATTCGCGTGTGACAGGCCCGAAGATTCGTGTACCGATTGGCTCTAATTTTGCGTTCAATAAAACCGCGGCGTTGCCACCAAAGCGTATTAATGAACCATCTTTACGACGCACGCCTTTGGCTGTACGAACGACGACGGCATTATATATTTCGCCTTTCTTGACACGTCCACGTGGTGCGGCGTCTTTAACGCTTACCTTTATGATGTCGCCGATGCCGGCGTAACGTCGCTTTGAGCCACCCAACACTTTTATGCACATGACAGAGCGTGCACCGGTGTTGTCGGCCACATTTAGCGTGGTCTGCATTTGAATCATGATTTTTCCTGTTCCAACTTAACTCATCGCATGACACGTTTGAATCAGTTTTGGTCCCGTCAGGCTTTTATACCCTGGGTCGAAATCTGTTTATTTGCCCTTAAAGTCTCTTTATTTTGATAAAAAAAGACTTTAAGAAGTGATACTGGGTAATACTTAATACGTACTGCGCAACATTTAGAGCAAACTGTACTTTTTCCTCTTGTTAATCAAGGAAAGTCGTACATCATAGTACGAATTTTTACTTTACGCAAGTGACTATTGTCTTCCCTTACTTAAGGCCTCTTTAAAAACCTGTTTTTGTGTTTAAGACTGGGTTTTTGTTGATTGATTACCGCCTTTTATGATCCGCTAAGTAGTCTTGTTCGTTAGGCTATTATCACAAGAATATTTTATCAAGACTTTTTCAGGACAACCATGTATCAGAAGCTAGCACTTTATATTGATGGCCACTTTATTGAGGCACAGGGAAGACAGACCCAAAAAATTATCAACCCCGCAAACAGTGAAATCTTAGGCCACTTACCACATGCAACCAACGAAGACCTAGATTCTGCTCTTCTATCAGCCGAGCGCGCTTTCGTTTCCTGGAAAAAATCATCGCCATCAGAGCGTTCAACTATTTTACGCAAGGTTGCTCAACTGACGCGTGAGCGGGCGCCTGAAATTGCTCGAAACATGACTCTTGACCAAGGTAAACCGTTGGCAGAGTCTTTGGGAGAACTTATTTCTTGCGCTGACCACGCCGACTGGCATGCGGAAGAATGTCGTCGTATTTATGGACGTGTGATTGCTCCACGTCAACCCAATGTTCGTCAGTTTGTATTGCGAGAACCCATTGGCGTTTGTGTTGCATTTACACCTTGGAACTTCCCCTACAATCAGGCAATTAGGAAGGTTGCTGCAGCCATCGGTGCTGGTTGCACACTAGTACTTAAAGGACCCGAGGACTCACCAAGTGCTGTTATGGCCATTGCACAAATGTTTCATGATGCAGGTCTTCCTCCTGGGGTTCTAAATCTTGTATGGGGTGACCCACCAAAAATTTCAGACTACCTCATTAGGTCACCAATTACGCGCAAAGTTTCTTTTACCGGCTCGGTGCCTGTTGGTAAACAACTCGCAAGCCTCGCAGGCGCTCACATGAAACGAGTAACGATGGAATTAGGCGGTCATTCTCCCGTTTTGGTTTTTGACGATGCAGACATTGAACGTGCAGCACAAATGTTGGCTAAGTTTAAGATTCGTAACGCAGGACAAGTTTGTGTTTCACCAACCCGTTTTTACGTACAAAAGAAGTCTTATGGTCAGTTTTTAGAAACTTTTACACACACATTGTCTAACATTAAAGTCGGTGATGGGCTAAATGAGGGCGTTGAAATGGGCCCCTTGGCGCATGAACGGCGAGTACCTGCAATGGAGCGTTTTGTCGAGGATGCAAGAAGCCGTGGTGCCAAAATATTGCTAGGCGGTGATCCCATTTCAGGTAAAGGATTCTTTTTTCCACCCACAGTTATTACTGACCTGCCAGATGACGCCATGCTAATGACTCAAGAGCCCTTTGGGCCTGTTGCTCCAATAGTGTCTTTTGACACCATCGATGAAGTCGTTACTCGGGCTAATAGCCTTCCCTTTGGTTTGTCATCATATGTGTTTACGAATTCACTTCAAACCGCAACACGAGTGTCAAATGAACTCGAGGCTGGCATGGTGAACATCAATCACTTTGGCAGTGCGTTACCGGAAACACCTTTTGGTGGCATTAAAGACAGCGGCATTGGTAGCGAAGGCGGTAGCGAGACGTTCGATGGATACCTCGTTACAAAATTTGTGACTCATATTTAAGACATTTTTTCTGTACAAGCAATAAAAACGCGACCTAGGTCGCGTTTTTATTTTGAACTCAATGCTACATGCTTACAGAGGAAGATATCAAAAACTTAGATAACGCGTGCGGCTTCAACCAATCGGATAGCAGACCAAGACTTATCTTTTGAAATCGGACGGGTTTCGCCGATTTCAACAGTATCGCCTTGCTTGTACTGGTTTGACTCGTCGTGTGCCTTATATTTGGCAGAACGCATAACCACCTTACCGAGAAGGGGGTGTTTAACACGACGCTCAACCATCACAACAATCGTCTTGTCCATCTTGTCGCTGACCACTACGCCAACCAACTTACGTTGGCGCTTGACTGTGGTGATTTGGGCTTCAGTCATCTATTAGGCTCCAGCTTTCTGAGTGAGAATGGTGCGAACGCGCGCAATAGAACGACGCATTTTATTAATCTCGCTATTGTTGGAGAGCTGTTGGGTTGCTTTTTGCATCCGCAACCCAAACTGTGCCTTCAACAGGCTATCAAGCTCCGTTCTCAGCTCGGCCACGTCTTTTGTGTGGAGTTCACTTGCTTTCATGTCGATTCCTTTAGATACCGTCTCAAGCGCCCAACTGGCGCGAGACGAAGGTCGTGGAAATCGGCAGCTTAGCGGCAGCTAGGCGAAACGCCTCTCTTGCTATTTCCTCGCTGACGCCTTCCATTTCATATAGCACTTTACCAGGCTGAATCTCAGCGACCCAATACTCTGGGTTACCTTTACCGTTACCCATACGAACTTCAGCGGGCTTTTGTGAGATCGGCTTGTCTGGGAAAATACGAATCCAGATACGGCCACCACGTTTGATGTGACGGTTGATTGCACGACGTGCTGACTCGATTTGACGTGCTGTCAAACGTCCACGGCCCGTCGCTTTCAAACCAAACTCACCAAACGAAACACTGGCGCCACGAGTGGCCAAACCAGTATTGCGACCTTTCTGCTCTTTACGATATTTTCTGCGTGATGGTTGCAGCATCTTTATTCTCCTACGGACGCTGGAGCGGCCGACACCTCTGGTGCTGGTGAAGCACCATCAGCACCAGGTGCTTTACGCGGTCCACGAGTGCGGCTTGCAGGACGAGCGCCCGGCTTACCATCTGGACGATCACCACGTGGTGCGCGACGTGGGCGACGCTCATCCTCACGGGGAACGACCGTCTCAACTGGCATATCACCATTAGGCAACATGTCACCTTTGTAGACCCATACCTTGATACCAATAACACCGTAGGTTGTGTTGGCCTCAGCTGTTCCATAATCAATAATGGCACGCAGCGTATGAAGTGGAACCCGACCTTCGCGATACCACTCGGTACGTGCAATTTCAATGCCATTCAAACGACCAGCGCTCATGATCTTAATACCTTGAGCACCAAGACGCATGGCGTTTTGCATGGAACGCTTCATCGCACGGCGGAACATGATCCGCTTTTCCAACTGCTGAGCAATTGAATCAGCAATCAACTGAGCGTCCGTTTCAGGTTTACGAATTTCTTCGATATTGACGTGAACGGGAACGCCCATTAGTCGTTGCAAATCGGACTTCAAACTTTCGATGTCCTCACCACGTTTACCAATAACCACGCCTGGGCGTGCTGAGTAAACGGTGATGCGTGCATTTTTCGCAGGACGCTCGATAACAACGCGCCCAACAGATGCGCTTTTGAGCTTACGCTTTAGATATTCGCGTACCCGAATGTCCGAAGCCAACAAACCACCAAAATCTTTGTCGGCGGCATACCAGCGTGAGGCCCAATTACGGGTAACTGCGAGACGGAACCCAATCGGGTTAATTTTCTGACCCATCGTGACTCCTTAAGCGCCGACCTTGACAGTGATATGGCAAGTCTGTTTTTCGATTTGATTGCCCCGGCCTTTGGCCCGAGCAGAAAACCGCTTCATTGACTGTGCTTTATCAACATATATTGTGGTGATCTTTAATTCATCAATGTCAGCACCATCATTGTGCTCAGCATTGGCAATTGCGGATTCCACTGCCTTTTTAAGAATGCCGGCGGCTTTCTTGTTAGTGAAGGCGAGAATATTCAGCGCTTGCGCAACTGGTTTACCACGGATCAAATCCGCTACCAATCGTGTCTTTTGCGCAGAAATATGCACCCCACGAATAATCGCTTGTGTTTCCATGATTATCTCTTCGCCTTCTTATCAGCGACGTGACCCTTGAATGTACGGGTCAACGAGAACTCACCGAGTTTGTGTCCCACCATGTTCTCGTTTATGTAGACGGGAACATGCTGACGACCGTTGTGCACGGCAATAGTCAACCCGATGAACTCGGGCAAAATTGTTGAACGGCGCGACCAGGTCTTGATCGGCTTCTTCCCTTTCTCGGCAATTGACTCATCAACTTTTTTCAGTAAATGAGAATCGACAAATGGGCCTTTTTTGATCGAACGTGACATGATTCGGCCTCTTACTTACGCTTGCGACGCTGGACGATCATATTGTTCGTCCGCTTGTTACGACGGGTCTTATAACCCTTCGATGGTGTACCCCATGGGCTGACTGGCTCTCGTGCTTCGCCCGTACGACCTTCACCACCACCGTGGGGGTGATCGACCGGGTTCATGGCAACACCACGAACCGTTGGGCGAATGCCGCGCCAGCGCATTGCGCCGGCTTTACCAATCTGGCGAAGGCTGTGTTCTTCGTTACCAACCTCGCCGATTGTTGCGCGGCACTCAATGTGAACGCGACGCACCTCGCCGGAACGCAGCCTAACCTGAGCGTAAGTGCCTTCCCGAGCTAGCAGAACTGCTGAACCGCCAGCTGATCGAACCATTTGCGCCCCTTTACCAGGGATCATTTCAACGCAGTGAATCGTTGTTCCAACAGGAATGTTGCGAATCGGCAAGCAATTGCCTGCTTTAATTGGCGCTTCAATACCTGAAACCAACGTTGTCCCGACTTCCAGACCACGGGGTGCAATGATGTAACGACGCTCACCGTCGGCGTAGCAAAGCAAAGCAATGTGAGCTGTGCGGTTTGGGTCATACTCAAGACGTTCAACTTTTGCAGGAATACCATCTTTATTACGACGGAAGTCCACGAGTCGGTAGTGCTGCTTATGACCACCGCCACGATGGCGTACGGTAATGTGTCCGTTGTTATTACGGCCGGAACCTCGAATTTGCTTTTCAATCAAAGAGGCAACTGGTGCGCCTTTATGCAGATTCGGAGTGACAACCTTTAACATTCCCCGGCGACCGGGTGACGTGGGTTTAACTTTTAACAAAGGCATTTAATTGACCTCCGCAAAGTTGAGTTCTTGTCCGGGCTTCAACACAACGTACGCTTTACGTTCGTTACGACGACGACCAACGAAGCGACCGAAGCGTTTTTCTTTGCCTTTGCGATTAAGCACTTGCACAGATTGCACTTCAACTTTGAACAACATCTCAACTGCTGCCTTGATTTCGGGCTTTGTTGCATCCTGTACAACACGGAACACAATCTGGTTGTTCTTTTCTGCAACTAAAGTGGCCTTTTCGGTCACGATAGGTGCAATTAAAACAAGCATCAAACGATCGTTATTCATCCGAGCATCTCCTCAAGTTGAGCAATTGCCGGCTTTGTAATCAACACGTTTTTGTAGTGGATCAAGGACAGCGGATCAGCATAGCGAGTCTCAATCACGGCAACGTTTGGCAAATTACGTGTTGCTAAATATACGTTTTCGTCAACTGCATCTGTGATGATTAGAACCGACTCAAGTCCAAGGCCACGCAATTTATCAGCTGCTAGCTTTGTCTTTGGTGCCTCAAGTGTAAAATCATCGACAATTGAGATACGGTTCTCGCGGGCCAGCTGAGACAAAATCGAACGGATACCCGCACGATACATCTTCTTGTTAACTTTCTGGCTGAAGTTCTCTTCAGGCGAGTTAGGAAATACCTTACCACCCCCACGCCACAACGGCGACGAAGTCATACCAGCGCGGGCACGACCGGTGCCTTTTTGCTTGAATGGCTTCTTTGTGGAGTGACGAACTTCCGAACGATCTTTCTGCTGGCGATTACCTGAACGAGCATTTGCCTGATAGGCAATGACCACTTGGTGAATCAACGCTTCATTGTAATCGCGAGCAAAAACCGTATCGGGCGCACTGAATGTTTCTGAGCTTGTGCCGTTATCAGCAAGGAGCTTGATGTCCATTCGTTAAGCTCCTTTCTTTGGTTGAGCCTTGACAGCTGGGCGGACAATAATGTCTGCACCAGCGTGGCCAGGTACAGCACCTTTGACCAAAAGCAAACCCCGCTCGGCATCTACGCGAACGACATCTAGGTTTTGAGTTGTACGTGTTACGTCACCCAAATGACCTGCCATCCGCTTGCCTGGGAAAACACGGCCGGGATCCTGCGCCTGACCAATTGAACCAGGAGCACGGTGAGACACAGAGTTACCATGCGAGGCGCGTTGTGAAGAGAAGTGGTGACGTTTAATAGCGCCAGCAAAACCCTTACCAATTGTTGTGCCTGTCACATCAACTTGCTGGCCAGGTTCAAACACACTTTCAACAGCAATAACTGTACCTAGTGTGAATTCAGCTGCCCGCGTTGGGTCTAGGCGAAATTCTTTGAGTATGCTACCAGACTCAACGCCAGCTTTGGCGAAATGTCCAGCTAGTGGCTTGGTCACGCGTGAAGCGCGACGGGTCCCATAAGTCACTTGAACAGCGGCATAACCGTCATTCTCTGGCGACTTTACTTGGGTCACTCGGTTGTTTGACACGTCAAGCACTGTCACAGGTATGGACTCTCCATCATCTGTGAAAACGCGAGTCATGCCGACCTTGCGACCCACCAAGCCAAGCCGGTGCGCGGCTGGCGTAGGCGTCGGTTTCGACATCATATTCTCCCGGGTTTTACCCGATTCCCCGACTTCGATTGGCCGGGGCTTAATCAAAATCTAGTCATTTTAGTAAACAAAAAGGTTACAAAATACTAGACAACTATTTCGACTCACTCTGAAGTGAGTCTGCGATCATATCACGTAAAAGCCGCGGTGCACAAGGCAAAACGGACTTTCTAGCTTATTGAAGTGCAATTTCAACATCAACACCTGCGGGTAAATCAAGGCGCATTAGCGCATCAACAGTTTTATCTGTTGGATCTACAATGTCCATCAAACGTTGGTGTGTACGCATTTCCATTTGATCACGCGATGATTTGTTCACATGTGGTGAGCGAAGTAAGTCGTAACGACGAATCCGTGTTGGCAGTGGCACTGGGCCGCGCACAACCGCGCCTGTACGTTTTGCCGTGTCAACAATTTCGGCTGCTGATTGGTCAATCAGTTTGTAGTCGAAAGCCTTGAGGCGAATACGGATCTTTTGATTTTTCATTTTAAATTCCAAAGAACGATGGGTCGGCGATCAACAAAGTTGATCGCCACCTTTTTTACTTCAAGATCGAGGCGACGACGCCAGCGCCAACGGTACGACCACCTTCGCGAATAGCGAAGCGCAGGCCTTCTTCCATAGCGATTGGTGCAATCAATTTCACGGTCATGCCCACGTTATCGCCTGGCAACACCATTT
>CAWUWI010000021.1:0-31130 GCA_963926245.1 uncultured Burkholderiaceae bacterium | reverse complement strand
GCGGCAAAATAAGTAAGGACGTGGAGCTGAACGTGCGTTACGACATCGACTTCTCAAGCACGAGCTACACCAACCAGATGGTCAGTGCGAGAGTTAAGGTCTTGTTCTAGGGCAAAGCTGTTGCGCTGCAGTTAAAGAACTGCATGAGGCTTAAACCCTGTCAAATTATGTCTTGACGACAGGGTCCACCTTAGGGGTTTACTAGGCTAACGATAGGTGTTTTATGATTCTTATACAAACACATAGCGTTAGCCTTGAGTCTGCTAACGTTATACAGCTACTCTGAAGCTATTAACTGGTCAGCGTAACTAAACTAATTGACAGGCTTTTTTAAAATTTGTAGCCAACACCTACCAATACTTGGTAAGAGTCTAAGCTACTACTGGTGCTAGTTTTGAGTGTGACACCTTCAAACGATCGACTATAGCCAAAGTCTTGGCTACCGTAGTTCATATAATTAGCTTCAGCGAATGCATAAAAGCCGCCCTTGATAATTTGTTTATACCCCAGACCGAGAATGTAACCATTAAGGGTTTTTGATTGATTAGATGTTAACCCAGTTCCAACAAAAGATAGTGTGTCAACACCATTTGAAAGGCTGCTAGGAGCGGTGTGATCAACTTTAATAGAGCTATAACCTGCTTTAAAATAAACTAGCTTATCTTCACTAATAGCATAACTTGGAGTAATGAAAATGTTTAACCGATTAGAGGCTTTGATTTTAGCCCCATTCGCACTTAGGCCATCATTATCAGGGTCAAGTGCCGATAATTTATAGTTGTAGCTTGACGATTCTTGAGTAAGGAGTGAATAGTCAACACCAATACCAATTAACCACTTCGGTGAGAGAGCAAAGTTATAGCCAATACCTGCAATTAAAGGTACCCCACCAAAGCTTTGATTAGATGCTGAGAAGTTTCCAAGAGTCTCCGTCTGTACGCCATCAGACCCAGTTAATGGTGAGCTTAGACCCGAGGTGCTATTGTTTTCATAACCCGTACTTAGTTGCCCATAAAAGCCTTGAAATGCAGACTGAGCCATTACTGGTGAGCTAGCACCCATAACAATAGTTATTGCTAAAATTCTTGAATTCATGATTTTTCTCAGTAATTTTTAGGGGAAGGCGTTAGCTTGAGACCCAAAGATAGGTCAGGGAGATGCCAGCTGTTCAAAAAATTGTTCGTTCTAGGGCATTGTATTTGACAGCGACACTCAACATAAAATTTTTTTTGCAATTCACCGCAACTTTTTATTTCTGCAATAGAATGAATTATAACTGGATCCTGATTCACAGTACCGCGGGTATTCCTTAAAATATGTAATGGGAATACACCATTACTCTGGCCGATGATCTTCACGCGTTCATGCCCCATCAAGCAGCCGTTATGCTTTGGCGGGTAAAATGATAATTTTGCGTACGCGGTAAACCTGTGGTTGCCGCGCGGGCTCGCCTTAAGGAATCACCTTGTCTGAGTCAATGGTTTTACACCTGCGCCCATTAGAGCGTGAGGATTTACGGTTTGTTCATGAGTTAGACAATAATGAATCGGTGATGCACTACTGGTTTGAAGAACCCTACGAGGCATTTTTTGAGCTATCTGAGCTTTATGAAAAGCACATTCACGATCAGTCTGAGCGACGCTTCATTGCTGAGTCTGATGACGCGCCCGTGGGGTTGGTCGAGTTAGTCGACATCAACCATATCCATCGCCGGGCTGAGTTTCAAATCATCATTGCCCCGGGATTCCAAGGTCAAGGGTTCGCAAAAGCGGCCACAAGGCTAGCGGTCGAATACGCTTTCATGATTTTGAACCTGCACAAAGTCTATCTGGTGGTAGATGTGGACAACACGGTAGCGGTTCACGTCTACGAGCAAATCGGCTTTAAGAAAGAAGGCTTGTTGGTCAAAGAGTATTTTTCGGCCGGTGAATACCGCGACGTGATCCGGATGGCCATTTTTCAGCATGAGTTTTTGGCCAAGCCCATCGCCGGTGATCAGCAAACGATGCTCGCTCGATCTCGTCTTCAATAACTCGGGTTGGGTCGGTGATTGAAACGCGGTCGTCTAAGGGTTGAGTGTCTAACCGACTGACCTATAGTCTCACTTGGTGAGACAGTAAGCCTGCCATGATCGGGACTCACGCCAAAAGGAGTGAGTCATGAAAGCCATCAAGATCAGCGGTTTGTTGAGTGTCCTAGTGATCTGCGCACCGTTACAAGCACAGATTTTTCCAGTTCAAAGCGGTCCCATCACGGTTTATAGCCCAGGCGGCGTAACCACGGTTACACCTAATGGGGACAATGGGTACACGGTAATCTCACCGCGTGGTGTGACCAATGTGACGTCTTACGGAAACGGTAACTACACCGTGATTTCCCCGCGTGGCGTCACCAACGTTATGTCCAATGGCGCTGGCGGCGTGACGGCAATTGGGCCAAGTGGGCCAATTGGGGTTACCACGGTGATTTCCAATGGCTCGTCGGGCTATACGGTTATTGAGCCTAGTGGCGGTAACGCGCAGGTATTGCCCCTAGGCAATGAGGGTTTGTTTTTGATTGAACGATAGCGTCGATGGTGAACGCGACCATGTTAAATATAAGTTAGTATGATTTAGCAACTGTTAACCGGACTCATCTCAAATGGATCGAACCGAGCGCTTTTACAAAATCCAGTCGCTGCTTCGCCAAAACCGCAGCGTCACGATGTAGCAGATGTGTGAGTCGGTCGAGGTTTCGCGGGCGACGGTTTGCCGAGACTTGGATTACCTTAGCGATCGGATTGGGTTACCGGTTGTGTGGGATGGACGTAGTCAAATTAATGGACAGCAGTCGTCTCTAATTTTTGGTGATACAGACGTTCAAATTCAACTGCTGTGAACCAGCCGTTGGCCGAGTACCTGCGGACTCGGTTGTAATAAATCACAATAAACTCAAAGACCTGTCGCGACTTTTTCCCAGAACCGCCACTCAATTTCCCTGCGATGTGACGGTGCACCTGGTAAGCGCATCGCTCCTCGCCCTGTTAGCTCGTTCATCCACCCCGCTGGTCGCCCCATAAACACCTCCTCGATTTAAGGTGTTGCGACGACCGTTTGAATACACCCTGTGAGCCGCGGTCAGTGTGCACGATGCACGCCACTTGGTTTGCCACGCGTGGTGAGCGCTGCCGTTAAAGCGTCATTGACAAGTACTTGGTCAATCCTAGTGCTGACCTGCCAACCAAAGACCTGTCGGTTGAATAAATCGATCAAGGTGGCTAGGTACAACCACCCCTCTTGAGTTTGAATGAAGGTAATGTCACCAACCCAAGCGACGTTGGGTTTACTCACCGTAAATTGACGGTTTAGCAAATTAGGCGCAATCGGTAAATTGTGCTTTGAGTCAGTGGTGTGCCTGAATTTGCGCTTATGACGACATCTCAGGCCTTGCTTGGCGAAGCGATCTTCCAACGGTACGCTCGCTGACAAGAACCCACGTGGCCCTGACGTCGGCCATTAAGCATGGCGCGCCCGTTCGGGCCTTATGGTGAGCGAACGCCGTCCTAACAGCCTTATCGACTGCACAAACTTCACGCTTGACGCTTTTCCAGCGGTAAAAGCCACTGCGACTAACCTGCAATGCCTCGCACAGCGCGGGTACGCGATACGAACTGAGATGCTGCGCCATGAACGTGTACCTCATCGACTTGGATTGTTGACAAAGCACACATGCGCCTTTTTTACGATCTCGTTGACCTCGCGCAGGTGAGCAATCTCTTTCTCAAGGTCTTTGATGCGCTGTTGATCAGCAGTTAAGGACCGCGAGGCACCTTGAACGCCCTGTTGCCGAGCTTTTTTCAACCAACCCGATAATGTTGAGTGGCCGATCCCAAAGTCAGCAGCCAGTTTGGCCGTTCCGATTTCGGGGTGAGCAAGGGCGTAATCAATGCATTCCTTCTTCTTCTGGGGACTGATAGCTTGTGCTATTTTCATTTCCTAAAGTAAAAGTATACTTTAGAGACAGAATTTGTCCACTTTTTTGACTAGGTCCAGAGCGGGCCGATAGGCTTTTAAAGATGGCACCAGAAGTGCGAAAACTGGATCCCAAGCTGTTGTGATGTGGCGCGCCAGATTGCAAAATCTGGGGCGCAATACATCAGCGCAACAACAGGGTCGGGATTCGAGATGCACGCAAAAGGTCAGTGGTGTGGCTACCCATAAAAAGGCTACGCCACGGTGAATGGGTATAGGCGCCCATCACCAGCAGATCGATTTGAAGTTCTTTAATGCTGCCCGTCATCATGGTTTCAAAGTCCCCAATCAATAGGTGCGAATCCGCCGTCAGACCCGCCGCTTGAAGGCGGCTGAGTGCTAGCTCAAGTTGTTTGGCGGCATCGCGCGACTCACTTTCTTTGACCATCACCAGGCTGCATTGCACCCCTTTAAATGCTGGGCTCGTGCACACCATGTCCAAAGCATTGCGCGCGGCGCGGCCCGCATCATAGGCGATCATCAGCCGTTTGGGCTCGGTGAATGCATCAGTCACCGTGAGTATTGGTCGGTTTAAGGCGCGCACCACGCGCTCAAGGTTTCGACCGAGGTCTCGTTGCGTGGTGCCAGAAGATTCGCCACGTCGCCCCATCACAATCAGGCGGGTGCCTTCTTGGTATTCCAGCAAACTATCCACCAGTCCGCCATGGCGTTGGCGCATGTCAACAGACTCAAGTCCAAGTGACAGGGCCCTTAAACGTAATTCATTCAAAAACTGCCGCCCTGATTCACGCGCTTCGCGGCTTCGGCGTTCGTCTTCATCAACGATTTTTTTGAGTAAGTTTTCTTGTTCATTGACACCAATTGATCCGCTGTGGTCTTGACTTGGCGCCAACTCAGGGTTGCGGTCAATCACGTGCAGCAATTCCAAACCAATCTTTAGTCGCTTGGCCGCCCAAGTCGCGTATTCAGTCACATGGCTGGCATACGCCGATTGATCTGTACACGCTAATACAACCGATCCAGATGAAACAGTGCTATTCATAAGTCTTCACTCTATAAAACAGTCATGGGGCACAACCCGTGGTGATCCAATAGCCGTTGGTATGCGCTAATGCGAGATCATTTTGTCTTCAGCGTCCGGTTTGTCGTGCACGCCAAATCGATCAACCATGGTGGCACTCGCTTCGTTTAAGCCAATCACGTGGGTCTCGGTGCCTTCCCGTCTGAACTTCAAAATAACTTTGTCCAATGCGCTGACTGCCGTGATGTCCCAAAAGTGGGCGCGACTGACATCAATCGTGACTTTATCGATCACTTCTCTGAAGTCAAAGGCATTGATAAAGGCTTCAGCCGATGCAAAAAACACCTGACCCGTGACCACATAAGCGCGTTGTCGACCCTCGTCTTCAACTTTTGAGCGTACTGCCAGAATCCGGCCAACTTTGGCGGCAAAGAAAAAGCCCGATGCCAACACACCCACCAACACACCTTTGGCCAAATCGTGTGTGAGCACAGTGACTAAGACCGTTGCTAACATCACAATGCTCGAGCTTTTTGGATGGTCTTTAAGGTTTTTAATTGAGTCCCAATTGAAAGTGCCAATGGACACCATGATCATCACCGCCACCAAAGCAGCCATGGGAATGATACTGACCCAGTCGCCCAAGAACACCACGAGGATCAGTAGGTAGATGCCAGCCGATAGCGTTGACAAACGGCCGCGGCCACCGGATTTGATGTTGATCACCGACTGCCCGATCATGGCGCAACCTGCCATACCACCAATAAAACCCGTGGTGATGTTAGCTATCCCTTGGCCGACACACTCACGGTTTTTGTCGCTCTTGGTATCTGTTAAGTCATCCACAATGGTGGCCGTTAACAACGACTCCAACAAACCCACCACCATCATTGTCAGCGAGTAAGGCAAGATGATGCGTAAAGTCTCAAAATTCAATGGAATGTCAGGTATCAAGAAAAACGGCAGGCTATCAGGTAGTTCGCCCATGTCACCAACGGTTCGGATATCCAAATCCAAGATCAGCGACACCACGGTTAACACCACAATGGTGACTAGTGGCGAAGGTACCGCCCGCGTGATGTAAGGAAACAAATAAATAATAGCCAAGCCGCCAGCCGTCATGGCGTAGACCACCCAAGTGACATTAATCAACTCAGGCATTTGCGCCAGAAAAATCAGGATGGCCAATGCGTTCACAAAGCCTGTGATCACCGAGCGGGATATAAACCGCATCAGTGCGCCAAGCCGAATATAGCCAGCGATGATTTGAAGCACGCCGGTTAAGACAGTTGCTGCCAACAGGTACTGCAAGCCGTGTTCTTTAACCAGCGTCACCATCAACAACGCCATGGCTGCAGTGGCCGCCGAAATCATACCGGGGCGACCACCCGTAAAAGCAATGACGGTGGCAATACAAAACGAGGCATAGAGCCCAACTTTTGGATCGACACCGGCAATAATAGAAAACGCAATGGCCTCGGGGATGAGAGCCAAAGCCACCACCAAACCCGCCAGCAAATCATTGCGTACGTTAGAGAACCAGTCTTGATAGAGTGATTTCATAAAACCTTCGGTAAAAAAGACAAATAGAAAATGATGGGGGTACGGCCTAAAAAGCCGTGTGCTCACTCACCAAAAAAAGACAAGCCACTTCAGTCGCCATCAATTCTTAAGGCAGCAACAGGTCTCGGTCCTATTGAGTCAAGGAAAAATAGGTGGGCTGCGATACTTGTGCGAAACATAGAAGTCAGTGGCGTTTTAGGGGCAGCGTCCCAAAAACTGATAACTTCAAGCTTGATGCCGTTTATGCCAGCGAGGTGGCGGTTTTCAATATTTACAAGGGCGTGATGGGTAGCATTACAGTGGTGGAGGGAATAATCTATAAAAAATTAAGTTTGGCGCATCGCTTGAGGACTTCGATCTCGTTTTTTATTGTCTCAATGGTTTGGCACACCGATCAAATACCACTGAGAAAGAACACTGAGTCTTAGGACAAAACCACAAAAAAACACGGTTGAGCTAGGCGACCATTTGAGAGTAAGTTGGTCAACACATTGGGCAAAAAATCGAATAACAGTGTGAATAATCAAACGCTGGAAATCTGGCGCTACTAATTAGTCAACACAGGCGATTATACGATGGCAGTGCAATGGACGGCTTTGCTGGGTGGTTTAGGGCTTTTTCTGCTGGGCATGAATATGCTCTCAGAGGGCTTAAAGTTGGCCGCGGGTAGAGCATTAGAGACGATTTTGCAGCAGGCCACGCGCACACGCTGGCGTGGTTTGCTGTCGGGTGCCGTGACAACTGCATTGGTACAGTCCTCGAGCGCTGTGACGGTGGCCACCATTGGCTTTGTTAATGCCAGCCTTTTGACGCTTGGCAGCGCGATCTGGGTGTTGTTTGGTGCCAACTTAGGCACCACGGCCACTGGCTGGATAGTGGCCGTGGCCGGTTTGAAGCTTGATTTGTCTGTAGCGGCTTTGCCGATGATTGCCATTGGCGTGGCCATGAAGTTGGCAGGCTTGGGTCAGCGCTTGAGCGCTTACGGCCAAGCTGTCGCCGGGTTTGGCTTGCTCTTTTACGGCATTGTGCTGATGCAATTGGGTTTTGCGCAGATGTCCGCGCAGTGGCAGATTCCACAAGGCGAGGGCGTGACTGCTATTTTGCTGCAACTGCTGGCTGGTGTGGTGATGACAGCGGTGATGCAGTCTTCAAGTGCATCAATTGCGATTGCCTTGACCGCGGCGCAAACCGGTCTTATTGATTTGAATGGTGCGGCTGCCGTGGTGATCGGTGCCAACATCGGCACCACGGTGACCGCGGTGTTGGCAAGCGTCGGTGCCACCCCCAATGCCCGTCGGGTGGCCAGTGCCCATGTTTTGTTCAATCTTTTAACAGCCACTGCGGCATTACTGATCTTGCCCTGGCTGCTGCCGGCTATTGTTGGCTTTCGCGAAACGCTCGATTGGGGTGATTCAGCAGCGATGACATTGGCCATATTCAACACCGCTTTTAATGCCTTGGGCATTTTGTTAATGTGGCCATTGGCGTCGCTCATGACGCAATTTCTTGAGCAACGGTTTGTTGCCCAAGAGGATCAAGCTGCCAAACCTGAGTTCTTGGACCGTACCACGCTGCCCGTGCCAAGAATGGCGGCCCAAGCACTGGCGTTTGAACTCGAACGGATGCTTAAGATGGCGTGGCAGTTTATCAGGGAGACGTTTGATAAAGCAGGCGAAAACACAGCTGACAGTATTAAAACTGAGCACAATCAAACCCCCATTCTTACCCAAAATCAAACAACCAAATCCGTCGCGGTAATTAACGCTCAACGCGCGCTTGATCTGTCGCTGCTGCTTAAAGCCAGTGAAGATTTTATTGATCAGATGAGTCGTAATGCCATGGATGAGCCCACCGGCCTGCGGTTGGCTCGTTTGTTACGCGTCAGGCGCTACCTGGAGAATGCGGTCGATAACGTCAATGAGGCGTTGAGTCTGTCAGCTGATATTTTTACCGATGCTCGTTTCACCCATGAATACTCGCATTACGCCCAATGCGTGTCGCAATTGGCTGAGCAAATGCTGACAGGGTCTCTGAGTCAGCAAGAGGATAACCAAGTCATCCAAGCACTGACAGCACAGAAAGCGCTTGAAGACGCCTATCAGCGACTGAAGCAGTCTTTGCTTACAGCCGGTGCGGTTGGTCACTGCCGGGTGGAATCAATGGAAATTGGTTTGCGCCGCATCAGCGTGCAACGGCGAGCCCTGCAACAATTGGTCAAAGCCCACGAATGGTTGGCACCGCTCGATGAAGCGCAGCCTGAAGAAAAAGCAGAGCAGGTAACCAAATAAGCCTTTGCCTTTGGTGCGCAGTCTGCCGCTGTTCGATGTGCTTTCAAATAACTGCAATGAGTGCGCCATGGCAGCTAACTGAAAAGTAATTCGGTGACCAAAGCGCGTCATCCCATTGATTTTTTTCGAATGTGTGGATAGTCGTTCTTATCGAATCATAAGTTTTGATACACCTTTCAGGCTGTTAACCAGGTTGGAGACGGAAGCCTGGGCTGGGTCGTTCACCAGCAGGCGAACTTGATCGTCCTCGCCGTCGAACGACGCCAGCGCCGTCTAGAAGCCTTTGCAGACGCTTGCTCACTGTGCTTGAGGGTTGGTACAGTCGCAATATCATTAATTGGTATCGTTTGAAATAATTGGATGGTGTAACCAATTAGTTGCTGGGAAAGATCTGGACTATTGAACAGATAGATGCGGTTTGGCTTAACCTGCCTAAAAAGCACTGTGATGGCCAAGCTGGTTTAAAACGCACAGCGTGAAAAAACTGACTTCTTCCGTGAGAAGTGCTGGTTTGTCGATGTATTCAATTTACATTAAAAAGAATACGATAGAGGCGAGTAATTAATAGTCAAAACGGAGGATTAATCATGGCCTCAACAACGTTAACGGTCAGCTGAGGCGGCGCGCTGGGTGAGTTTTTTTTGGAATGAATGTTGGCAACGACGGCTCCTATGATAAAGGCACAGAGCAAACTGGTGATTTGGTTTGGCGAGACAAAGAGCGAACGCAGGAAATGGCTTTTCAGCAATTAAAGGCAGTATTAGCGCATGCATTATTAGCGCATGCATTATTAAGTGCATGCATTCTCAGCGCCTGATGACTCGTACAAACCACTATCTGCTGCGGCTGTCATATAACGCAACCAACACAAAAGAAGCTAAGACGATGTCGATTCGTATCCAAGAAGCGGCATCCCGCCGTATTGACGATATCGACCATCGCACACAAAAAAGCAGTAGGGCAAGCGCTAGGGTGACAAGTACATATTAGGGTTATTCGGCGCTTTTGATCGAATCGAATCGCATCTCATGGTTTGTTGTCCAAACCTATCTCCGCGGATTTTGGAGTCTTGGGTTGATATTTTTTTCGTTATGAACGTCACTTTTTTCATTGGCGATACCTGCCTAACGGCGGCATTGGTGTTGTGACGATTTTGCATGAGCGTATGCATCAGATCGACCGATTCAGCAAAGACTTTGGTTCGAGCTCATCTGAAGCGTAATTAACGGGAAATAGATCCGCGAGCCTGTTTGACTGTTGCGTATTCTGGTCGTCTTGAGCGCTGGTTCAGTCAGCTTAAAGGTCTCGGTTCAAGTCGGTAGTCATTGTCTTTCCTCTTATCAAAAGAATCGGGTGGTGTAACTCATTAGTTACCGGTCAATGTAGGGGCGCATGAGTAGCTAGATGTGGTTTTAATGGTCAGACCGACCATGTAAGCACCAGCAGTATTGCGGATTGTTATCCACGCTGCACGCGAATTGAAGTCCTTGAAAAACCCGTAGAAGCGTGGTTGGTTACGCTACAAAAAAGCACTCGGTTTTTCTGGCAGTGAGGTTGCGTCTCGCATGGACGTTAGCCGAAACGCAGTTTTTGACTTTCTCGCCTTCCTTCAGGCATGCGAGAACGCCAATTAATCAAACGATAGTTGTGCCATCACAGGTGCGTGGTCTGACGGTTGAACGTTTTCTCTCGGCGTTTTGTCGACCACGCAGGATAGGCATCGTGCTTTGAGTGGTTCAGACAAGAGGACGTGATCGATACGCAAACCGGCGTTGCGCTTGTAGCCGTTTAGGCGGTAGTCCCACCAGCTAAAGGTTTTCTCTGGCTGCTCAAAGAGGCGAAACGAATCAATCAACCCCAAGGCCAAAAGCTTTTCAAAAGCGGCGCGTTCCGGTTCTGACACCAAAACTTGACCCTTCCAGCGGTCCGGGTTGTGAACGTCAGCGTCAGCTGGCGCAATGTTGTAGTCACCGAGCACAGCCAACTGTGGGTGCTGGGCCAAGGTGGTACTTAACCATTGATGAAAAGCCCCGTACCAAGCCAGCTTATAAGAATACTTGTCTGAATCCAGCGATTGACCATTGGGGCAATAAGCATTGACGATACGCACAGAACCGATCGGTGTGACGTATGACGCTGAGATAACTCTTTGCTGTGGGTCTTCAAAGCCAGGAATGTTGACCACGACATCTGTTGCCGGCAGCTTAGAAATGATCGCCACACCGTTATAGGTCTTTTGTCCTGCCCAGACGACTTGGTAGCCGGTGTCCTCAATGGCCGCGAGCGGAAACTTGTCTTGCTCGAGCTTGAGCTCTTGTAAACACAAAAAGTCTGGCTGGTTAACGGCCATCCAGTCGAGCACTTGGGGCAAGCGTACCTTAAGCGAGTTGACGTTCCATGTCACCAGTTTCACAATCAGTCCTGTTGTCTAAAATGCTACGGTAACAAAAATATTGAAACACAGCCTTGAACAACTGTTTAAGAGTGCCAACGACAGTGATACGTCGTTGACCAAAGCCGACCATAGCCAATCACAACAAAAATACACCAGACCTCGGAGTCCTCAAATGCGCTCACTGTTATTTGTCCCTGCTGATAGCGAAAAAAAGCTCCTGAAGTCTTTGACTTCAGGAGCTGATGTGTTGATCTTTGATCTTGAGGATGCTGTCTCACTGGCCAGAAAAGACGCTGCTCGCGAAATCTTGGTTGGGTTTTTGGCCAGTGAGGCGGTGGCTGAAAGCCAAACAAATCAAAGTGCTCACAAACCCATCCTATACGTGCGTGTCAACGCGATCGATACAGGCATGATGTTGACCGATCTCGCTGCCGTGATGCCCATGCGCCCGGCGGGCGTGGTGTTACCCAAGTGTCGGCATGCAGAAGACTTGACACAGCTCACGCATTATCTACAGGCGTTTGAAGCCGTGTACCCCACCAAATCTGGCCAGATCAACCAAACCAGTGTGATTCCAATCGTGACAGAGACTGCCGGCTCGTTGGCAGGGCTTGATTCCTATGCCACAGCCTCGGTTAACACTCGCTTGAAAGGCCTGATGTGGGGCGCTGAGGATTTGTCGGGGGATATTGGGGCGCTCGCCAATAAGTTTGAGGGATCGAATCAGTGGAGTGCGCCCTTCGCGTTTGCCAGAACCCGTTGTTTGTTGGCGGCAGCCGCTGCCGGTGTCGCAGCGATCGATACCGTGCCCACTGACATTCACAACATCGAAGCCCTCACTGATGAGACCAAGCAAGCGTTTAGGGATGGGTTTTCTGCCAAAGCAGCCATTCACCCGGTACAAGTACCCGTGATCAACGAGGCGATGACCCCTGACGCACACGCTCAAGCATGGGCGGCTAAGGTCGTGGGTGCCTTTGAAGCCAGTCGAGAGGTCGGGGTGGCAACACTAGATGGGAAGATGCTCGATACACCACACTTGCGTTTGGCAAGAAAGATCTTGGCGGCGAGTGAGAAAAGTGAATGATGGGTTGGCATAAGCGCGCGGATATTGGTTGTTTGATCCCACATTTCAGCGCTGCGCCCATTGGTTGATTCAACATAGCGTTATTCGGTTTTTAAAATAGTACTCAGTGCAGTTCGCGCTTGTTCAGGGATTGGTACAGGACGTTGGGTTTGTTTGTCGACATAGACGTGGACGAAGTAGCCTTGGGCGCTGGCGGTGGTTTGGTTGTTTTTAAAGATGGCCAACTCGTAGCGCACGCTTGAATTGCCGAGTTTGGCGACCCTGACACCAACGTGCACGGTGTCGGGAAAGGCGATGGCTTCGAAATAGGTGCAGCTGGTTTCAATGACCAACCCCACGGATGAGCCGTTGATGAAGTCTAGACCAGCTTTTGAGGTAAGGAACACAGCAACGGCGGTGTCAAAAAATGAGTAATAGATAACGTTGTTGACGTGACCGTATACGTCATTATCCATCCAACGGGTCTCAGTAGAATGGATGAAAGGGTACTGATCGAGGGTTGAGGGTTGTTTGTTCAATTAAAGCCTCTTGTCACGTTACACCACTGACACATGCTCTGCGATCAGTGAACTGTAGCCTACGCGCGCTGTCGTCAGCAACATGGAAATCCAGCAATCTATTTGCCTATGCTTGCTTTATTAACAGCTTAATTTCAGTCAGTCTCGTAAGAGAGTCCTCTTCTGCCAGCAAGGCGGCTTTGGTGTTGCCGTCTACATCCAGCAAGGTGGCCCATTGGTTGGCAACCCAGCCGCACTCATCTAGTCGGTAAGGACGGGTGATGGGTAGTTGGGCTTCAACGCCCTTTTTTTGGGCGCCGGCAATGAGTGCGCCGAGTTCATCAGCCAAGGATTGAAGATCAGGCGGAATATCAGTGGCTATATCGCTAGCAAGTAAGGTGACTTGCGCGTGCCAAAGTCCATAGGCACCTCGCTCGTTGGCCTGAATGCGAAAGCGTTGTGTGCCTTGGCAGTGAATAAAAAGTAATCCAGGCTGAATTTCGGCGACATCAGTTATTTCTGCCAAGCAACCCACGGCTTGGACTGACTCGCTTTGGCCTGGCTTGTGAACTTCAGAGCCTTGTCGTAGTGCGATGATCCCAAAGGGCGTCTTTTCACGCTGACAGCGTTTGATCATATGAAGGTAGCGAACCTCAAAAATACGCAGCGGCATGACGCTATCAGGAAATAGTGGCTGCGACAGCGGAAAAAGAGGAATGGTAATGACAGACAAAGACAAGATTCCTGATCAAGATTTGGTATTGTATACATTGGCTAACATCAGCGTGCAGCGGTTTTTTGAAAAAAATAAAAACTCAGCATTTAGCAAACGAAAGTGATGGATCCAAGCAACTGTGCAGACCGAGAACCAAAGCCCTCGGTTATTGATCACTGATTAAGTATATTTTTGGGGTAATTTGTGATTGTCGCTTTTTTTTTCAATGAAATGGTCGCAATCATTGGGCTTCAAAGGTTATAGATCTAAATATCGATAGTAGGCGCACTCAATAATGATCACAGGCTGGTAGGTGTTGGTGCATAGCAAGCTGGTCATGCGGATCAGGTTGCAGTGATTAAAAAGCGGGCTGCTTTGTCATGGCTTGTAGCCAGCTGATTACCATCTTTGTGCTGTTTTGCCATGTGGTGTGGGCCCGTGGTGGGGATGAGTCTGGTGGTGGCTGCCAGTTGGCAATCGCCTGCATCAAGTTGCCTGCCGTGAAGAAACTCGATTGGGTTGTTGCCACTTCACGAAACACGGCAATGTCCCGAGCCAATACCGGCACTGAGCGGCTGATCGCTTCAATGATCGGCAGGCCAAAGCCTTCGCCATACGATGCCGCAATTAAGCAGTCCGCTTGGCGGTAAGCCAAGGCCAGTTGATCGTCATCGGCTGACGATAGCCAGACGAGCTTTCGATACTTTTGTTTGTGCGTGTCGAGTCGATCGGTGACTTGCGTGATTGCCTCACGTTGTTCTTTAGGCAGGTGTGTCCAGCCATCTCGACCCACCAAAATAAGTCGGAAATCAAATTCTTGGCGCCATAACGCATCAAATGCATCAAGCACATCGGCATAGGCTTTGCGAGGCTCAATCGTACCGACCATGAGAAAGGTCTTGGCCTTATTTAGCCCAAAGCGTTTGGGCTTATTTGCGCTGATTGTTTTGATGGGTCCAGATGAATCAATGCTTTGGCGCGATTGATCGAAAGTACCGATATCGGCGCCTAGTTCGAACCAATCAATCGATTGGCAGTGAGCTTTGGGATGATGCTCTTCAAACCAAGTGCGTACATCTTGCGCGACGTCTTGAGAAATGCATAGGGCCCCATCAAAGCTTGAAAGCGCTTGAAGCCAGTTTCGATGGTGTTGCTCCATCCCAGGCGGAAAACAATCAGGTAGGCGAATGGGTAACAAGTCATAAACCAAACTGAACACCCGAATGCCTTGGTCTTGATAGTTCGCGTATGTGCCCTCACACCATGCGCGGTAAACCGGGGTTGTCGCCAAATCAAGATGCAGTATCGTGTCATCGGCTTTTGCGACGAGTCGATCATCGGTCGGTTCATTGCCAGGCATGCCAAGGACCCGATGCATAAAGGTATTGGCTTGAAAATGTTTCATCGTCCCTTGGGACTCTTTTAAATAGATCGCGATAACTTCGTTGTTACTATGCAGCAGTCGCACAAGCCACACGAATAACTCCAAGGTGACGCGTTGGATACCGGTTTTCAAAAGACTCGACTCGGTCGCTGTGACATCGAGCAGCAGGCGGGTGCGAGCAACGTTTGGTGAGAGACCGCCCTCATTGAGTCGCTGGCGATCACCACCCGAAACGCCTCTCACAAGCGATGCTTTGGGTAAGTTGGCAGCTAAAGTTGGGGTCGCCATGCGATGGTCAAGGCCCGACATATTTATCTGCGGCGTGTAAAGGTTTGTTTGATGCGCCCAACGAAAAGACTGAGCAGTCTAATGGGCTTGCTCAGACGCCATGAACGACTTTGATACACCTGCTGCAGTTGCTCGGCGGCTTCTAATGCGGTACCTAATTGGGTCTGGATTGCTTGGGATTGAACGGTTTGTAATTCAATGGTTTGTTCAAGGCGGTCTAAGCGGCTAGTGATGGCTCGATGCGTGCGGGCAAATTTTTCTAGACTCACGCCAGATTCGTTATCGTCGTTGCTCACGAATTGCTGCAAGAACTTCTCTTCGGCCTGCCGCATACTGGTGAGTTCAGCACGAACGGCAAACAATTCTGCATCGAGGGTTCGGATTGCACCGCTGTACTTGTCATCGTATCGATTGGCTAGCCTCTCAAGTGAAATGCCATGAGGTTGACTTAAGAACTCCCCAAAGACATCCTCAACGGATTTGGTGTCATTGCGCGCCTTCATGGCAATAACAGCGTAATCGGGACTTGCGCGACAGAGGACATCCATGAGTCCTACTTCTTGTCGGCTAGCCAATTGCGTGTCTTCATTCACGCGCATAATGCGCGTGAACTCAAACCCGCCAAACTGCGCGCTGAATTCCAGTAACAAATGCGGTATCGGTCTTTGATGCGTTGGGTCGAGATAGAAGTTCCAAGTGCCCACCCCGAGGTTTTCTGAGTTGGGCGTTTCCATCATCAGCAATCCCCCCGGCACCAGTACGCGGTGAGACTCTTTGATCAGTTCGAGCACTTGATCAAACGCCATGTGCTCAACCAAATGAAAAGCCGAAACCAGCGCCACGCTATTGGCAGGCAGTGTTCTCAACGCCTCAATAGCATCAAGCTCTTGCACGTTTAAGTCAATTGCACGGCAAGCCTGCAACATGCCCGCGTCGAGATCGACGCCTTGGCACGCAAAACCAAGGTCTCGTAACCACTCTAGCCATTCACCACGACCGCAACCCAAGTCGATGGCCTCGCGCGAACTCGCATGTGTAACCAGCCCTTCGAGCAGTGGTCGATAGATCTGCAGTCGGGAGCGTATCGTCTCGCGTGAGCCGCGAAACTTGTCTTCAAAAGCGCGATAGAAGTCTGTTGACATGGTGATTTTCAATGATCTAGAGGTGACATAAAGCCAAGCAAATCCCTTAGCCCCCGAAAGCTAACGATACCGTTGCACGATATCAGAGAGTTTGGGCAGGCTGACGGTTTTAAGGTCGTAGTGAGTGATGGCGAATTGCCTGGCTTGGCGTCCGAGCATTTTTCTCTTGGTCGGATTGCGCAATAGTCCAATGACCTGATCGGCTAGGGCATCATGGTCAAAAAAGGGTGTTAGCAATCCTGTCTTTCCATCTTGGATGGCCTCTTGCAGCGGCTCGGTGTCGCTAGCGACAATGGCGCATTCACAGCTCATGGCCTCGAGCAGGCTCCAAGATAAGACAAACGGGTAGGTGAGATAGACGTGTACGGTCGATAGTTGCAGTAAAGCAATAAATTGATCGTAGGCGACTTTGCCCAAAAAGTGAACGCGCGACGTGTCAATCTGTTCTTTGACTTCATTAAAAAAGATATCTTTCCAACGACTGCCTGACGGCGCTTTGGCACCGTAGGAAACGCCATCATCGCCCACAATAAGTACAACAGCATTAGGACGCGACTTTAATATCTTGGGCAATGAACGCATAAAAATATGGTAACCACGATAAGGTTCTAGGTTACGGTTCACGAAGGTGATAATTTCATCTTTGGGTGTCAATATGCGCTTGCCAATCTGCGCCTTGACTTTCGGATTGGGTCGCGCCTTAGCTGTGTCAATGCCGTCATGCACCACGTCGATCTTGGCACGAAAAGGCTCAGGGAAAGTACTCTTTTGCCAGTGCGTGGGTGACAGCCCGGCGTCGGCTATTTGGAAGTGCAGCAGGTTATTGACGTTTTTCATGCGAACACGACGCGAGTCACCATCGTCGCGCGTAGCGAACTCCGGATCAAACCCAGTGTCCCCGCCGTCATTGAGGTAAAAAAATTCGCAGTAAATCAAAAGCTTGGCGTTTGGCCACACGTCTTTTAAAAACAAACTCTCGCCCCAGCCCGGATGCGCGATGATCAAATCAGGCGTAAAGCCCTGCTGTTTTAGACCTTGCGCGGCTTGCATGGCGGCTTCACCACGAATGACCTTGGTTTCTGTTTCAGCCACCCAGGGGTGAATCCCGGGGGTTGAACTACGCGCCAGTTTGTATTGAATAACCTTAACGCCAGGCATGCCACTAAAGCCATTCAGTGTCAGGGCGACGACTACGTTGCTTGCGTCGTCAGCGACTTGGGTAGCCCAGTGCTTGAACTGTCCTGGGAAGTTTTGATGCACAAACAATATTTTCATGGTTTTATGCCCAGCCATCGCTGACTCGGTGACAGCAGTTCGAGTTCGGTAGTGACTTGTTCGTCAATCGTAAAAGGCTTCAACAGAGAGAAAGAGCGAATCATTTCATAGGCTCGCTTTGGGGCCTGTTTAGTGAGGGCCTGTTTAGCGATTGCCGTCTCAGTCTTTAAATAAGCATAACGTATTGTTCCTTTGTCCCTGGGGTTAAGGTAAGTTTAATTAAAAAACGTACAATGAGACTCAGAGTTTTAATAAGACACCAAGTTGGGTTGGTTTGAAAGGGTTAATAACTGCGTCAGTTGATTGGGTTAATATCTTCTCATATACTCGAATCCACGTTGGCAGTTAGATCGATTCCTTCAATTAAGCGCTGAAACAGAGCTTCAGAATTTTTCATCGGAATGACGAATTCCTTCCTTAGCTATCTGGTGTAGGTTTTCGTGTCAGTCTTGATATTCTATGTTGCACATAGGCACTGATGCGAAGCGATGGCATGGCACTAGTGATACAAACTAATTGTTTCAAAGCCAACTTTTCGTCAGCTAACTTTTTTAGACGAACCGTTTGTATCTGGGAAAATTGGCGCAAGCGCCGGAGATTTATGGCAATCATACCCATCACCAAAGAGCTTTTCGGCAATAAGCGGTTCAAACGTAATCTGAACTATCACTTTGCAGGTCAAGACAGCGTTGCACCGCTGGCCTTAAGCGAAGTCACACGAGCCATGCTTTACCTGCCGATCGGTTTTGCAAAGGTCAAAGACGATTGGATGCCTGTCGCACTCCAAGGCTTGAGTGCAAAAAAAAATCTTTTCGTGTTGCCCAGTGGACGCTGGGTTGGTCGCTATGTTCCGATTTGTTACCGATTTCAGCCATTTGTTTTGGCCTCGATGGAGGACAACAAGCAAGTGCTCTGCTGCGACGACGCCAGCGACTTACTCTCAGACAGTGAGGGCGATCATTTCTTTGATGCACAGTCAAACCCTTCTGAAGTGGTTTCTGGGATATTGAGCTTTTTGGGGCAGCACTTTCAAAACCTGCAAGCCACTCGTCGTCTCTGCGCGGTTCTTGATGAGCATGGGCTTCTGACGGAATGGTCAATTAAGTTACAAGACCATGAGTCAGCCAAACAAGCCATGTTGTCTGGCTTATACCGGGTAGACGAAGAGGCCTTTAATCAACTCGATGCACCGATTCTAGGTGCGTTGCATCAGGCAGGGGCCTTACCGCTGATTTACGCTCAATTGCTGTCCATTCAGAACTTGGCGCTATTGGGTCAAATTAGCAAAGAGTATCAATCTGCCTTGAAGCGGGCGGCCATGTCCAATCAGCAGGTTTCCGAGCAACCGGAGTTGACCTTTTTGGCTGACGACACCACGATTAGTTTTGAGGGGCTGTAAGCCAAAGATGTGCTGCACGCCAATCGTTGGATCGGCAATGGGTAAAAGTCACTGTTTTGCAAAGGCCCTTGTGTAAAATGAATACATAATAGGGCTGTGTTTTACTTAGATTTTTTTTGGTATTCAGATATGGGTTAGCAGTTATAGGTCCTGCGGCATCAATTCTTGGTTACTGTATTTGCGGTCTTGGTTCTTGGACACAAGGTTTTGTGCCCGATTGCTGGTATAGATTTTGATATCGAGATTTCTTGAATTTTTCGGGTTATTCCAACCTGAACCAGCAAAAAGACGTGCCTCAAAGGTGGATAAGTTTTGCGAAGTGACATGAAGTACTTTTCTGGGTTTTTTATCAAACAATTGGCTTTGATGCTTTTTTGCGTAACGCCTGCCTTGAGCCTGGCGCAAAGCCTCCCAGAAGCGGTCCAAATTGCCTTAAACCAGTACCCATCTATTATCGCTGCACAGTCCCGTGTTGATTCCGCGCAATATCAGATTACCCAGGCACAAGGTCAACATTGGCCTCAAGTATCATGGCAAGGTACCAACAGTGCCTACAGTAACGTAACCCCAACGGCGTTCCAGCCCAACGATACCTGGATTCAATCGCCAGCGGTCAACGTCAATATCTGGTCGGGCTGGCGTATTCAATCCCAAGTCGATCGCGCGCGCGCTGTGCATGATAGCCGACGTCACGGTGAGCGAATCACCCGCGATGAAGTGGCATTTCTGGTGGTGCAGGCTTATTTGAACTGGATGAGACTTCAAGCGCTAGTCGGTCTGGCGCAAGATAATGTGGTCACGCACGAGCGCCTATCTAGTGATGTTTCAAAAATAGCCCGCGTGGATGAAGGTCGCCGAATCGACGTCACGCAAGCCATTGTCCGCACGGAAAATGCCCGCTTGACCCTCGAACAACTCAGTTCAGAGCGCGAAATCGCTGCCGAACGCTTGCGTCGGATGTTGCTCGGTGCGTTGCCGCGCCACCCTTCAGGTTTCGAAAAGATAGCGGGTGACCTGCCCGCGACTGACAAGCAGTTGATCGCCTTGATCACTGAGGCTCACCCTGTGATTGCTCAGCAGTTGGCAGAGATAGACGCAGCCAAAGCCAACGTGTTGAACGCCAAGTCCGGATTCTCACCAACAGTCGATCTTTCGTACCAGCGCCAAGCCAGTCAAGGCACCGGGCAGGGCGACTACGTAACCCAATTAAATGTCAGGGTGCCAATTTTTGACGGTGGCTCGGCCTACGGCGGCACCAGAAGCGCTTATGCTGAGCTTGATGCTGCCAAGCAGGGCCTGACAGAGGCCAAAATTACCCTGCGAGAAAATCTTCTTGGTGCTTGGTCTGAGTATTTGACCGCACGACAGAGAATGATTTTGGGTGCTCGCCAAGTCAAAAACGCAAAAGAACTCGTGGCTGGCTATGACAAGCAGTTCAGGGTCGGGCGTCGGTCTTTGCTTGATTTACTCACCATCCAAGACAACCTTTTTTCGTATCAAGTCAATGTGACTAACTCGAGCTTTCAAGAGCGCACGGCCAAAGCCAAGATCTTAGCGATCCTGAACCGCTTGGCCATTTCCTATCAAGGTAAAAGCGCAAACAACAGCACAAAACAACCAACGAGCCAACAACAGGCAACGATTGATCGTCGACCGATCTTCGCAGTGCCGCCTAAACCATAAGCGCGTTTTCGTCTTGCCCAGCCACAGCAGCCATAGGTAACCATTTGAAACCCACCGACTCACCTAGCCCTGAGCTTGTCACTGAATCGCCCATCCAAAGCGATCCATTGCTCGTCTGTTTGGCATTGATCACGCAATTGCTAGAGCATCCCGTGCCCATGTCGACTTTGAAGTCGGGGTTTGCACTTGATTCTCAAGGCCATATTCCACCGACAGCAGTTCCCGCTGTGGCCGAGCGCTACGGTTTTCAAGCCGTTTGGACCAAACGCCTAGCCACTGATTTCCCCAACTACTCGATGCCGATCATCACTTCCTTGGTAGACGGCCGTGCAGCAGTGGTGCGCAGCATTAAAGATGGGGTGGTTACGGTTCTGTTTGCCGAGTCGGGCATGCGCTCTCATGACTTGCCGATCGAGGAATTCAAGTCTTTGCTCAAAGACGAGACGCTAATCGTCAAGTTAAAACCCAAGGCCAGTAAGCAAGCCCTATTGCCTTTAAAAAACGAGGCATTTAGCTGGTTTTGGAACACCATGTGGCGGTTTCGCCGCTTTTACTATGAAGCCATGGTTGCTACCGTGGTTGCCAACATTTTGACGCTGGCAACGGTGTTTTTTGCCATGACGGTCTACAACCGGATCATTCCAACCCAAGCCACGTTATCGCTAGGGACCCTAGCCATTGGTGTGTCAATTGCCATGGTGCTCGAGTTTGGTATGCGCTGGCTCAAAGCCAGGTTGGTTGATGAGGGTGGTAAGCGCGCCGATTTGGCGGTTAATGCCACACTGTTGCGTGAAATCATGTCGGTGCGACTCGATCATAGGCCTCAATCCATTGGGATCTTTGCCAGCTCGATGCGTGATTTCGATGCATTGCGTGACTTCATGTCATCGACCTTGTTTGTCACGGTGGCTGACTTGCCATTTGTGGCGTTGTTTCTATTCGTGATTTGGTTGATTGCCGGGCCCTTGGTCTGGATTCCAATGGGCGTGGTGATTTTTCTGATTATCTTGGCCGTTGTGGTTCAGCCCGCTTTGATGCGCGCCATGCGCGAGAACATGAAGCAAGCCGGCGAAAAGCAAAGTGTGCTGGTAGAGGCGCTCTTGAACTTGGAAATGCTCAAAGCACACAACGCTGAAAACTATCTGCAGCGCCGCTGGGAAAAATCCAATTCGGCCTCGGTGCAGTCTTTCATGAAGATTCGCAAAATCAATACCGTGGTTTCAGGGCTGACCACCACGCTCTCCCAAGCCACCACCGTGGCACTGATTGTGCTGGGTGTGTTTATGATTTTTGACAATACCCTGACAATCGGGGCTTTGATCGCCACCAAGATCTTAGTGGGCCGAGCCCTTGGGCCAGTGAGCCAAATTGTTCAACTTGCGACACGCTATCAGCAAGCAAAGAACGCTCTCGAGATGCTTGATGGCTTGATTCAACGGCCCCGTGACCGCAACCATGAGGATCGTTACATCACACCCGAGGGTTTTGAAGGTCACTTGATGGCCGACAACCTAGAGTTTGCTTACCCTGGCCCTCAGGCCATTCCAGTCATTAACAAGGTTTCCTTCACCATGGCGCCTGGTGAACACATGGCTCTTTTGGGTCGAGTGGGCAGTGGCAAGAGTACCTTGTTACGACTGATGTCTGGGCTGTATAGGGCCTCTAGCGGCAGTGTTCGCATCGACAACCTGGATATCTTGCAAATTGAGCCCTCTGAGGTCCGAAGCCGTATCGGGTACGTGGGTCAAGAACCACAGTTATTCATGGGCAGCCTGCGTGACAATTTGGTGCTTTCAGAAACATGGATTACTGACGAACGGATCATGGCAGTGTTGACGTCTTTGGGGATCTATCCCATGGTTGCTGGACACCCGCGTGGCTTAGACATGCCGCTCACCGAAGCTGGTGGTGGCCTCTCGGGCGGGCAGCGCCAGCTGCTATCAGTGGCACGGATGATGCTGCGAGACCCCGTCTTTGTCTTCATGGATGAACCCACGGCCAACATGGATCAAGACACTGAGGCACGCGTTATCCAAGTACTGGGTCAGTGGCTAAAAGGCAGAACGCTCTTGATTTCCACCCATCGGCCGCAGCTCTTGGCTTGGGTAGACAGGATTGCGGTGATGCAAAACGGTCAAATTCTCAGGCAAGGTCCGCGTGACGAGATCTTGCAAAAGCTCTCTCGTAGTGGTGCGCAATCTAAGCGGCTGGTGAGCGTGAAAGACAACACCCTTAGCGACCAAGAGAGTGCAGCATGAGTCAGAAAAATCAGTCAACCGAAGAAGATGATTTTGTCTATGCTGCCTTAGAAGAAGACCCAGGTCGACTGGGGCGATACCTCGTTTACTTGGTGTTGCTTTTGGTGGCAGCGGCATTGGCCTGGGCGTCTTATTTTGAGCTCGACGAGGTGGCGACTGCCAACGGCAAGGTTATTCATTCAAGCCGAGGGCAGGTCATACAGGTACTCGAGACTGGTATTTTGCGTGAGATGAACGTGCACGAGGGTGAGCGCGTCACCAAGGGGCAAGTGCTTTTGCAACTCGATGATACCCGTGCTGGCCCGGTCTATCGCGAGGCGTTTAAAAAATGGCAGACGCTTTTGGCGCGTGCCATGCGACTGCGCTCTGAAGCGTATAACTTGCCGCTGAGCTTTCCGCCTGAAGTTCTCTCAGACCCCGAGCTCGTCAAAATCGAGACTCAGGCCTTAAAAGCGCGTCGGGGATCCTTGGATGAGCAAATGTCTGCGCTTAAGAGCCAGCGCACTGCCCTAGTCAGAGAGGTGGCGCTCACTGCACCATTGGTCAAGCAAGGCGTGGTCTCTGAGGTAGAGCTTTTGCGTCTTAAACGCCAAGCCGCGGAGCTTGAAGGCCGAATGGCGGAGCTAAGAACCAATTTCCTAAGTCGCGCCAGTGATGAATTGGTACAAGTGGATGCTGAGCTTGGTCAAATCAGCGAGACTCTGATAGGTCACCGAGAGGCCCTGGCGCGAACCACGGTGTATTCACCCACTGATGGGGTGATCAATGACATCGCAGTCACGACGATCGGAGGGGTGATCAACTCGGGCCAGGTCATCATGGATATTGTGCCAGTCGATGACGATATCTTGGTAGAAGTGTTCATGCCACCCACCGAGGTCGCTTACGTCTCACTTGGGACGCTCGCTAACGTTAAGCTGAGTGCTTACGACGACAAGCGCTATGGCAGTCTTGATGGGGTTGTCACACTTGTTGGACCTGACATTGTGATTGAGGATAGCAAGGGTGGGAGTTCATCGGACTCGACATCTGTCAATTTCGAGCCAGGGTTTTACCGAGTGCTCGTGAAAATAACCAATCCAGGTATCGAGCGCAACGGTATGAAACTCATTCCCAAGGCTGGGATGACTGCAACCGTCGACATTTTGACTGGTAGAAAGACAGTTCTCGAGTATGTCATTAAACCAGTGCAAGCCCTAAAAGATGCTTTGCGCGAACGTTGATCATGCCGAGCAGACGGTTTCGAGACAAATAACTTTGCTCAGCGCAGCGCCGCTAGTGATCACAACCTAGAAATCAATGATTTGCCATGTTCTTAGGCGCTTATTTTGGGTATGATTTCTAGATGTTGTGCAAAGTATTAATTTATTAACTAAGTAATATTTTAAAATTAAGATAGATTTAATACTTAGTGCAAAGATTTGCTATTGTGATTTTAATGGCACAAGGTTTGATTGATCAGTCTGACAGCCAACCGACCGGCTTGGATAATTTTCATTGATGGTCGTCTGTTGCTTGCCTTGGTATGTTTTCGGTTTAAAATTAACAGTTGGTTCAGATCTGCCCTCGTTTTAGGGGTGCCAAGATCGGCGGTAGCGTGATTTAGCGCAAACTAGTAGCAATTCATGGTCAGTGGCCTCTGATTGAGCGTCCCTACCAGTCAATAGTCGAAATTTTTAGTGAGTCGGTTTGTGTTTTTCTAAGTGAGTATTGATTCTTGTCGCCAAAAGCGTCTCTCAAACAGGCAACTCTTTGATTCAAATGATACGATGCAAGTTCGATTCAAAAGTTGTAGCAGGACTTTTTCACTTGATCAGTATCAATATTTGATAGCAACGAATAAAAGAATGGTAACGAATGAAAAACAGCCTCCCTGCAATTGATGTGTTGTCTAAACTGGCCTATTTTCAGCCGGGTATGTATATCGTTCGGCTAGCCGAGGACGCCCCTGGGAATGTCACGATGCTGAGCTCAACACCTGTTGGCCGTGGCACCATTGATTTTTTCCCTGGAGACGGGGTGTTGCGTAACACCTTGGTCAAGGTTGGTGACTGCGTCGTTCTGCGCGTCAAAACGGCGGCTGCATCGGTCTTGATCACCGAGTTTCATAAGCATGACCAGCTTCATAAAACAGTACTCACCATCGACAAAATTGGCGCAGAGGGCGGTTTGCATGCTGTTAGAGATCACTCGGTAGTAGCCGTCGCGACTGCCACTGCAGCCGCAACCGCAGCCGCAACCCCAGCCGCCAATCAGCCCAGCGCAAAAGTCGTCGATCAATCGAATGATCAATCAACTCAAGCGGCAATTGGCATCGTGGTGCGTAAGATTGCGCATATCGAGCGCCTTGGTGATGTGGCTAGTCAAACTGGCTGGCTCGGTGATCCGACGTCGTTTTCTCGGCTTGAGGGTTTTGCCATGTCGCCGGTCGGCTTGCCAGATGGCGTCCAACTACAGTACGGGGTGTTAGTCGAGGGCATGCAGCATTATGCAAGCGCTGTGTCTGGCCAGTTTGTTGGTACCCGTCAAAAAGCCAAGGCGATTACCGGTCTGGTGTTTGATCTCACCGGTCCAAACGCACAAAATTTTCGATTGTCAGGTCATGTGGCGTTCGCGGGTCTTCCTCCGTTAGCCGTTGAACCTGGCATTTCAATGTCTGGCCCTTCGGGAACAGAGCATCTCGTGGCATTGCAATTGGCAATTGTCCCCAACGCGACTCAGTCCACCGCTGCCTCCGCTTGGGATGACCCTAAAGTCACACGAATTACTCGCAAAGCTCCCGCGCCCGCTCAAAAAGCGGCCGTAAAAAAAGCTCCTGTCAAGAAGGTGGTCGCTCAAAAGGCACCCCTCAAAAAGGCAGTGGCTAAGAAGGGCGTTACAAGTAGGAGTAAGAAATGAGTTTGCAATATGATCAACCAATGACTGCCGAAAGCGTTGGACAAGATTTAGAGCAATCTTCTTCGACAGCAACCATCGCAGCTATCGGTGCCCTTCTTGGGGTGACATCGGAAAGCGATGAGGTTGTTGTCGGTTCTTGGGACGGTTCGGGTGAAGTTGTGTCGCCCGCAGGTCAAGAAACGGAAATTGTTGTGGTTGATATCCCGGGTACAGATCCGGTAGAGGTGACTATTCCTGAGTCGCAATCAACCAACCCGGTCTGGATTTTTGAAACAGACGCCGATATCACTGTGCGCTTTAACACCGTTGAGCGTGTTATCCAAATGGGTAACGGCGATGATGATGTCACAGTGGTTGGCGACAAAAACACCACGTTATTAGGCATGGGTGGTAGTGATTTACTGGCCACATCTGGCGGCAATGACTCCATTGAAGGCGGTAATGGCAACGACACTATCGATGCCGGTGCTGGCAATGACACCATCAATGGCGTGTTGAATTTTGACACGGTTGATGGCGGTACAGGCTTTGACTTGATGTTGTTGGCCGGTGACGTTTCTAACTGGACTGTCAGTGTGGTTGGTGATGATGTTGTGTTTAACAGCACGTTTATCACCGATTCGCTAGGCAATCAGACCAACGCCACCATCTCTAACGTCGAAATGGTTCAGATCGCTGAATCAGCAGCTGAACTTACCCAGTTCAGCTACATCATCACAAAAGACGATGATACGGCTGATGCGATGCGACTGTATCAGACTGCATTGGGTCGTTCTGCTGACTACGAAGGTGCTCAGTTCTGGCTTGACGCTGTCGAGGCGGGTGTGTCTGTCGAACAACTTGCCAGTGAATTCGCTTCTTCAGATGAATTCACGAGTATTTGGGCTGACATTAGCACTAACACTGAACTTGTTACTCAGATCTACACCAATGCATTTGGTGATGGACCTGACGAAGCGGGTCTCACGTTCTGGGTTGATGCCCTTGACAACGGCCTTAGCACCGGTGACTTTATCGCTGCTATCGCTAGTTCAGAGGAAGCAGCATCGATCACCAACGTTATTGTGGTGGGCGACATCGTCTAAAGCAGTTAGCTGGGGCAGCAGCACCGCCCCAGTTGCGCACCCGGGCACGTGTTTGTGTCCGGGTGCGTGCCTTCAGGTCATCCATAGCAACATATTGCATGTTGTACCTTGCACCTTGCGCCTTGGTCTGTTAGGCATAAGAACCGATTTTTCCCTTGCCGCGTTGTTCGGTGGCCCAATGCCCACAGTTTTCTGCTGTGTGCCAATATTTCCCCCAAAGCCCAAAAAACGAATGAGTTCTAGCCAACAGCTTGAGCGCCTTGGTTTTTTTGACTTTTAATCGCAATGTGGTTCAACGCCACAGCGCACATCGTTCAAAACAAGCATTACCTTCCCAGCACTTATCACTGCTCAAAAATCCTAAGAATTCCCTTCAAACTCGTTTTGAACAACCTCTCGAACATCAGCAAACTTGACAATTGGTTGCAACAAGCAACACGGTTTGTACAACAGCATGATGAGATCACTGCGCGTTACTGCTTGGCAAAAGCATTGACGATCGCACCCAAGGATGAATACGTGTATGGACTGCTATCAGCAAGCCTGGCTCAAACAGGTCAGGCAACTGCAAGCCATTTACAAGCCACACCAAACGAGTCACTACACCAATCACTACTTGAAGCCGCTTTAAAAATCTTCCCAGACAGTGGCCTCCTCTGGACGCAATACTGGCGAATGCTCCGTTCGGTAGGGCAGTCAAGTCGTCACGACAGCAACGCTTTGATAAATCCTGCCGATCAAGACCTCGTGCTGTCACAGATTCGTACCCGGCTGGCGTGGGTCATACAAGGCGCTGAACTACGTGCCATGGCCGATTTGTTGATGAGCCGATCAGCCAAGCGTCAGCCATCTTATGAGCAGATAGGCTTATGTCGGTTTGATGCCGTCGGTATGCGCGTACTCGGCTGGGCAGTTAATCTGGCGCACCCCAACGAACCATGCCAACTGATCATCGCCACTGAAGACGCGCAAGGTCGAGTCGTGCAAGGACAGCTACAAGCCGATGCGCCGCATCGGCTTGTTAAAGACGCTGGCTTATCCAAGCAAGTCGGTGGATTTGAGATTCGCTTGCCACAGTATTTGGCCAATCTTTCGATTCGGTTTACGGATGGACAGCCACTCGTGGGTAGCCCCTTGGCGCCTGTCGAACCCATGGGTTGGCAACAAGATGCACTGACCGCAACCACGGCCACAACCACGGCCACAACCACAAACACATCTCCCTTTCTTGTTTTGTCCGATGCTGATGACAGCACAGTCGCAGAGGTCGATGTGCTTATCCCCGTTTATGAGGGTCGCGAGCACGTTTTGCGTTGTATTCAGAGCGTCTTGGATGCTCAAGCGTTAAACCAGACAACCCACGACATTATTGTGCTCGATGATGCCAGCCAAGACCAAGCGTTGGTTCAAGCGCTAAAGGCCTTGGCTCAAGCCAAGCAGATCACGTTGGTTGAGCGCGCGGCCAATCTGGGATTCATACGCAACATCAACCGCGGCATGGCGCTTCACCAAGAACGCGACGTGGTCTGGTTAAATGCCGATACCCGCGTCAGTGGCAGCTGGCTTGATCGCTTGCGAAAAGTGGCTTATGCCCAAGACCAGACTGCGAGCGTGACACCATGGTCTAACAACGGCGAAGCCATGAGCTTGTCGGGTCACCAGACACCAAGCCCCGCGCCATCTGACCCTGAGCACTTGGCTTTGGATAATCTCGTTAAGCGCTTGCAACTGCCCCCCCAAGTATTGGTTGCGGGGTGCGGATTTTGTTTTTACGTCAAACGCCAAGCCATTGAACAAGTCGGTTATCTTGATGAACGGTCATTGATTGATGGCTATGGCGAAGAAACCGATTGGTGCTTAAGAGCCCGCGAAAAAGGTTGGCAACATCTGGGTGCCACCAACGTCTTTGTCAGTCACGAAGGCGGTCAATCATTCGGTACCCGCAAACAGTGGCTGGCCAATCACAACAATCGCGTGATTCGTCAACGTTATCCCTTGGCCGATCGCATCCATCAAGTATTTTCCCAACAAGATCCCTTGCAAGCCGCTCGCCAAACAATTCAACAAGCCATGCAAGCGCAAGGTTTGAAGATAGAACAAGAACAACAGACCCCGCAACACAAAAAAACAAAGCACAAACAAGCACAGGACCAACAAGCACAGGACAAACAAGCACAGGGCAAACAAGCACAGGGCAAACAAGCATCCCTAGCCCTAGGCCTAGCTGTGATCAGCGACGACTTGAGACAAAGCGCGGTGCTTGATGCCTGGTTATCGATTGCCGCAGCCATCGTGCCGGTGTTGCAATCGGGCGTCTCGCTGGCCGATCAAATCGGCGAGCGGCTACTTATCTGTCAAGACGCCCCTGGTAGCCAGTTGCTTGAGAAAGCCGGCTTGGCGACACGCATCGCTTGCCCCGTGGGTTTGCGCTGGCCTGAGTGGTTGCGTCTTTTGGGTGTTACGCACCAAGTCACCCTAGAAAAAAACACACCACGCAGCAAAACCAGCAATACTGATACACGCCATACTGACGATTGGCGTGAAAGCCATGATGGCGAAGGGTTTGAAGTCTTTTCTGCCACCGAGTGGCAAAAGATGGCGATAGAGAGCCTTGCCAGCAAGCCTTTGCACAAATCGGCTGCTCGCGAGTCTAGCCAAGACCAAAACCAAAGCGTGGGTGTAACAGCATGAATCGTGCACCCAGCGGCAGTCAGCAGTCCGACAGAAAAACGATGCTGAAAAAGGCTGAGCCAGCGGTGAAATCTAGAACGAGGGTTAAAACAACAGCTAAAACCCTAGTTAAGACCGCTGCTAAAACCACAGCAGCTGCCAAAGCCAAGCCAGAATCTGACGCGAAGCTCGTGTCTAAAACGCCGCCACAGCGAAAACAAATTCCCAAGCTCTCCCCCAAAAGCACCCCCAAAAGCACCCCCCAAACCACACTATCGCCCAATTTGGCCAATCGGGCCAATGCCAGCCCGTTTCAGGGTGACACAGAAGCAATCACGGGTGCAATCACTGGGCTTTATAACGGCGTGTTACAGGGCTGGGTCTATGACGCCAGTCGCCCCGATGTGAGTTTGGTCATTGAAGTATGTTTTGATGGGGTGTTTGGTCATTTGGCCAGGGCCGATGAGTTCGCGATGCATGCCCCAGAGGCTGCGCAGATGCATGGGTTTACGGTGGAACTGAAGTCTAGCTGGTTAGCAGACAGCAGCCGTGTCAGTGTTCGTGTGGCTAACCAAGGCCCGTGGTTGTCTGGCAGTGTTGATATTGCTGCACTTATGACGCAAGAGCAAGGTGATGCACTGGCTGCTGAGGGCGCTAGCCGCGTCTATTACGCGGGTGGCTTAAAGCTCGTGGGTTGGGCGTTAAAGGACAAAGGTGCTAGTGGTTCTATTGGTGCTGGTGGTGCCAGTGCCAATAATACCCAAGAAATTAGCGTGGTTGAGAGCGAAACGCTGATCGCAACCGTTTATGCCAATCAACATGTGGGTTTTTTGAGTAACCGATCACAGCAAGGTCACGGATTTGAGGTGGATTTGCCATGGTCCATGGCGGATGGTAAACGCCATCACCTAGAAGTACTGAACCAAGACGGTCAACCGATTAAAGGTTCGCCACTGGAAATTTGTGTTTCCGAAACCAGTCAAACATCTGTTTTGCGTGATGCATGGCTGTTAAGTGACGTTCAGTCAAGACAGGATCAGTCAGAGCCACCAGCAGGGTTGTTGCGCGTCATTGAAACGCACGAGCGGGTCTATCCCGCCAACTTTGGATTCGTGCATTATCCCTATTGGTATGAGCTCTATCAGCAACCGGCAGCAATGAAGTCGACTGCTGTCCGTGTTGCCGTATTGGTGATTGCCACCGATCCTGATGCTGAGCAAGCAGAAAACAGCATTGCGAGTGTGTTTGAGCAGCGCCTGCCGGCCAATCAGCTAGAGTGTTTACAGGTCACACCGGCTGGTATTTTGAAGGGCCTGTTGCAGGCTGCCGCGTGTGCAGATGTGGTGGTGCCACTGTGGGCTGGTGACACGTTGTCTATTCAAAGCGTTGACCGCATGATCAACGCTTTGAATACCCAAGCAGATAAGCTTTCGTCGGGCGTTAAAAAAAGAGGCTCAGCCTCTTCTGCCGAAGCTAGCGTTAATGTGGGCGGATGGGGTTACTGCGACTGC
>CAWUWI010000020.1:0-102691 GCA_963926245.1 uncultured Burkholderiaceae bacterium | reverse complement strand
CCAGCCCGGCACAACACTTATCAAAATTGGAGAAATTATGGAAAACACTGAAAACACACTGCAAGCAACTACAGGACAGCCAAGTGCTGGGGCGCGCGCAGATGATATGGAGTTTGGCCTTTTGATGAACCGGGTCATGGGCGGTGCGCCCACCTCACGTCCCAGTGACAAGAGCGCAAACGACGTACAGGTCGATATCCTTCTTGGACAGGCGGGCAGCCTCACAAAGTTGAACGATCAGTACACGCAGACATTTGTGGTTAAGGGCACCAAGGCGTTGTATGACCTGCTAGGTGCGATCTACAGCTATGCGCTGCAGATTGACGGCTCGCCGCTTAGGGACCACGTGCTGCAACGCATGCGTGATCAGCTCCAGGAAACTCATGATGTCAAAACACAGGCCAACAGTCCGTGGATCACGACAATCGTGCGCTTCATACTTCCAAGCGACAGGCAAACGGCATACACCTACGCACGTGTGGTGCAAATCGCGTTTGATGAAAACCTCACAGCAACGGAGCTTCCGGCGTATATCCGCGACAGAGGCGGCATCAGCAAAATCACAGCCACCAAGGAAAGTGAAGAGGCTGCAAAGGCCATCAAGGACCACAAGGCAGCGAAGCTTACGCTGACCCGCAAGGTATTGCTGGCAAACGCGAAGGCATCAAACCTAGTGGCTGGGCCGGAGCCCAAGAAGTATCTAAATCTCGTGCCTGAGGGTAAGAAGCAAGGAACGTTTGACCTCGCGATTTGCGTGAATGTAGGACAGGAGGTCAAGATCGTTCGCTTCTTACAGGTCAGTGAGCAGATGGAAGCTTCTGTGCTGGCAGCGATCGCAGACGCATCCTTGCCTGATGACCTAGATGCAGTGCAAGCCAAGCTTGATGAGTACCGCGAGCGCTTAGGGATCAACAGCGGCTGGGGCATGGAGCCAGGGGACAAGGGCTATGCCTTACCCAACATGCCCGTCATCGCACCTGTGCAGACGCAGCAACCAACAGGTGAGTCTCAGGTAAGTGCGCAGGCGGACACACAAGCCGCTCAAAGCACAACGCCACAGACCGTTGATCAGCAGTAAAGCAATCTCGCCTCCTCGTCGCTGTTAATGCGACGGGGGCACACAATGCCCCTCACGGGGCATTTTTTATTCCCAGGGTCTGGGGTTTCGCCTGCTTTGCAGCATCTCGATATTCATCTCACCCTGCAGGGGTGCAGCGTAGAAACGGTCAATCATCTCAGGACTGGTGCGCGCATTGCGAGCCAGTGTCAGCGTGTCGATAGCGCGTCCGTAAAGCAAGCGGAACATGATGCTGCTGTGACGAAGGCTATAAAGCGATCTGATTTCGCCCGTGTTGCTTCTCCTAAGCCCTGTCATTTCCAGCACCACCTCGAACTGGCGTTGCAACTTCTTCATGGCGTCTTCCCTGCTGGGTGCATCAGGCATGAACACATACTCATTGGCGGGAATTTCCAACGCACTGCCCCGCTCTTTAGCCCTGCGTGCGCACAGGCGCTGGTAGACGCGAACAGCCCACGGCATTGTCGTGATCGCGTAGCTGTGCCCTTTGCTTGGGGGAAGTGCTAGTCTGAGGTAGGTGTACTCTCTGTCAATGACATACACGTGCCCGTGCTGCATGTTCTTCACATCAGTGGGGCGGATGTAGCTGTTGACCATGAACACGATCAAATCGGGTAAATCCCGGGTCATGTGCACCCTGCGCACTAACTTGTCATCCGCACGGCGTGCCTCACCTGGCATACAGAAGTAGGACTCGCCTGTTAACGCGTCCTTTCGCCACTCCACAGCCACGCCCACCAGCTTCTTAGCCTTGGCTGTAACGGTCTTGTACTCAGGGACCGTGAACCAGCCTCTGGGCTTGTCTTCTACACCCACATTCGGGAACTCTGGCACGTGCTTGAGAAAGCTGTGCCGCGCTGCGTGAATCAGCACCTTTCTGACAAGGCCCATATAGGCTGAGATGGTGGACACGCTCAGCTTGTGGTCTGGTCCGCTCAAGTGCTGCAAAAAAGCGTCCAGCATCTTGTAGTTGATCATGTTCACGTCTGTTTCCATAAAGAACGGCAGCACGTGCTTGTTAAGACGAAGCTGCATGTTCTCAAAGCTGATCTTGGTCAGCTGCCCGCGCTTGTACTTGGCTTCCTCGCTCTCCACCAGAAGTCTGGATACGCCAGTGAACGTCATCACCTGGGCTGGGTTGTAGTCCAAGGGAGCATCTATGGAGCCGTTGTGCAGTCTGATGTTGATGTCGTCATAAAAGCGCTTGGCCGCCTCCAGTGCATCACGCTTGACCTCTGTCTTAGTCGTGCGCTTAAAGATGCGCTGATTGGCGTAGTAGCGTACCCACCAGTAACTAGACGCTGGGATCTTGAAGATCACCAGCTTGGTGGGGTATCCGGGGATACGAGTCAGCGTCTCCTGTAGGGGAACTGTGCGGTGGCGTTCGTGGGAATCAGGCTCCAGTGCTCTGGCCATATGGTGCTCACAATCTTTGCAGTTGGCATAAGGCAAAGTTTGCTTTGGAGCGACTGGGAAGATGGCTAGGGTTGTGGTGTCATCGGCACGCTGATATCCCACTTGGGTAACGGGGTATTGCTTGGGAAAGACCGTGTTCTGCGCGTCCACGCTCAGTACTCACTGGGCAGCATGATGACCCAGCGCTCGCTGTCCCAGACTGCGTAGAAATTCACACTGGGTAACTGCAGGTCTGTGTATGGGATGGCTTGACGAGCGCGCTCTAACCCGTTGCCGTCCTCGTAGATCATCGTAGCTTGGCTCCCCGACACTTCGGTGCGCACCAATACGAACCAGTCTGCGGTGCCGATCTCAAGTAGGTGACTGATTGCAGCGTCTATGAGCCAAAAGCAAGCTGCTGTTTCAGCGAGGTATTTGACGCCGTCGGTGATGGCAAACTGGCGGGCTACGCGCCAGTACTGAGCGGTGCCTGTGAACTGGGCAAGGGTTGTGGCATCTAGCGGTTCCGTGTCTTTGGTATTCATCGTATTCAAGTGTTTTATTACTTGAATACAGTGTGTTGTCGCCCTTAACGAAGATCAACCTGAGTCCGTTCAGAATGGCCGGACTCATCGGAAATCGGTTGACTAATGAGCAAATTGGCCGGCTTTTTTCCATCAATTTAGTACGGCTGGAAGTGGGATCGAAGCACTGCACCCGTTCAAGTCGTTCACGAGCGTTGTTAAGGGCCAGGTCAAGCTTTAGAATCGTGGTTTTAATGGAATTTGACATGCCTTTCGACATCATGTGCACCCAGCTTTCCGCAAAATGAACGCGTCACTTGATCTGAGTACCCTTGAGTCACTCGTTGGCTACAACACGAGGCGCGCAACACTAACCATCATAGGGCGATTCACGGAAAATATGGCCCGATTCGAATTGAATCCTGTGGAGTTCTCAGTGCTCACAGCCATACACCACAACCCTGGCGTCACCTCGCGGCAACTGTGCTTGGCACTCAACCTTTTACCCCCTAACATGGTGGTGTTTCTCCGGACCTTTGAGAAGCGTCATCTCATCAAACGGACCCGACACCCTACTGATGGCCGCGCGATTGGTCTGTCGCTAACACCAACTGGTGTAACGCTGATGGAGGAGGCAGAAACTGTCGCCTCGGCATCGGATGAGGAGGCTGTTGGCGAACTGACCAAAGCCGAGCTGGTGACCCTGCATCGATTACTAATGAAGATTTACCGACCTGAGTAAATCAGCGACAGGTCTTCAAAATATTGGCGAAAAATGTACCCGCGCGGTATAGCCCCGTCCTGCGGCAAAACATGGGCGACGCATCAATCCAACAAGTTACTTGTTCTTGCCCGATCCAAGGTATGTCTCGATCACCCGGGAATCTTTTGCCAACTCGCCCGCAGGGCCCTGAAGGCTGATATCCCCCGTTTCCAATACGTAGGCGTGGTCGGCCATCGCCAACGCGGCGCGGGCATTTTGCTCAACTAACAAGATACTCACGCCACTTTCACGCAGGCGCTCAATGATGCTGAAAATTTCCTTGACGACAAGGGGCGCCAACCCCAGGCTCGGTTCATCGAGCATCAGCAGTTTGGGTTGCCCCATCAGGGCGCGCCCAACTGCAAGCATTTGACGTTCACCGCCCGACAAGGTCCCTGCCATCTGTTTCTCACGCTCCTTCAGCCTAGGAAACAGGCTATAAACTTGCTCAAATCCATCGCGCCATCGGCGATCTCCGAGCTTCATGGGGCGATAACCGCCCAACAGCAAATTGTCAGCAACCGACATGGTGGTGAAGAGTTCTCGACGCTCAGGTACCAACGCAATACCCAGCATCACCCGCTCTTCCAGCGTGGTGTCGCCGATGGCCTGACCATTGAACTCAATGTCACCACTCGCCTTCAGTAGGCCCATCAGCGCGTTCAGAGTGGTGGATTTACCGGCGCCGTTGGGGCCAATCACCGTGATGACTCCACCAGGCATCACCTCCAGACTGATGCCGTGCAGTACCTCCGCCTTGCCAAATCCGGCATGCATATTGGTCACTTTTAAGATGGGAACCCCCATGCTTAGTGCTCCGTTCCCAAATAGGCCGCGCGTACCTTGGGATCTGCTTGGACTTCGGCGGGTGTACCCTGCGTGAGATAGGTACCAAACTCCATCACCACAATGTGTTCGCACACGTCCATGACCAGATCCATGTCGTGTTCCACCAGCAAAATACTCATTCCCTCAAACTGTAGTTGGCGTAAAACACGCATCAACTCCTGTTTTTCGAGGTAGCGTAAGCCAGCGGCAGGTTCGTCTAGTAGCAGCATTGTTGGATCGGCGCACAGAGCGCGGGCGATCTCCATAAGACGCTGTTGTCCCATGGGCAAGTTGGCCGCTTGTTCATGCATCCAGTCGCCCAAGCCCACCCGCTTGATCTGACGCTCGGCTTCGGCCATGATAGATTTTTCTTCGTCACGGTTACGCATTAGCATGGCGCTGATCACTTCACCTTGACCGCGGGAGTGGGCGCCGATAGCAACGTTGTCCAGCACACTCATCTCAGGAATCATCTTCACGTGTTGGAAGGTGCGCATCAGACCCCGCTTTGCAATGTCACGGGCGTGTGAACCGTGCACTGCTTGGCCTCCAAAATACACCTCTCCGCCACTCAGCGAGAGCGCACCAGTGATGAGGTTGAAGGTGGTCGACTTACCGGCGCCGTTTGGCCCAATCAGCCCCACGATTTGACCTGCACGCACTTGGAAGCTGATGTCATTCACCGCTACCAGGCCGCCAAAATTCTTTCTGATCTTCTGTACGTCTAGCACCACGTCACCTATTGCGGGCTTCGGTCGCTGTGCGAGTACTTGGGCCCCATCCCAGTCGCGTGCACGCTTGGTTTTGCCAAAGCCCTGCTGCACCCACGACCACAGACCGTCCGGGCGGTACTTCAATATGAGCACCAGCATCACACCAAAAATGACGCTCTGAAAACTCCCGCTCATCCCTAGCAGCTGGGGCAACCAGGCTTGCAACTGCTCATCCAGTAAACGCACCACGCCAGCCCCTAACCATGCGCCCCAAAGGCTACCCGCACCGCCGACGACAACCATGAACAGGTATTCAATGCCCCACTTCAAGCCGAATGCGGAGGGGTTGACCGCACGCTGGTAATAGGCCAAGAGCCAACCCGCTACACTGGCCAGCACCGCGGCAATCACAAAAATGGTGACTTTGTAACCAAACGTGTCGACCCCCATCGCCTCAGCCATTTGCCGCCCCTCTTTTAAGGAGCGGATCGCACGACCGGGGCGTGAATTCAACAAAAATGTGAGCGCTACCGTTGCCACCCAGAGCAAACTCCAGGAGACCACAAAGAAGCCTCGTCCTTGACCGATCTCCACGCCAAACAAGGTCAGGCTGTTTAGACCGATCAGACCGTCGTACTTACCCAAGGCCTCCAAGTTGCCCATGAGGTAGTACAAGGACAGTCCCCACGCGATGGTGGCGAGGGGCAAGTAGTGCCCTGACAGTCTCAAGGTGATCCGGCCAATAATCCAAGCGCTGACAGCCGTGAGCGTGACACCAAAAATCAGTGTCACGATGGGAGGCCACCCCAAATTGAGCGCGCACCAAGCGGCCGTGTAGGCACCAATGCCCACGAACGCGGCCTGCCCAAACGATGTAAGCCCGGCAACGCCGGTCAGCAAGACCAGCCCCAGGCAGGTCAGCGCAAAAAGGCCTGCGTAATTCAGTTGTGCAACCCAGAAAGCAGGCAACGGCACCAGTGAGAGCAGCACGATAATGGCCAGAACCACCCACAGGTTGTATCGACGTAAAGGACCCACCTTAATGCTCCTCGTCATCGTCCGTTACGTGGCGAGAACGCAACCATAACGCAGGAAGGATGAGCGCGAACACAATGACTTCCTTGAATGCACTCGCCCAAAACGAGCTGAAGGCCTCCACCAATCCAACGCCCAATGCCGCCAAAAGAGCAATCGGATAACTTGCTAACCCAGCGATAACCGCCGCAACAAATCCCTTAAGCCCGATCAAGAAACCCGAGTCATACAAAATGGTAGTGGTAGGCCCAATGAGCAAGCCCGATAACGCACCAATGAAAGCAGCCAAGGTGAAGGTGAGTTGCCCTGCCGTGTGGGTTGAAATACCCATCAGGCGCGCGCCGTTACGGTTCACTGCTGTCGCACGCAGCGCTTTACCAAACAGGGTGTTGCCGAAGAGGTACCACAGCGCCAGAATGAACAGCAATGCCGTGGCAAAAATAATGGCCGCTTGCCCGTTGATCGGTACAGCACCGATCTGCAAACGCTCGTCCCAAAAAGCAGGGTTACGAAAGCCCTCCGGCCCAAAAAACAGCAGCGCCAAACCGGTCAGAGAAAAGTGGACCCCCACGGATACGATCAGCAACACGAGCGGTTTGGCTGACTCCAGAGACTGATATGCTAAACGGTACAACAGCGGGCCCATGGCGGTCACAAGCGCCAAGCTGAGCAGGACCATAGACCACATCGGTAACTCATACGGCGCCAGCCAAATTGAAAGACCCGCCGCCATAATCGGCATCAACAGGGGCTTGACTGCGCGGTTAAAAACCTTTTGAGCTGGTGCACCAGCACGCAGGGCGCCTACTCCTTCTTGCAGCGCCACCACAAACGCCATGATCAATAGCAACCAAACCGTTCCGGGCACCTTGTGATCGATAAACATCGCCAGTGTGAGCGCGCCAAATGCGACGAACTCACCCTGGGGGATGAAAATGACGCGGGTCACCGCAAACACCATGACAGTGGCTAAACCAAGCAGCGCATAAATGGCGCCGTTGGTCAGACCGTCAACGGCCAGCATGCCTGCAATCGTGATGTCCATGGTGATCCCGTCTATCGCTACTGCTTACTTCAACACGTCGAAGTTGCCGTTTTTCACAACAACCATCACACCCGTTTCGTTGGTGTAGCCCCAGTGGTCGCTAGGGCTCCAGTTCATCACGCCGTGTGAAATCACGGTGCGGCCCATGGTATTCAGCGCGTCGAGCAAGGCCAAACGAAAAGCCTCTGTGCCAGGCTTAGCCTTCTTCAGTGCGATCGGAACAGCTTTTTCCATCACCACGATGAAGTCATAAGCGTGGCCAGCGAAAGGGCTCAGCTTGTCGCTGCCAGTGGCCTCTTTGAATTTCTTTGCGAAATCCTTGGACATCGGCTTTGACGGGTGACCATCAGGCAGTTTATCTGCGAAGATCGCAGGGCCTGATACAACGAAAGTGCCCTCGACAGCCTTGCCACCAATGCGCATCAGGTCAGGACTAGCGGCACCGTGTGTTTGATAGGTGAGGCCCTTGTACCCGCGGTCGCGGAGGGCGATCTCAGGCATCGCCGCAATGGAGCCGGAGGCGACTACCAAAACAGCATCAGGATTGGCTGCCACCAACTTCAGCGACTGAGGCGTCACACTGGTATCGGTGCGCGCGAAGCGCTCTACGGCCACCAGTTTGATGTTGGCCTCCTTGAGCATTGGCTTCATGGCTTTGAGCCAACCTTCTCCATAACCATCAGAGTAGCCAATGAAGCCCAACGTTTTCACACCCTTGGACTTGATGTGCTGCATCATGGCGTGAGCCATCACGTTAAAACCTTGCGGCAAAATGAAAACGAACTCACCATCTTTGCCGGGAGCCCCAGAGATTTGCACTGTTTTAGCTTCGGTCGCGATAGGACCAATGGCCATGGTGGTCGGCGTCAAATTGGCACCGAAGATTACGTCAACTTTGTCCTGGGTTACGAAGCGGCGGGCGTTTTGAGCTGCCCTACCCGGATCGGATGCGTCGTCAAGAATCATCACATTCACCTTCTCGCCAGCGATCGACTGGGGGAAGATTTTAAGCATGCTTTGCATTGGAAGCCCCAAAGCTGCCCCACCGCCCGTCAGCGAGAGGTTCACGCCGATGTTTATGTCAGCCCATGCAGCCGTGCTCATTGCCCCAAAAGTGGCCACGGCCGCCAATGTATGTTTAAATTTCATGCCTATCTCCTTAAATTGTTGTAATCGGAACGATCTGTTTACTTGCCTCAGAAAAGTGCTTTCCCGTAGAACCGCCCATTCGGCGCTCAACACCGATCTCAAAAGCCGACCAGCTCTATCGCGCGTCACTGCAGATGTAGAACAGTCTACTCAGCCCCCGCATTATTGTTATGTTTCATAAATATTTACAACCCCCGAATGGGTATTTTTGCGAATGAAAACCCTCTCATGCCGCCCGCGTTGGGGCACTCAGATGAGGGCGTCAAGAAACTGTCTGCTCTCCCCCAAAATCAGGCAACAGAGTCCATCCGCTAATCACCCTACCTACCAACCCGTAAACCTAACAAAACCAGCGCGGAAACATATAAATAGTAGTATGGGGTGTTTATACTACTTTTGGACGTAAAAAAAGCACCTAAGATTACTCCTAAGTGCTTGATTTACTTAACAAATTACTGGTGGGCGGTACAAGGTTCGAACTTGTGACCCCTGCCGTGTGAAGGCAGTGCTCTACCACTGAGCTAACCGCCCTGATGGCTGGCATCAGGATTGGTGTTTTCACCAAGGATTGGAGTATACACCTAGTGGTAGATGATGAGCCAAGGCTAGGTGAGCGCTAAGCCCGCCTAGCTGTTGTGATGATTACTACAGCTTTTTAAAATCCATACAAGAGACAACCCGGTAGCTTTTACTCGTTTCCAAATAGTAGAGCTCTAATTGACCTGCTTCAACTGAACCAATAAACAAACCGTCCTCGTCGACAAGCGATAGGTCGCCATTGCACCGGAAGGCGCCCACGACTGACTCACACTTGTTCTCGCCACACCATTTGGCATGTAAGGCACGACCCTCTTGCTAGGTCACTTCCAGGCGCCATTGCCTCTGGGGTTGATGGGTGCACTTCGGAGGCGTTTTGGCATTTGCCGAGTGATGACCCGAGTTACTAACACCAGTGCGTGCATCGCACCCCGCCCTGTTAACTCGTTCATCCACCCCGCTGGTCGTCCCATAAACACCTCCTCGATTTAAGGTGTTGCAACGACCGGTTGAATACACCTACTAAGCATGCAACATGAAGGAAACCTTTCACTGTTTTTGTCCGCATGGGTTAGTTCTCCACGATGAAGAAGTAGTTGGAGACTTCACCAATAGCGTGAACTTGGCTCACTTTAATTTACTGCTCACGCGTCACTGTGCACATAACCCGCGCTGATCCGACTGACGACAACTCAATATATTGAAACAAGACGGCCGCACTTAAAAGGGGGGTGTTCCTGCTCGAACCAAGCTGTCACTGGTTTAGAATCAAAAGAACTGAATCGGTTCCAGATTGTGCAGCCCACCGTTTTTACAGGCCATCTTGTCATGTCAGACGCTTATTTTTTTGAATCAAACGACTCGCCTTTACTCATTTCCATTCCCCACATGGGACTCGACGTACCGCCCGATCTATTGGCAAAAATGACACCTTTTGGGCGAGAACTCGCTGACACCGATTGGCATCTGGATCAATTCTATGACTTTGGGCGGTCACTGAACGCCAATTTCTTGATGGCTCGCTACTCGCGCTACGTGGTTGACTTGAATCGCCCCCCAAACGACGAAACGCTCTACCCGGGCCAAACCAAAACAGGCTTGTTTCCGCAGCTGACATTTCGCGGTGAACCAATCTACGACACCATCAAAGAATTGGACGAAGGTGAGCGTGCTTATCGCTTAGCGCGCTACTGGCAGCCTTACCATGACAGACTGGCTGCAGAAATCGAGCGCATCCGCGCGCGCCACGGCAAAGTCTTAGTTTGGGAAGCGCACTCGATCTCGTCCGTATTGCCCCGCTTATTTCCGGGACGATTGCCAGACTTAAATATTGGCACCAACGGCGGCCTAAGCGCAGCTCCTGAAATCCTGCAAGCCATTGAAACCAGCTTGACCGACTGCCCATTGACCCGGGTTGTTAACGATCGATTCAAGGGCGGTTACATAACCCGCCAGTACGGAGACCCCGCCCGCGGCATTCACACCGTACAACTTGAAATGTGCCACTCGACCTACATGAACGAAGACCATCCGTTTGACTACCGCGCAGACCTCGCCAGTCAATCTAAACCCATCGTGCACGGCATGGTAGCAGCGGGGCTAGACGCCTTGGAAAAATGCTGATTAAACGCCCGTGACCATCATCAAACGCGATGTTGCTGACGCCATTGCCAGGAAAAACGGGGGTGGACTGACGCAAGCGTTATTGGCATGGCCCTCACCAAACGACTGGCAACTGCGCCTGTCTGTGACCACCATCACGAAAAATGGCGAGTTTTCTGAATTCCCTGGCATCACTCGCTGATTCACTGTGCTTGACGGCGCGGGTGTTGCCCTTCCATTCCCAGACCAGATCCTGACCGAACCCAGCAACCACTTCTCACCGCCCACTATCTACCTCTTTGAGCTAGCGCATTGTCTATTGAATATCGCCCAGCACCCATGGCAGCGATCAAGAGATAAGCGGCAATAATGGCTAGGTTTTTGTAGAACTGCGCTTCATTAAAGTCAGGCCGAATGCCTGCCCAAAAGGGATGACCAAAATAGGTGACCGGCACCAGCCAAATAATCACCAACCCAGCTGATAATCGGGCTTTGACCCCGAGCAGCACAAATAGGCCTGCGAGCAACTGAAACGCACCATTGGCGTACGCAAACCAGATCGGGGCAGGGGCACCACTGGCCAAGGCTTCCATCATCCGTTTGGTAGCAGGGTTCATTAAAAACTGGTTAATGTCGAGTAGTTTTTGAGTGCCATACACCATCATGATGGGCGCCATCAAAAAGCGGCCTAATAAGAGAGAAAGGTCGTGTACCAAGATGAAATCCTTTTGTCAGAAACCTCAGAGATAGAATGGTCAGCGACACTCGAGTCACAGAAAACGGCGCTGATATTAAGAACCACTTCTCGCTGTGAGCTGTCGCCAGAGGGTCTGATCGCCTGAGGTTTTATCAAGCGCGGCAAGGTAGGCCTCGTGGGCTTGGATCTCTTCGGGGCTGGGAACGATTGAGGGCAACTCATAGAACTGCTTCTTTTCTGTCGGGGTGTTTTGACTGGCGGGATAAACCTCTTCAATGGCCAGGCTGTCTTGGCCACGGGTCATGCCAAGCCACACTTCGGCTAGCAAGCGCGAATCGAGCAACGCGCCGTGCAGCGTACGGTGAGCATTACTGACCTGGTAGCGCTCGCAAAGCGCATCCAGTGAATTTCGTTTGCCCGGATAGAGCAACTTGGCGTGCTGCAAAGAATCTGTTACGGGACCCGAGATTTCAGTGATCTTGGGGCGACCGACCTTGGCCAACTCCGAATTAAGAAACTTCAAATCAAACGGCGCATTGTGAATGATCAATTCCGCATCTTTAACAAAAGCCAAAAGTTCCGCCACCACGTGATTGAATTTGGGTTTGTCTGACAAAAATTCAGTGGTCAACCCATGAACATCCAAAGCCCCAGGATCGCTGTCGCGCTCGGGATTCAAATACACATGGAAATCGCGGCCGGTGATGCTTCGGTTAATCACTTCCACCGCACCGATCTCAATCACCCGATGACCATCATCGGGGTCTAGCCCAGTGGTTTCCGTATCAAGAATGACCCAGCGCATTAGACTCTCCTGTCTCTCTTGGTTTGTCGGTTGGACCATCTCCGTCAGATTGGTCGTGCTGATGGGCGTCTTGCTCAATCACCCCGCGCACTTGACCACTGGCAATCAAAGTGTAAGCCACGGGCACCACGTAAAGCGTCAAGAAAGTACCAAGCAACAAGCCACCGACCAACACCCAACCGATTTGCTCACGTGACTCAGCGCCCGCGCCAGTGGCGAAAGCCAGCGGTGCCGCCCCCAAAACCATGGCGCTGGTGGTCATTAAAATCGGACGCAAGCGCAAGACGCTGGCATCAATGACTGCCTCGCGAATCGCCTTGCCCTCCTCTCGCAGCTGGGTGGCAAACTCAACAATCAGAATCCCGTGCTTGGTGATCAATCCCACCAATGTCACCAAACCAATTTGACTGTAAATCGACAAAGTCCCACCCGTGAAGTACAGCGCCGCCAACGCGCCCGTCACGGCCAAGGGCACCGTGAGCATGATGATGAACGGATTACGCCAGCTTTCAAACTGAGCGGCCAGCACCAAATAAATAAAAACCAGTGCCATGCCAAAGACAATATAAATACCGACAGAAGCGTCTTTGTATTCACGTGACTGACCATCTAGGTCGAGCTGCACATTGCTCGGCAACACCTCTTCGGCGACTTTATTCATGTGATCAAGTACCTCCCCCATGGTGTACCCGGGCAGGATACTAGCTTGAACCTTCACGGCTCGCAAACGATTGAAGTGGTTCAAGGACTGTGGCGCCACCGACTCTTCAATCGCGGCCACGTTGTCGAGTTGTACCATGCTGCCATCGCGCCCACGCACGTAAATGCCCGAAATATCGCTGGGGTTGGCACGCTCGCTCGATGCCATTTGCACCACCACTTCATACTGCTCACCGTCTTGCTTAAAGCGCGTGACTTGCCGCCCGCCCAGCATGGTTTCAATGGTGCGACCCACGTTTGCCACATCAACGCCCAAGTCAGCCAACTTGTCGCGATCAACCTCAACCCGAAGCTCGGGCGTGTTCATGCGCAAGTCCATGTCCAAGTTACCCAGCCCTGGATAAGGACGCAAGGCATCCATAAACTCGCTCACCATGTCAAAAAGCTCAGCGTAGGAGGCCTGGCTCATGATCACAAACTCAATGGGGCGTGACGACGCCCTTAAGCCAAACGACGGCGGGTTAGTTGGGAACGCCCTGACACCTGTCAATGCCGCAAACTGAGGAAATAAAGAACGCACGATGTCTTGCTGACTACGCTCACGCTCATCCCAAGGATTTAACCGCAGAATCGCAAAGCCTTCAGAAACCGTGGGCGAGCCCACAATCATTTGCCGAACGTCGGCCTCTGGTATCTGTCGGTAAATTTTTTCAATTTGACGTGCACTGTCCATAGTGTGGCCCAGCGTTGAACCTTCTGGCCCAGACATCACCCCAAAAACCACGCCACGATCTTCAGTGGGCGAAAGCTCGCTCTTTAAATTAGAAAAGAAAAAGCCACTGCTTGAGGCCACCGCCAAACCCACCACCACCACTAACAAACGGTTATTGAGTGCCACACCCAACGAACGCCGATAGCCGCTTGATAACGCGTTGAGCCAACCCTCAATCATGTTGTAAATCTTGCCGTGCTTTCGTTCATGCTTGAGCATGCGCGAACACATCATGGGCGTTAAGGTCAACGCCACAAAACCCGAAATCAAGACCGCGCCTGCCAGCGTTAACGCAAACTCAGTGAACAACCGACCCGTGCGTCCGGTGGCAAAAGCCAGCGGCGCATAAACAGTGACCAATGTCAGCGTCATCGCAATCACCGCAAAGGCGATTTCACGCGTGCCCTTCATCGCCGCTTGAACCGGTGAATAGCCTTTCTCAATATAGCGATAGACATTCTCTAACACCACAATGGCGTCATCAACCACCAGGCCAATCGCCAAAACCATCGCCAACAAGGTCAGCGTGTTAATCGAAAACCCAAACAGGTACATCAAAGAGAACGCACCAATCAGTGAGACAGGAATCGTCACAATCGGTATCAAGCTCGCCCGAAAACTGCGCAAGAAGAAAAAGATCACCAAAATCACCAACACCACGGCTTCGGAGATGGTCTTGTAGACCGACTCAATCGACTTTTCAATGAAAATCGAAGTGTCATAAGAGGCAATAATTTCCATGCCTTGCGGCAAGGTCTCGTTGATTAACGCAATCTCGGCACGCACTGCCTTGGACAAATCCAAGGGGTTTGCCGTGGCTTGCTTAATCACACCAATGTTCAGCGATGGTGTGCCGTTGTAAATGGCAGAGGCTCGCTCTACCAGGGGCAGCACGCCGACGCTTGCGACATCAACGAGACGGACCGGATAACCTTGAACATTGGCAATGACCACATTCTCGAATTGACCAACGGTACTCAAATCGGTCGAAGACACCACAGAAAACTCGCGTGCCGCAGACTCAATACGACCGGCAGGAATCTCCACGTTTTGAGAACGCAAGGCCGATTCCACCTCTTGCACCGTCAAGCCATAAGCTGCTAACTTATCGCGATCAACGTTGATTCGCATGGCTGGGGTGCGCGCACCATAGACGCGCACATCGGCCGCACCAGGCAACACCGACAAGCGAGACTTGATATACCGATCGATGTAGTCGGTGACCGCCATCGGCGACATATCGCCGGCTTTCACCGCCAAATACATCACCGGCCGGGAGTCCGCCTCAACTTTGGAAATCACCGGTTCATCTACCTCATCAGGTAAGGCACGCCGCGCGCGAGCGACTTTGTCACGCACCTCAGCGGCCGCGGCATCTGGATCGCGCGTCAAATCAAACGTGATGTTGATTTGGCTGCGCTCAGAGCGGCTGCGCGAGGTCATCAACTTAACGCCTTCAATGCCCGAAATCTGGTCTTCAAGCGGCTTGGTCACGCGCGACTCGATAACCTCGGGCGAAGCGCCTTTATATGTCGTGTCTACCGACACCACCGGCTCGTCAATATTAGGATACTCGCGCACGGTCAAGCGATCGAAGGACATCAAGCCGATCGCCACCACCGCGAGCGACATCACGGTGGCAAACACCGGACGCTTGATGCACAAGTCCGACAGCATCATAGCGGTTTAACCCTCAGTGAGTTAGCACTGTCTATGGCTTTAGCAGCCACTTCAGCTGACGACTGTGGCTCACCGCGAACCGTCACCGCGACGTTAGGCCGCATGCGTTGCAACCCAGAAAACACCACCAAGTCGCCGGCCTGCAAACCACCCACAATTTCTACCAAACCACCCCGACGTTCACCGAGCTGCACCAAGACCCGTTCGGCCGCCCCTTCAATAACCCGATAAACGAATTGCGATTGACCCGAAGGCGACAAAGCCGACTCTGGCGCCACCAAAGCCATTGATTCGCTAGTGATTAACTGTACCCGGGCAAACATGCCAGGGCGCAATAACCCAGCCGCGTTATCCACGCGTGCTCGCACCAAAACCGAGCGGCCACCGGCTTCGATCAGCGGACTGATGGCGTACACCACGCCCTCAAACGCGCTACCTGGCATGGCATCAACATTCAGTTCTAAGGTTTGGCCCACTTCTACATCAGCCACATTGCGCTCTGGCAAGCGGAAGTCGACTTTCAACATCGACACGGCTTCAAGCGGTGCGATGCGTTGACCTGGCGTGACAAATTCACCCACCGACACGCTACGCAAACCAATTACCCCGTCAAAGGGGGCAATCAAACGGGTTTTGTCGAGTTTGGCTTGCGCAAGCTCAACAGAGGCCTGTTGCAGCTTTAAAGCATTGGACGCGTCTTCGCGGGCTTCGGCACTCACAAAACCAGCGTTTTTAAGACGACTGGATCGATCAAACCGAGATTGTGCCATTGCCAGATTGGCACGCGCCTGCGATAGCTCAGCTTGTGCGACAGCATCATCAAGCACCACAAGCACCGCCCCTTTTTTGACAGGCTGGCCTTCGGAGAACTTGATCTCAGCGACTCGGCCCGCCACCTCAGCGCTTACCATCGTCGACTCATCGGAAAGCAAACTACCAATGGCGTTTAAGCCGCGCGCAAATGGGACTGCCTCGACAAACGCCACTTCAACAGGCGCACCGGGTGCTGCCCGAGGCGCTTGCGCGGCTGGCGAGGCCGTCTGACCGGCTCCTGGCCACCAGTCGCTGACCAATTTAGGAGCATAGACGCCAGCAGTTACGCCCACCCCTAGCAAGACCAAGGACAACACAATTCGAGAAGATGTATTCATATCACCAGCAAGTAGATTCAAACGCATAAGCTTCAGACAGCTCAGGCGTGCGACAGTTTAGGCCGTGCGCACTGCCAGCGCGGCACAAGCGGGGAGGATCGTTAACCCGTGAATTATTTATAGCACCTTCACCTGCCCCTTTGGTCGTGCCTTAAGGCCACCAATGTCAAATTTTAGTGCTAGTACGCCCAACCGTGCGGTGTTTTTTTCATGACAGGCTCGCCACCCCTTGGTTGGCCAATTCATCGGCGCGCTCATTACCAGGATCGCCATCGTGGCCTCGCACCCAACGCCATTGCACTTCATGCTCGCCGACCATTGCGTCTAACAACTGCCACAAGTCAGCGTTGAGCACCGGTTTTTTGTCAGATTTGCGCCATTGGCGCGCCTTCCAGCCCAAGATCCACTCAGTCATGCCCTTTTGCACATAGGTTGAATCGGTGTGCAAAACCACCTGGCAAGGCTTTTTGAGGGCTTTAAGCGCCTCAATCACCGCCATCATTTCCATGCGGTTGTTAGTCGTGTGAGCCTCACCGCCAAACAGGGTTTTCTCATGATGGGCGAACTTTAACAGCGCCCCCCAACCACCCCGCCCCGGGTTGCCTTTACAGGCACCATCGGTCCAAATCTCTACCAAAGGGTACTCAGCATCGGTTTCGCTGTCGGTCACTTTGTTATTCACAACACCATTCATTAAGGCACCAACGTATTAAATTTAGAGACCTGTGTGGCCACAGTGGCGGCTTGTCTTGCCGTACGACGGCGCGACTTGCGCTTCCAAACTGGGGTGATAAGCCGCATACCCGCCACCCGCTTGACGGCCGACACCACATAGGTTGCTCCAAAAATAGGCCACCACCGGTCACCCGCTGACTCCATAAACGCGAACCGATCAAGCCACTGCTCGGTGCGAAAGGGTAGCGAATAACACCCAAAATGTCCGCGATCAATCTCAAATGACAAGAGCTTTAACCAATCCTTTAACCGCGCGGGCGACACATCGGGCTGGCAGTCGGCAGCAAACCAAGGCTGAATCCACGGCAAACGCGAGCGAGCACCCCAGAGACTCCAGGGGTTAAAGCCGGCGATGACCAAGCGGCCCTCAGGCATCAAAACACGCTGCGCCTCTCTTAGCACCAAGTGCGGGTCTTGCGCGATCTCAAGAGTGTGCGGCAAGACCAACAGATCGATGCTGTCAGTATCGAACGGCAATTGCTCAGGCAAGCACACCACTGAGGCGCTCCAATTGGCGCTTTGTTCGACGCTTAGCTTTTGCGGGCCTGCATAAGCCTTAAAGGACATGCGATTGGCACTGAGTGCGTTAAAAGGCGCCAAACCGAACTGAACGGCTCGATACCCAAAGACGTCTGATAGCAGAGAATCGATGCGTTGCTGCTCCCAATGCTGAATGTAACGACCCGCGTCGCTCTCAAACCACTGGTGCAGCTCTACAATAGGGTCAGACAACATGGACATCCCAGAACAATGACAACTGGCAAACAAGAAACTAGCACTGCGGTTCGAATACGCCCGATACCGGCCTTTAAGGACAACTACATATGGCTAATCGAGAATGGCGTTCATGCCGTGGTCGTTGACCCCGGTCAGGCACAGCCCGTACTCGACGTATTAGAACAAACCCATCTTTCACTTGTCGCCATTCTACTCACCCATCACCATCACGACCACGTTGGCGGTGTGGTTGAGATTTTAAAGAAGCACCCCGTTTTGGTTTACGGACCAGCACTCGAGGTCCTGCCTGCCTGCGACGTCTCGCTTGGCCAGGGCGACTGTGTCACGATCGACAAGCTTGGCCTGAGCCTCACTGTGCTTGATGTGCCTGGCCACACAGCCGGACACATCGCTTACACCGGGTTTGCCAATACCGCCGGCGAACCACAATCCGTTCTTTTTTGCGGTGACACCCTGTTTGTCGGTGGCTGCGGACGATTGTTTGAAGGCACCCCTGCTCAAATGCTGTCTTCACTGGATCAGTTGGCTGCCCTACCCACTAACACCGCTGTCTATTGCGCGCATGAGTACACCCTCGCAAACTTGCGCTTTGCGAGGGCAGCCGACCCCAATAACCAAGACCTTGCGGCGTTCGAGCAAGCTTGTCAGGCAAAGCGAGCTGCCAACATACCCACGGTGCCGTCAACGATTGGCACAGAGCGACTGTGCAACCCTTTTCTGCGCAGCCGTGAGCCCGATGTGGCCGAATCTGTCCAACATTGGGCCAACAAACCGCTACCAACACCCGTTGAAATATTTGGTGCACTACGAGAATGGAAAAACAGGTTTTAATAGCACCGATGACGTTGCGACACTTTTACCGATTTTTGCTCTGCCTCTCGCTCGGCGTCCTGGCAGGATGCACAACCTTGGAAGAACGCGACCCAACGGGCGCTGAAACCAACACGCGGACCGTTGACCTTACCGTTCCTCCACTCGATGTGTGGCAGCGCATTCGACGCGGTTATGCCGTGCCTAACTTAAACTCACCGCTAGTGGACAAATGGACGGCATACTACGCCGCTCACCCGCAGTCGCTTCAGCGCATGGCCGATCGATCCGGCAAATACCTTTACTACATTGTCGATGAGATCAATCGGCGAGGTCTGCCCACGGAACTGGCGCTGCTGCCATTTGTGGAAAGTGCCTACAACCCCAACGCCTTCTCAAGTGCCCGCGCCTCAGGCCTTTGGCAGTTCATCCCCAGCACCGGCACTGCCTTTAACCTTGAACAAAATTACTGGCGCGACCAAAGGCGCGACCCGATTGCTTCGACCAACGCTGCACTGAATTATTTGGAGTATCTGTTTGAGCTCCAAGGCGACTGGTTTTTGGCGTTTGCCTCTTACAACTGGGGTGAAGGCTCAGTCAAAAGAGCCATCAGAAAAAACGTAGCTGCCGGCTTACCGGCCGACTATCGGCATCTGAAAATGCCGGTCGAGACAGCCAATTACGTGCCCAAGTTGCAGGCTATCAAGAATATCATTGCCGACCCAGAAAAATATGCTGTGGTGTTACCGATTGTCAGTAACGACCCTTATTTTGTGACAATCAACAAAGACCGCGACATTGATCTTGCTGTGGCTGCCAAACTCGCCGAGATGTCCATCGAGGACTTCTCCGAATTAAATCCTAGCTTCAATCAAGGCGTGATCATGGCGCAACTCAAGCCCGAGATCATCCTTCCCCTTGACAAAGCCCCGCTCTATCTGGCTAACCTCGCCACTTACGAGGGTGACCTAACCAGCTGGAAAAAATACCCGGCGCGCCAAGGTGAGTCCTTAAACGAGATTGCCAAGAAATTCAATGTCTCAGCGACTTCGATTCGACGCGCCAACAACATGAATCGTGGTTTGACCCTCGTGCCCAGCGCGCAAATGGTGATCATCCCTGGCCCCACGGCTGACGTTAACTTGGCCACCGCTGAGGTCAAGCGCCGCTCGGGCACGCAAAGCTATCGCGTACGCCGAGGCGATAGCTTGTCGGGCATTGCACGCCGCCACAACACCTCAGTGCGCAACTTGCGTCAACTGAACAACATAAAAGGCTCTAAAATCAGGGTTGGCCAGCGCTTAAAAGTGCCTCGCTGAATCAGCTGTACCCAGTAAACAAAAAATACTGGACCCAAAAAATCCAGAACATCTTCACCGAATCAAATAGGAATGCATGATGGGCTTTTTAACTGGAAAACGAATCTTAATAACTGGCGTGATTTCTGACCGCTCAATCGCATACGGCATCGCAAAGTGCTGCCACGAGCAAGGCGCAGAATTGGCATTCACCTATGTTGGCGATCGCTTTAAGGAGCGCGTTACGCAATACGCGGCCAAATTTGGTACCAGCATCGTTTTACCCTGCGATGTGGCCGATGACGCTCAGATTGACGGCGTTTTTAAAGACCTGGCCACTGAGTGGGATGGGCTTGATGGCTTGGTGCACTCAATTGGTTTTGCGCCACGCGAAGCCATCTCAGGCGAACTGCTCGACGGTTTATCACGCGAAGCATTCCGTATTGCCCACGACATCTCAGCCTACAGCTTTCCCGCGATGGCCAAAGCCGCATTGCCGATGATGAAAGACCGTCAAGGCGCCCTGCTGACTTTGACTTATCTGGGCGCTGAGCGCGTGGTGAAAAACTACAACACCATGGGTTTGGCCAAGGCCAGCCTTGAGGCAAGTGTTCGTTATTTGGCCAGCAACCTGGGACCGATTGGACTACGCGTGAATGGCATTTCAGCAGGCCCCATCAAGACGTTGGCTGCGGCCGGCATCAAGGACTTCAACTCTATCTTGCGTTTCGTTGAGGCCAATGCGCCGCTACGCCGCAATGTCACGATCGAAGACGTGGGAAATGTTGCCGCCTTCCTACTCTCAGACTTGGCTAATGGCGTGACCGGTGAAATCACCCACGTCGATTCTGGCTTCTCGACCGTGGTGCCCGCCAACGCCTAAGTCAGGCAACCACAACCCAACCGACCCAGTGAGCTAAATACCTTTAGCTCACTGGGTCGGTTGGGTTGATACCCATGCGCTGGGCGCGCTTTTTCCACATTTGGCGCGCTAGCAACTGCATATCCTCGACTTCGTCGCCCTCATCCAAAATCTCGATACCCAACAACGTTTCGACCACATCCTCGAGCGTCACAATCCCCTCTGTTTCACCGTATTCGCCGACCACAAGCGCAATGTGTTGACGCTCTTGCAACAAGGTCTCGAGCAATTTTGACAAAGGCAAGGTGTCTAGTACAGCCACGATCTCACGGCGGAAACTACCCACCTGAGCACTGCCACGCCCCTCGTTTTGAGCGACCAAAAGGTCTTCGCGCAACACAAATCCCGTCACAGCATCGACATGCTGACTGTAAGTCGGTATTCGAGAAAAAGTGATTTTTTGTAACGAGGCCAAGGCCTCATCAACCGTTAAGTCCGCTTGCAAAGCAGCCACAACCACCCGCGGGGTCATGATGGCGCTGGTTTGCACCAACTTGAACCGGAACAAGTTACGGATAATCTTGGACTCACGCTCGTTGATATGGCCCATTTCATGGCCGAGGCCGGCCATCGCAACAAACTCGTCTCGACTGAAGTCACCGGTTTGTTTGCCGCTGGCAATCCATTTGGTGATTTTTTCAGACACAAGAATGAGCGGATACATCGCTTTGATCAAAAAGTTGACGTACCAGGCCGTGGCACCACTGACTTCACGCCAGTACACCGCCCCAAGCGTCTTGGGGACAATTTCTGACAAGAAGAGGATCAACAACGTCATGACGGCTGAAAAAACACCAAACCAGGCACTGCCAAACACCGCCGTAGCCTTGGAACCAGCACCGATCGCTCCAACCGTGTGGGCAATCGTATTAACCGTCAAAATCGCCGCCAAGGCTTGGTCGATTTTTTCGCCCTTAAGCTGTCGTAATAATTCGGCTTTCGTGGGTTGCTTTTCGCGCAAGCCCGCAACATAGGCCGGTGTGATGCTCAACAGCGAGGCTTCAGCGACCGAGCACAGAAATGAAAACACCAACGCCAGCACCACATAGAGCACCAACAAAAAGGCGTCACTACCAATAGAGAAATCCGGCATCACGGCCACAAGTCCACCAAAAGAAGACGCATCAGGTAAGAGTGCCAAAAAAACTGTTAAGGCAGCTGACGCTGTTGACGATAACGCATCGGGAGGGATCATTGGAAATCTGAGGGTCAACCAAACGGGGAACATAAAAGAAGGTTATACCGCATTAGCGTGACGCACGCCTAACATCTCAGGCCAACGTTGTCGTTAGTGACCTACCGACAACCAGTCATCCAGTCCTGCTTCAATATCAGTCATTGGATTTTTTTTAAACTTAACAGCCAAACTATCAAACAAACCGTTAACTTTTTGTAAAAAATTTAAGCAACACAACCACTGAACTGTGTTCGACTATGGTTTGAGCCCATAACTGCATTGTTTTTGCTGTCCCAAGGAATCGATCCATGTTTGACTTACTGATACGCCACGCCAACCTACCCGATGGACAGACCGATGTGGCGGTGGCTATTCAAAATGGACACATCAGCGCCGTGGCACCCGATCAATCGCTCGCCACAGCGGCCAGCCTCGAAACACTGAATGCCGAGCATCAGCTGTTGAGCCCACCTTTTATCGATGCCCATTTCCATCTCGACTCGGCATTGCGCTACGGCCAGCCCCGAGTTAACCAAAGCGGCACTTTGCGCGAAGGCATCGCACTCTGGGGCGCGCTCAAGCCAACCCTGACCCAAGCCGACATTGAACAAACCGCGACTCAGTACTGTCATTGGGCTTTGGCCAACGGTATTTTGGCGATTCGCAGCCACGTCGACATCAGTGATCCAGAACTGGTGGCCGTCCAAGCCCTCTTAAACGTACGCACCACCTTCAAACCTTGGTTGGATCTGCAGTTGGTGGCGTTTCCCCAAGATGGATTACTCAGGCGCGCCGGCGCCCAAGACAACCTCATGCGGGCCTTGGACATGGGTGTGGAGGTGATTGGCGGCATCCCGCACTTTGAACGAACAACCCAAGACGGCACACTTAGCATCGAGTGGCTTTGCCGCTTAGCCGCTGAGCGTGGACTGATGGTTGACATGCATTGCGACGAAACCGATGATCCGATGTCACGACACATCGAAACCTTAACCGCCAATACGGTTCGATACGGACTGCAAGGTCGAGTCACTGGTTCACACTTAACCTCCATGCACAGCATGGACAACGACTACGCGGCCAAACTGATTCATTTGATGGCAGAGGCCAACATGCGAGTCGTCGCCAACCCTTTGATCAACATCACTTTGCAAGGCCGCCACGACACGTACCCCAAACGCCGTGGCATGACACGGGTGCGCGAGTTAACCGAAGCAGGCCTCATTGTGGCTTTTGGTCAAGATTGCGTCATGGACCCTTGGTACAACTTCGGTTCCGGTGACATGCTCGAGGTCGCCCACATGGGCCTGCACGTGGGTCAACTCACCAGTCAAGCACAAACCACCCAATGCTTTGAGGCCGTCACCACCAAAGCGGCCTGTGTTCTTGGTCTAGAAGCCAGCGACTTGGTGCCAGGCGCGCGCGCTGACATGGTGCTGTTGCAAGCCAAAGACCCCAGCGAAGCGATCCGCTTGCGGGCCACGCGATTGGCGGTCATCCGCGCCGGGCAATGCATTGCCCGCACCCCACCCAAGGTCGCTGAACTCTCGCTTGGCAGCCAAAGCATGTCGGTTAATTGGCGCCTTTGATTGTTAGCGCGTCTGAACCACTGGTTTTACGGCCTACAACTTGCTGGCGTCGCCGCATTCACCGAGCAGCGTCGGGGTGTCGTGCGCTGTGAGTTTCTCAAGGACCAAACCATTGACAGTATGAATTCCTGACCTGGGCGCGCTTGTCCTCTAGCTAAGTCCTCAAGGAAAACCATTGTTTTTATGGTTATTTTCAGTGCCATAATCACAACATCAATTGAATGTCTGAAAAAATATTGCGGGCGTGGCCTTGCGCGCGTTCATGGCCAATGCTAAGGAGCTGATTGCATCATGAGTAACCCCCTGATTGCTTTAAGTGCTGTCGAATTGCGCCGTCAAATCGGGCGTAAACAACTGTCACCGGTTGAAGTCCTAGATGCCTACATCGAGCAGATGCAAACCGTGAATCCCGGTGTCAATGCGCTATGCGCCACGGACTTTGACCGTGCCCGACAAAGCGCCAAAGCGGCTGAAGCGGCGGTGATGCGTGGCGACACTCTTGGGGCGCTACATGGTTTGCCCATCGGCGTTAAAGACTTGACCGAAACCGCGGGTTTGCTAACCACCTTTGGCAACAACGCCTTCACGCACCACGTGCCTGAAACTGACAACACCATGGTGGCTCGCTTAAAAGCGGCTGGCGCCATTGTCGCTAGCAAGACCAATACCCCTGACATGGGTGCTGGAGCCAATACGCGCAACATGGTTTGGGGCGCAACGGGCAACCCTTTCAACCCAACACTGAACGCTGGCGGCTCGTCTGGCGGCTCAGCGGTGGCATTGGCCACCAACATGTTGCCGCTTTGCACCGGCACCGACGTGGGTGGTTCACTGCGCATTCCAGCAGCCATGTGCGGCGTAGTGGGTCTGCGCGCGTCGCCTGGCATGGTGCCCCAGCACTCTCGTAAATTGGGCTGGAACGTGCTCAACATTGCCGGCCCAATGGCCAGAAACGTCGCTGACACTGCTTTAATGTTGAGCGCCAGCATGGGTAGTGATCCGCTTGACCCGCTGGCGTTTCCCAGCCAACCAAAAAGCGTTTGGCCGTTGGCCGAGATTGACTTGTCACAACTGCGTATCGGTTACACCGCCGACTTCGGCTGTTGTTTGGTCGATCCGATGATCCGGCGCGTGTTCGCTGATCGCATCAAAGCCATCAGCAGTCATGTGAAATCGTGCGAACCCTTTACACTGGATTTTGGTGATGCCGACCGCGCCTTTGATGTTTTGCGTGCCGAAGGCTTCTTGGCCCAAATGGGTGACCAATACGCCAAAGACCCCAACGCCCTGAGCCCAAACGTGCGCGCCAACATGGAAATCGCGCAACAACTGACCCTAGCTGACCGCGCATGGGCTCACCTTGAGCAAACCCGTTTGATGCAAACGCTGGCCAAACAGTTTGCTAACTACGATCTAATCTTGAGCCCGGTCACCCCCGTCACCCCCTTTCCTTGGCAAACCCTTTACGCCGATGCCATTGATGGCAAGGCCACCCGCAATTACTACCACTGGTTGGCACTGACCTATGTCATCACGCTAAGCACCCACCCCGCCTTGTCACTGCCCTCGGGGGTTGACGATGCGGGCATGCCGTTTGGCCTACAACTCATTGGGCCACTGTTCCAAGATGGTCGCTTACTGGCTATGGCACACGCCATGGAGCAAGCCCTAGCAACCAATGCTGCGTTAGCCCGTCCATTGCCTGACCTTAGCCAACTGCACACCGACCGTGCACAATTAAAATCCATCGTCACGCACCCGCCGATGAGCGCACCACATTAATGAAGGCTAAATACCTTATGACCGAAAGATTCTCATTTTTATTGTAGGGTTGTTTTTTTCTGAGTTCTGCCATTTGGTAGTTTTTTCGGGCTCGAGCAAAACGATTGATTGCCTATTAAAACCTTCGTGGCTACTCATTTGAATGGCTGCGGGTGCAGCCGGTACGCTCATCTACTGGCTGATAGAAACCGCCAAAGGCTGCGGCTCAGAGACCGACACTCATTTTTGCAAACCTAAGCAGCCCGACCACAATCAACCAACAACAAGATCACTGCACCACGCTGGCACCCTTCGGTCAGGTGAGCCAGATCTGGCTAAAGACCTCGAACTTTGGCGAGACGGGCGCTGAGGCAGGGCTCATGGGCCAGTGCGCTAATGCCAGCGCAGGATTTGGCACGCTGGGCGCAAGACTGAATCATCAATGGCAGGTGCAAGAGACCAACTGGCAAGCGAGCCTATCGGTGGGTTGGCAACGCGCCTGGGGTGATCGGTCGCCAACAACCACACTGGCGTTTGCCACAGGACCAGACTTCACGGTGTCAGCTGCTGCGATAGCCCGTAACTGGGCCGTCATCGAAGTAGGCATTGGGGCGAGTCTCGGACACTCAAGCCGCTTTAACTTCGTGTGCTCGACAACGCTGGCCAACCAATCGTGCCAAAGTGAGTCGTGTTTGACGCAGTCAACGGTCCCGTCGCATGAAGCGAGGATGGCATTAGTGCGTTTTACAGCGCATTAGAAAAATACAACCCCATGAAATGTTTATATTATTTCTTCAACCTCAATAATTTTTTTGAACGTTATCGGAAGTCATAAGCCAAATAAGTTACAATATGAACGATTATCATTTGCATTTATAAGTCTTTTGATTCCTTTGTTTTTCATACCCTCTAAAAGTCGCCATGGCACTTCTCCTCTCCTCGATCAATCCGTCCTGTCAATAATGGCCAGTCATGAAACCACAACGTGCTGGAATTAACTTCTAACAACGACAGGATCAATATGGTGTTTCACACAATCCCAAAGGCCTCTGCCCGCTTGGCCGCCACCTCGACCGTCTGGCTTTTACTCTTAAGCCCGGCTCATGCTTTTTTTCCGTTTGTGACCGACGACACAGGCACACAAGGCAGCGGTGGCAATCAAATCGAAATCGATTACTCGTTCAACAAAAACTTTCAGAGCATTGTTGATGAAGATGGCAACTTCACCGAAGACCAGCAAGTCACTTCAAACGCATTTCTTTCAACTTATACTCGCGGAATTGGTGAGGACGTCGATATTTTCGTAGGGACAGCACGCCAAACGACTGCAGTAAATGGTTGGCAAAGCACTGGCATCGGTCTCAAGTGGGTTTTTACGGGCGATCAAGCTAAGGGCTGGAGTGCGGCTATCAAACCCATCATCATCCTTCCGACCTCCCAAAACATGCAAGACAATGGTCTCGGACCTGCCAAAACCAATATCAATATCACGCTCATCAGTTCTTACCTGACTGACACTTACGAGTGGCACTTTAATGCTGGCTACGCCAGCAACCGCCAAGGGATGAATTCGGACACCGGGGCCGAACGTCAAAACATTTGGTCGGTATCTGTATCACCCGTGCTGGTGTTGAACCCGCAGTGGAAAGTTGGCCTTGATGTCGGTCTTCAAACCAATCCCGACTACAACAGCCAACAGAGCGCTTTTGGTGAGTTGGGTCTACTTTACTCACCAATCGAGAACTTACAGCTCGGCTTGGGCGTGATTTATTCCCCAGGCCTTCGTGCCAAACAAAGGGAATACAGTTACACCGTCACCTCCGGACTGACTTACCAGTTCTAAACCCACAGTCCAATCAACCAACAAGCCAACCAGTTGAATAAAAACGGAGTCCGTGAGCAACAAGCTCGCGGACTCCGTTGAATTAAGTGCTTACCTTAAGTGCTTACTACACTTTGGTCAGTCCATTTATGTCACTGGGCTCAAGCCGCCGTCAACGTTGATGGCCACGCCGGTCACGTATGAGGCCGCATCTGACGCCAAGAAGCAGGCGACGTTGGCAAACTCTTCTGCTTGACCAATGCGTCCCATGGGAATTGGCTTGCCACGCATGGTCACGTACTCATCAAATGTCATGTCGGGCTTGTCTTTCTCGTAATAGCCCACCCACTGCTCTGACATAATCTGACCGACACACAGGGCGTTCACCAAAATGTTGTCGGGCGCCAATTCTTTGGACATGACTTTGGTCATGGTGATACCAGCAGCGCGTGTCATGCAAGTCGGTGCAGTGCCCGCCGGTGGTGCTTTGGCGCCGATATTGACTACGTTAATCACGCGCCCCCACTGCTGCGCCTTCATGCCAGGCAACGCCAATTGAACCAAACGCAGCGCGGGCTTTAGTTTTAAGTCGATATCGGCTTGTAACTTCTCCATAGAGAGGGTTTCAATCGGGTTGCGAGCTGACGAACCCGCGTTATTGACCACGATATCGACGGTGCCGAACTCTTTTTCGACTTGCGTCCAAACCGCCTCAACTTGGCCTAGGTCGCTGACATCGCAGGCGTAGCCTTTGACTTTGGCGCCAGTGGCCGCTGTAATTTCTTGCGCCGCCTCATCAAGCAGTGCTTGGCGGCGAGCCAACAACACCACGCTGGCCCCCGAGGCCGCAAATTGCATCCCCACGGCCCGACCAAGTCCTTGGCTGCCACCGGTGATCAAAGCCACGTGATTTTTCAGTGATATCAACATATTTTTTACCTATCTTTTGGTTGTGATGCGAACAAACAGCGCAAGCGACTTTTCAAGGGCCGCGCCGCGGTATACCCTTTGACTTATATGGCACCTTATCTCGGCGCAGACCTGCTAGCAAGTCCGCACTGACAGCCTAGAATCTACCAAACCAGAGACTTTGCATGAATCTACCGACCTACACCGGCCGCGCGGCCTTTTTAGAGCTACTCATTCAAGAGGGGGTTACCCATCTTTTTGGTAATCCCGGCACCACCGAGTTGCCCCTCATGGAGGTGGTGCCGCAATACCCCCAACTCAAATACGTTCTGGGCTTACAAGAAAGCGTGGTGCTAGGCATGGCTGACGGCTATGCCCGCGCCACAGGCAAACTGGCAGCCTGTAACTTGCACTGCACGCCAGGCTTAGGGCATGCCATGGGTGCACTTTACACCGCCAAATTCAACGGCTCACCCATCATCGTAACGGCCGGGCAATACGAACGGGGCTACGGCTTAACCGAGCCGCTACTCTACGAACCGCTGGTGCGCTTGGCCGAGCCATTGGTTAAATGGGCCATTGAGGTCGAACGCGCTGAAGACTTACCACGCATCATCCACCGCGCCGCTAAAATTGCCTTAAGCGCGCCAACGGGTCCTGTTTTTATAAGTTTGCCCGGCAGTATTTTGGACGAAACCGTTCCGATGGATTTGGGTCAACCGACCCGGGTCGAGACGCGCGTACAACCCACGGACGGTGTATTGCGAGAACTCGCCCAACGACTGCGTCAGGCTGAGCGGCCCGTCATTCTCGCTGGCCAAGAACTGGGCCGTCACGATTGTTTCGCTGAAGCCGCCGCACTGGCTGAGCAACTCGGCGCACCGGTTTATCTCGAATCCGTGCCTTACAACACGCGCTTTCCGAGCTCACACCCTGCCAACATGGGCGAGATCACGCGCAATCAGTACAAGGTTCGCGAAACCCTCGCAGCCTACGACCTCCTGATCTGTCTGGGTGGCGATCTGTTGCGCATGTCGCCCATGGCGCCAGTCGAACCCTTGCCAGAAGGCATGCCAGTGGTTCACATCAGCGAACGTGACTGGGAATTGGGTAAAAACTTCGTCACTGAAATGGCCATCCGTGCCAATGTTGGTGACACTTTGCGAGCGCTGCTCCCCATACTGAGCAACCAACTGACCGACACCGATCACGCACGAGCAGCCGACCGGCTTGCGCATGCCAAAGACCGTAACTGGCAGAGCACGCGAACCAAGTTCGCCGCCACTGCCACACAGCACGCCAACGACGTCCCCACCAACCCCGATTACGCCATTTTGCAGATTGTTCAAGCCCTGCCCTCAAACGTCATCGTGGTCGACGAGACCTTGACGACTGCGAGCGCCTTAAACAAACTCTACCCCGCAGAAGATCCTTTGGCTTATATGGGTCTGACCAGCGGTGGACTTGGGTTCGGTATGGCAGGCGCCATTGGTGTGGCTTTGGCCAAACCTGATCGCCCGGTGGTTGCCATCATCGGCGACGGCAGTTCGCTCTACAGCATTCAAAGCTTATGGACGGCGGCTCACTTGCGCTTGCCTATCACTTACGTGATTGTCAATAACCGCAGCTATCGCATTATCAAGGACCGGCTGCAAGCCATGCGCGGCACCGATCAATTTGTGGCCATGGACATGACCGACCCCGCGGTTGATTTTGTGTCGGTCGCGCAAGGCTTTGGACTGACCGCTAGCCGAGTTGAAAGCCCCGGTGAAATCCAAGCGGCAGTCGCCAATGCAATTGCCAGCGGCAAGCCCCGCTTGGTCGAAGTGGTGATTCATAACGGCTACTGATCGTGCAACCGTAGCAATTGCCCGTTGGCCATAAAAAAGCCGGTCTGGACAAACAGACTGGCTTTTTTGTTTTATTGCACCCACTCAATCAATCAAAAAATTAATCAATCACTCAATCAATACAAGCAATCCACTTGATTGATCCTATTTTTTGAACTTAGCACAAGGGTCAGCTCGCTTGTGCTCATTGACCACGCGCATGATGTCGTAGAGCACCGTGTTGGCACCCGTTGGCTCAACATAGCCGGCAATCTTTACGCGACTGGCTAAGTCCGCTGGCAACCATTGATAGACGCCAAGATCACGCCTGACGTGTCCGTTGCCGGCAATCAACACCGCACCACCCGAGGCGTATTGCCCCATCAGTTTGGCAAACATCACATCGCGAGCGGCCTGCGCACGCACCATGGGATCAATTGCATCGGCGGGCAGTGCGTTGCAATGGCTCTTGGCTATCATCTTGCGCTGATTATCGAGCCAAGGCTGAGGCAAGGGTTGGCCAAGTTTGTAGACCTTGATGGTCTGCTCATCAAAAACCGCTGAGAAGCCAGACTGCATCACGGCTTTGACCTGCTGGCTCGACAAGTTAGCCGCCACCAGTGGCAATTTGTACTTCAACGCCAAAGCGATTAGGGGCTTGTACATGCCCCAGTCCCAGCCTTTGACGCCACCGGCCGTGTCAATCACGCACTGCGCTGATTGACACGTCTGCCAGGCTTTCGTGAGTGCCGGCTGCTGCTCGACGTTGAATTGCTCCATCAAGAGCGCGGGGCGCCACTGGCCACCGAGTTTGGCCTCAAGGTCTTTGAGTCGGTAAAAGTGACTCTCAGCGTTATCATGCACCTCACCCATCATCCAAAGCGGGGCATTATTGTTTGCAGCCGCTGTGGTGCTGACCATTGCGGCACTCGCTCCCGCTATCAACAACGTGCTGGTCAATCCAGCCGTTAAAACTTTCAATTGCTTAACCATTTTTCCTACCTTTGCTGAGTAATTCATTCAAGGGCAAACAATCATGTACCCTTCAAGACGGTGATAATTTAGCAGATCCCAATGCACGCGTCGCCGCTTCAATCGCACCATCACCGATCGGTATGGCCAAGGCTCTCAGACCAGCCTCAACACCGGCTAGGCAACCTAGCACCATCGGCGCACTCAGGTCTCCCAAGTGACCGATGCGAAACACCCGCCCCCTGAAGGGCCCGAGACCCGAGGCAATCGAAATGTTGTAAGACTCACGAACCACACGGCGAATCTCGTCGGGGTCAGCGCCTTTGACAGCAATGCTGGTCACTGAAACAGACCGGGCTGCTGGCACTTGGCACACAAAATCCAACACCCCTGCCGTCGACCAAACACCCACCGCTGCTTGCACGGCACCTGCCAACTGACGGTGACGCGCCAACACTTTGTCATGGCCTTCGCACTCAAACAAATGAAGGGCCGCCCGCAAGGCCATCAACATATTCTGCGGTGGGGTGCCACAAAATTTAAGATAAGCGGCTGAGTTCAAGCGACGGATCCAGTCCCAATAGTAGCGCGGTGACTTCCCCGCGGTCGCGCGTGTCTGCGCAATGGCATGATCGTCAGCCGCACAAAAAGACATGCCCGGCGGACACATCAAACCCTTCTGTGAAGCCCCCATCACCACATTGACGCCCCACTGATCCATTGCAAAGGGTGCCGCGCCAAGCGTCGCCACCACATCGACCACCAATAACGCCGGGTGTTCGCTGCGATCCATCGCCTGTCGGATCGCGGGCACATCGCTAGTGACGCTACTCGCGGTGTCGGTGTGAACAACATAAACCGCTTTGATGGCGTGTGCCTTGTCAGCCACCAACGCTTGCTCAACATGTTCAGGATCAATCGGAAAACCTTCCCTATAGGGTGTGCGCACCACCGAGACACCCACGGCCTCGGTCATCTCAGCCCAATAATCAGAAAAGTGCCCAGTGCTGGCAATCAACACTTGCTGGCCAGGTGCCATCAAATTAACCGTGACGGCCTCCCACGCACCATGGCCATTGGCGGCGTAAAAGAAAATGTGTGCCGCCTCTGTTTTGAGCACGCGCCGCAAACCCGCCTCACAATCTTCAATCAACAGCTCTAAGCGCGGGTCAGCCATGTCCATGGGCTGACCACTTAAGGCATCCATCACCGCCTTTGGTACGTGCGTGGGTCCCGGCGAGTGCAGAAACCGTAATCCGGGAAAATATTCTTCTGTTGACATGGCGTCCTTGGCTCACAGAAACGAAGGGCTTGAATTCAAACGGTGCCCCTCAGAACCGTTGTTGTGATTGTCGTATTTATTCTTTGCGCTGTGCTTTTAATACCTTCGGTCTACTCAACCAAGGCTCTTGCCTGTTCTCGCAATCGGTACTTTTGAATTTTACCGGTGGACGTTTTGGGTAGATCGGCAAAGATAATTTGCGCGGGTACTTTGAAACCCGCGAGTCGCTCACGACAAAACGCGTGGATCTCGTCAGCCGTGGCCGTCACTCCGTTTTTAAGTGTCACGAAAGCGCAAGGCGTCTCACCCCATTTGGCATGCGGCATGGCCACCACGGCTGCCTCAAGCACAGCGGGGTGGCGATACAAGACGCCCTCAACCTCAACGGTTGAAATGTTTTCTCCACCAGAAATGACGATGTCTTTGAGGCGATCTTTGACTTGAAAGTAACCATCGGGGTGGACGACAACCAAATCACCGGTGTGAAACCAACCACCCTCAAAGGCCTGCGCGGTCGCTTCAGGATTGTTGAGATAACCCTTCATCAAGGTATTGCCGCGCACCAACAACTCACCGATGGTTTGACCGTCCCAAGGCACCGGCACCATGGTCTGCGGATCAACCACCATCGCCCCTTCGATGCCGTCGCGTCGCACGCCAATTCGACTTTTACGCTCAGCCTGCTCCTCTAACGTTGCCTCGTTCCAATCCGGGTGCCAAGCACATATGACCGAAGGCCCCAAGGTCTCTGTCAATCCATATTGATGACAAACCTCAATACTTAAATCAGCCATGGCAGCGATTAACGCCGCCGGTGGTGCTGCACCTCCAGTCACCACCTCAAGCTTCCAGTCCGGCTTGAATCGATGCTCTTCTGGCGCATTGGCCAACATCGTCAACACCACTGGTGCGGCACAAAAGTAATCCACCCGATACGCTTTAATTGCGGCAAATACGGCCTGCGGTTCAACTCGGCGCAAACACACGTTGGTACCAGCCATCATTGCCACTGTCCACGGAAAGCACCAACCATTGCAATGAAACATAGGCAGTGTCCACAGATAGGTCGTCTGCGGCCGAAAGCCCATTGAGGTCATGTTGCTCATAGCATTCAAATAAGTGGCCCGATGCGAATACAACGCCCCTTTGGGCCTGCCTGTGGTGCCTGAGGTGTAATTCAGACTGATCGAGTCCCACTCGTCTGCCGGCCAAAGGGGCTCAAACGCAGGGTCGCCTTGCGCCAAAAACGATTCGTACTCGCAATGGCCAACCGACAAAACCTTGCCATCAAAAAGATCATCAGCCACATCAACCACGGCAATCGGCTGCGGCAAAAGCGCCTGCACTTGCGCAATCAGTGGTGCAAACTCACTGTCGCACAAGAGCAACTTGGCATTGGCATGCATCAAAATGTAGGCGGTGGTGTCCACATCAAGCCGGGTATTTAATGTGAGTAGCGTGGCCCCAGACATGGGCACACCAAAATGGCTTTCGTACAAGGCGGGTACGTTAGGCGCAATAATCGCCACCACATCACCGCAGCCCAAACCAATCTGCGCAATGGCGCTGGCTAAGCGACGTGCCCGCTTTGCGGTTTCTTTCCAAGTAAAGCATCTGGTACCGTGAATAACAGACAGCCTATCGGGAAAAACCAAGGCCGCACGATCCACAAAACCCATGGGAGACAAAGGCACAAAATTGGCTGCGTGACGGGCCGGCTCTTGCATATCTGTCTCCACTGAAGGATCAGGTTTTATGACACATGTTGTTGGTAGCGCTCGGCGTAGTGCCAACCCAAGTCGGCCAGAGGCCCAGCCTTGGCTGCCGTCTCTAACGCATCGGTCGCCATTGCTGTGCCTTGTCGAGCACGCTGACCAATGCCGTATAAGATCGAAGAGATTCTAAAAAAGTTGTACGCCAAATAAAAGTCCCAATGGACTTGAGCCTGCGTAAGGCCCGTGGCCTTGACATACTGTGCCACGTAGTCTGATTCACTGGGAATGCCCAAAGCCGTCAGGTCTAAGCCGCCAATGCCACGCCACAGACTCGGTGGAATATGCCAGCTCATGCAGTGATAAGAAAAATCGGCCAAAGGATGACCTAAGGTCGACAGTTCCCAGTCCAGTACCGCGATGGCTCGGGGTGCAGAAGGGTGCAACATCACGTTGTCCAGCCGAAAATCACCATGCACAATCGAGACTTCATCGCCCGGTGGCACACGAGACGGCAACCAGTCGATCAGCTTTTCTAGCGACTCGAGCCGCTCAGTGTGGTTCTCAAGATACTGTCGGCTCCAACGATTGATTTGACGCGCGAAATAATTACCGGCACGACCGTAATCGGCCAAGCCGACCTCGGCCGGGTCAACCAAATGCAGCGCGGCAATCACGCGATTGGTGTCTTGGTAGATCGCGGTGCGTTCTGCCGGGGTAGCACCGGGAATGGTCTGATCAAAAAAGATGCGGCCTTCTAAAAACCGCATAATGTAAAACGGCGTGCCAATCACCGCCGTGTCATCACAATAAATCACCATTTCGGGCACCGGCACTGATGTTGCCGCCAATGCTTTCATCACACGGTACTCACGGTCAACAGCATGTGCCGAGGGCAACAAGTCCCCGGGGGGCTTTTTCCTTACAACCAACTGTTCCTGACCGACTTGCAACCGATAGGTGGGATTCGATTGACCACCGGTGAGCAAACTGGGCTGCACCGAGGCTGTTGAAGTCACACCTTGTTGAACCAAATATTCCCCGAGTCGTTGCCACGCTGATGCATCAAGGGCACCGCTTGGGGGGTCCTGATCGCTCATAGACCACTCACCAAATGGCCGCCGTCCACCGATAACGAAGCGCCAGACATTGCGCGACCAGCGTCAGAAGCCAGCAGTAACAGCGGACCAGAAAGATCCGAGAGTTCATTGAACCGACGCGAGGGAATACGCAGCCGAAGTTTTTCGCCGGCCGGACTATCCAAGAAATCAGCATTGATCGGCGTACGTACGTAACCGGGCAGCAACGCATTGGCACGAATCCCATAGCGCGCCCATTCAAGCGCCATAACTTTGGTGGCCTGAATCACGCCGGCTTTTGAGATGGCGTAAGGCCCAACGCTCGCGGCCACCCTTACGCCAAGAATTGAGGCAATATTGATGATGCTGCCGGGCTTTTCAGCCGCCATTAATCGACGAGCTGCTTCGGTACCCACTTGCCAGCAGCCCTTCAAGTTGGCATCGATCACCTGATCCCAATCTTCTTCGTTTTGATCAATCGCTGGTTTTGAAACCGTGGTGCCGGCATTGTTTACAATCACGTCCGGCACCCCAGCCACGCGTTCGCAGTCCTCAAAGCAGGCCTGAACGCTGTTAGCTTGGGTGACATCAAGCAACACCGCACTGGCTTTGCCACCTTGGTGCGCGATCTCTTTGCACAACGCCTCTAGCGCCTCGCGCCGGCGTGCTGCAACCACCACGTGGGCACCCGCTTGTGCGAGCGTGGTGGCAAAAAACAAACCCAAACCGCTTGAGGCACCCGTGACCAAAGCCACTTTGCCATCGAGCCGAAACTGATCAAAGAGTGTGACTGCCATCACGCTGCCCCTGCCCTACTAAGAATTTTTCTTGCCAAGCTCCAGCGGTGCACTTCGCTTGGGCCGTCATAAATCCGAAACGACCGCATGTCCATGAAAATACGCATGACCGGCGTCTCACCCGTGACACCTTGGCCACCGAGAATTTGCACACAGCGGTCAACCACACGCCACTGCGCCTCAGAGCAGACTACCTTGGCACGGCTTGATTCGAAGTTACCCGCCTCACCTTGATCTAACACCCAGGCAGTGTGCCAAACGTGTAGGCGCGAGGTTTGTAAATCCATGTCGTTGTCTGCCAACATAAAACCCACGCCTTCGTGCTTGCCCAAAACGCGTCCAAAGGCCTCGCGGGTGCGGGCGTATTCGGTGGCCACATCGTGCGCGCGCCGCGCTTGACCCAACCAACGCATGCAGTGGGTTAAACGTGCCGGCGCCAAGCGCACCTGCGCATAGCGAAAGCCGCGGCCCAACTCACCGAGTACTTGCGAAGCCGGCACGCGCAGGTCTTTGAAATCAATCACTGCATGGCCACCGGTGAAGCAATTGTCCATCGCATCCATGTGCCGGACCAGCTCAATACCGGGCTGTTTCATGTCTGACAAAAACATGGTGGCCGAGCCGTCTTCAAGCTTGGCCATGATGATCACATAGGAAGCGCCATAAGCGCCCGTGATGTACCACTTACGACCGTTAATCACGAATTCGTCACCGTCGCGCACCGCTGTGGTTTGAAGCATCGAAGGATCAGCACCCGCACCCGGTGCCGGCTCAGTCATCGCAAAACACGAACGAATTTCCCCTCGCACTTGGGGGCGCAACCAGCGCTCTTTGTGCTCTTCGCTGGCAATCATTTCCATTAGGTGAATGTTGCCCTCATCAGGGGCGTGAATGTTCATGGCCGTTGGACCGAGCCGGGAGTAGCCCGCTTCTTCAAACACGATGGCTTTCTGGCGATGGCTCAAACCCAGGCCACCCATTTCAACCGAGGCGTGTGGCGTTAACAAACCGGCTTCGCGCGCCAGTTCCACCAATTCTTGGCGTAAAGACTCATCCGGACCGTGCGCACCGTGGCGTGGGTCAGATTCCAAGGGAATGATTTTTTGTGCGATGAACTCGCGTGTTCTTAGCTGTAGCTCTAGATCAGCGGCGCTGAGGGTGAATTCCATGGTGCCTCGACTGGTGTTTAAGGGCAAATTTGATTCGGTGGGCGTCTGTACAAACAGAACAACCACCCACCTTTTCAGTGCGATTCTATCGCCTTAAACCTACCTTAACCAAAAATCACCCTTTAACGGGCTCAACACCTGTATCAGGTACCCACCCGCAGGCTTGCACCCATTTTACGTAACAAAGCGATCACACTTTGCGCCACAATTCGCCCTGTCTTGGGATTGTCTGATGGAATGTTTTGAATGGTCATGTTGAAACTTGCTGAGTCAGAATCCACGTGAATCGTATGGGTATTGCGAGTCACAGCCGGATCCGCCCAAATTTCAAGCGTGGTTTTTTCAGGGCCAACACCCGCCAAAGCGAGAGCCACCACCACGTTTAAATTCGCCGGAAAACCCTTGGCGGCATCGCGTGCATTACCTTCAAACACTTTTAGCGGTGCGGTCAGGCCGTCGACTTCGATATTATGCTCAATCAAATGCGGAGCACCTTTCAGACCCTGAGGCGGCTTGCGAGTCACCATCTTGACGCTGTGAATGGTGCCTTCAGCAGCGGCAGTCACGGCATCGAGACCGAGCAATGCACCCGTAGGCACAATGATACTGCCACCGTTTTCCGCGGCAACGGTGCGCAAGTGATCATTAAACAGCAAGGCGCCAACAGATAGAACAATAGCCTGCTTGCCAGCCTTTAAAAACGGTGTCACGATATCTGACAGAAGCGCGGCTGGCGCGCACTCCACCACGATATCGGCGACAGGCTCTAGCGCCTCAATGGTCATCACGGGCACTGAATGCGACAAAGTATCAACGAATGCTTGCGCCTTTTCTTGATTTTTAGCCGACACGGCGACCAAACGAATGCCCGGCACCGAGCCTTGCGCCAATGATCGCGCCAAAGACTTTCCAATGGCGCCTAAGCCAGCAATCGCAACACGGGTTTCTTTTGGGGGTGTCGGGAGGGAAGATTGACTCATTACGTTGCCTTTTAAGTTTGATGTAAAACACAATAGTTCACATAATACGTCAGTGCGATCGCCACGAAAGCTGTGGAATTCTTAGCGTTAAAGAGGTGTTCATGCATTAGGGTATGCCCCACCAAAGGGCACTTGATTAATGAGCGGCTGACATTGACAATGTATGTAGTTGGTATCCATCCGATTCCTATCGATGGCACGACTTTTGCTTAGCAAATCTCGACAAATCGCCGTGCCGCTTTTTAACAGCGTATACGGTTTGACTTTATTTTCACTTCATACCAATAATGTTCCTAAGGAGCCCTTATGTCTAAAACTCGCTTTATGGCCGCAGCCGCCGTCATGGCCACATCAGCCCTGCTGGCTGCCCCCGCCTTAGCGGATGACCACGCCCCGACTTGCTCAACAGCGCAATTAATTGTGCCCTGGGGCGCTGGCGGTGACACCGACATTATCTTTCGTAGTTACGTAAATACTGTTAACGAAACGGGCATAAAGCCACAACTGCAAGTCGTCAACGTTGGCGGCCAAGGCGGCATACGCGGCGCCACTCAGGTCAAAGATGCGCGCCCTGACGGTTGCATGTTGATTGCATTACATGAAAGCGTCATTACCAGCTTTTTGACTGGTCGCGCAAAATTCACATACGACGCCTTCGAGCCCGTATCGTTGGTCAGCTACACCCCTTCAATTGTTGGCGCATCCACCAAGTCCCCATTCAAAGACTTGAAAGGCATGATTGATTTGGCCAAAAAAGATCCCAAGTCTGTCACCGTGGGCGTCACCTTGGGTTCTACCAGCCACTTTATCTTCTTGCTGATCGAAGACGCCGCCGGTGTTGAGTTCCGTTATGTTTCATACGACGGCACCCGCGAGCGCAACACTGCTATTTTGGCCGGTAACGTGATGGCTGGCGAAACAAACGTCTTGACCGCCAAAAAGTACATCGAAGAAGGCGCATTAAACGCTTTGGGTATTGCCACTGAAGCCCGCGACGGCTTGATTCCTAACGTACCAACCCTAAAAGAGCAAGGCGTGAACGTGCTTTATGGGTTGGCTCGTGGTGTTGGTTTGCCCAAAGGCACACCACCAGGCACGATTAAGTTTTGGTCTGATGCTTTTGCCAAAGCAGCGAAAAACCCAGCGTTGATCAAATCTGTTGAAGAGAAGGGCTCTGTTGTCATTTACAAAGGTAGTAAAGACTATGCTGAGTTTTTGACCAATAGCTATGCAGAACACGAGCGCTTGGCCATCAAGATCGGTATGTTCAAGAAGTAATTCGTCCTTTGGCTGCAGCGTAAGTCCAGACGCAGTATTATTTGCGTCTGGGCCTACAATTAAACGTTCTAATCAGGCCTAGTGGGTTAATACCCCGGGCCTGATTCTATTTTTGGAACATCCAGTTGCTCAGGTTATTTGAGCATGTTGATTGAGTGATGCTGATGAAACACCTTAATCGTGATGCCATCACAGCTTTGTTATCGCTGGTTTTGTGTGGTGTTTTGTTCTGGACCACTTTTGACATACGTGAAGTACCCTTTTCAGAGATGGGTTCAGAGGTGTGGCCGCGTTTCATTTTGATTGCACTGTCAATCCTGAGCGTTATTTACCTGTTTCAATCAGTCACACAACCACAACCAAAAACGCAAACTTTCTCATGGGTGCGGTGGTTTAAAACCTACCAAAACGCCTTGATCTGTTTTGCGATGTTTTTGGTGTTTTTACTGACGCTGCCTTATTTGGGCATGTTGGTTGCCGGCATCCTTTTTGTCTTCATTACGCAGAGCATCATTGGTGGCTTCGCCCCAAAACAACTTTTGTTTCACGCCATCGTCTCCGTTTTAGCGGTGGGCGGCATGTGGTCGATTTTTACCTTTGCCTTACGCGTGGTTTTGCCCGTGGGCGACTTATTCAGATAATTGAACGGCCGACATCATGATTGAAAACTTAATCAACGCTTTCGACGCGGTATTTGCCCTCAACAACCTCATGTTGATGGCCCTCGGCGTGTTGGCCGGATTGGTCGCGGGATCCATTCCTGGGTTCACGATCACCATGGCGGTCGTTTTGGCCTTGCCCTTTACCTTTGGGATGAGCCCCATTGAAGGCTTATCAACCATGCTTGGCGTTTACGTCGGCGGCCTGACCGGTGGCATGTTTGCTTCAATTTTGATTGGCGTACCAGGCACACCCTCTTCAATTGCCACGACCTTTGATGGCTTCCCTATGGCACGAAAAGGTCGCCCAGGCCTGGCCTTGGGCTTGGGACTGTGGGCCTCATTTTTTGGTGGCCTGATCTCTGCAGTGGTACTGGTGTTTTTGGCTCCCACGTTAGCCGCCATAGGTCTGGAGTTTGGGCCTTGGGACTATTTCATGCTGGTTTGCTTTGCATTAACCATTGCAGCCAGCCTGTCTGAAGGCGCCTTAATCAAGGGGCTCATTGCCGGTGTTTTTGGCTTATTGGTAGCAAGCGTCGGCGAAGACCACATAAACGGTGCCGCACGCTTTACCTTTGGGTTTGAGTCGCTCGGCGCGGGTTTTGCCTTCTTACCCGTTTTGATTGGCCTGTTTGCGTTTAGCCAACTGCTTAACGACATGAGCGACACAGAAAGCGCCAAAAAACCGATGATCGCTGGCCACCACAACGCCGTCAAAATGGAACACCGAAAATCCATTGCCTTGATATTCTTGAATTGGTTGACTTTGGTACGGTCGTCTTTCATTGGTCTATTTATCGGACTGTTGCCGGCCGCGGGCAGTTCCATCTCCAATATCTTGGCTTACGACCAAACGAAAAAGGCATCTAAAACGCCTGAGGATTTTGGTCAAGGCACGCCGCCTGGCTTAATTGCTTCTGAATCTTCCAATAACGCCACTGCTGGCGGGGCCCTCATCATGATGATGGCCTTGGGCATCCCAGGTGATGCCGTTACAGCCGTCATGCTTGGTGCGCTGACCATTCACAACATCGCCCCAAGCCCAACCTTTATTTCGACCCAACCTGTGTTGGCTTACGGCATCATGGTGGCTTACTTTTTGGCAAACTTCATGACCCTAATCATGACATCAGGTGCGTTGCGTGTCTTCTTGCTTGTGACACGCGTACCGCTTTACATTTTGGGCGTGGTAATCCTGTTGTACTGCGCGATTGGTGTTTTTACGCTTAACAACACCACCTTCGATGTCTGGACGCTATTGGTTTTTGGAATCATTGGGTTCGCCATGGTTAAAAACGGCTTCCCCCTTACCCCCATGGTCTTGGGTGTGGTGCTCGGTCCTTTAGCCGAATTGAACTTGTCGCGCTCCTTGTCAACGAGCGACGACTTGACCCTCTTTTTCATGCGGCCATGGGCGCTCTTCTTTATCGTGATGGCGCTGTTTTCTGTATTTTTCCCGCTTTACCAATCAGCGACCAATGCCGGCAAACGTTGGGCACAGTTTTATGGCGTTGGCTTTATGGTTTGCGCGGCTTTGCCGCTGATGATGATGGAAGGTTCTTTCAGAACCGGGCTTGGCGTGGTCTTATTGGTTTTGGCGGCTTGGTTAACAATCAATAAGCTAAGACGCTCTCAGCTTCAAAATCCCTAAATGCGTACAAACAAGAAATAACAAATCTAAAGTAGCCATGTACACTCAGTACATGGTTACTTTGTCATTTCGATTGCTTGCCCTAATTGCCCTTATTCTTACGATGGGCATTGTAAGCCTTGCGTTTTCGCAAGCGGCCAAAGAAGGCCCTGTGGTGTATCTGGCTCAAGTCGACGGCACGATTGACTTGGGACTCGCGCCTTACATCGAACGCGTTTTTGCTGAAGCAGAACGCGAGGGTGCGGCCGCCGTCGTTTTACAAATCAACACTTTTGGCGGGCGAGTGGATGCCGCGGTCCAGATCCGTGACGCCATCCTTAAAAGTCCGGTGCAGTCGATTGCTTTTATCGACACCCGAGCCATTTCAGCAGGCGCATTGATCAGTTTGGCCGCCAACGCGATCGTGATGGCTCCAGGAGGCACGATTGGCGCCGCCATGCCGGTGCAAAGCTCAGGGGGTGAAACCACCGCTGTCGGCGAAAAAACCGTTTCTTATGTGCGTAAAGAATTCAGTGCGACGGCTGAAAGCCGAGGTCGTGACACCCTGGTTGCTGAAGCGATGGTTGATGCGGACGTGGTCATTCCAGGTCTCACCGATCGTGGCAAGCTGTTGACGCTCACCACAGCCGAGGCATTGAAAGTGGGCATTGCGGATTTCGAAGCACCAACACTGGCATTAGCACTTGAAAAACTGGGGCTCAAAGGTGCTCAAGTGGTTGAGACTTCCGTTAACTGGGCCGAAGAGTTCGTTCGCTTTTTGACCAATCCCATTGTCAGTTCCCTTTTGGTCACTATTGCAACGCTGGGCATTATTTTAGAGATCCGTACGCCAGGTTTTGGCATTCCTGGCGCCTTAGGTATTACGAGCCTAGGATTGTTCCTTTATGGTCACTGGATTGTTAAGCTAGCCGGCGTCGAAGAGTTACTTTTAGCGGGTTTGGGTATCGTATTACTGATAGTCGAGGCGTTCGTCCTGCCCGGGTTTGGTGTTGCTGGTATCCTAGGCCTCATAGCTCTGCTGGCTGGTTTGATGATGAGCACTCTGGGAGAGGGATTCACGATGGACTCGTTGTTTCTGGCAGCCGCCCAAATTGGTGCATCTTTGGCTGTTGCGATTGTTTTCAGTCTGTTGTTGCTGCGCTACTTACCAAAAACAAAAATTGGTCGGCAACTGGTTCTTGACACTGGGCTGACAGCCAAGCAGGGCTTTACCTCAGAGCCATTGTCTGACCACGACTTGGTCGGCAAAATAGGGCTCGCCATGTCGGTTTTACGGCCCGCTGGTATCGCTGAAATTGATGGCAAGCGGGTTGATGTTGTTTCTGATGGTGGTTATATCGATGCGGGTCAGCCCATCAAAGTTGATCACGTCGATGGTAATCGTATCGTTGTGATTGGAATCGCCCAAGGGCAAACACAGTTTGGAGATAGGCAATGATGGAAGGAATCCTAGGCATATTTGGGACATTCGGGATTCTTATTCCGCTTGTCATTGTCTTATCAATCATTTTGTACCTCGTGCCGATCCCACTCTGGATAGCCGCTTGGGCATCGGGCGCCTACGTGGGTTTGTTCACGCTGGTGGCCATGCGCCTGCGCCGCGTACCGCCACACACCATTGTGACAGCACGAATCAGCTCGGTTAAAGCGGGTTTGAACCTATCGGTTGACGAACTCGAAGCCCACTATCTGGCTGGCGGTAACGTCATGCGGGTGGTCAACGCCATGATTTCAGCCGACAAGGCCAACATCACATTGAACTTCAAACGGGCCGCTGCCATTGATCTGGCTGGACGCGATGTTTTAGAAGCCGTGCAAATGTCGGTCTTGCCCAAAGTCATTGAAACGCCACGAATCGTTGCGGTTGCCCGTGACGGCATTCAGTTGGTTTGCTTGGCTCGAGTCACCGTTAGAACCAACATCGACCGCTTGGTCGGTGGTGCAGGCGAAGAGACCATCATTGCCCGCGTCGGTGAAGGCATGGTCAGTACCATCGGCTCTTCAGCAAGTCACAAGACAGTGCTTGAGAATCCGGACAAAATCTCAAAATATATTCTTGAGAAAGGTTTGGATGCCGGCACGGCATACGAGATTTTGTCGATTGACATCGCTGACGTGGACGTTGGCGAGAACATCGGAGCGAAGCTACAAATCGATCAAGCCAACGCTGACAAGCAAATTGCTCAAGCCAAGGCAGAAGAGAGACGCGCCATGGCCGTGGCCAAAGAGCAAGAGATGCGCGCCAAAGTGGTCGAGGCAGAAGCAGAAGTGCCTTTGGCCATGGCTGAGGCTTTCCGCAGCGGGCAACTCGGCATCATGGATTACTACCGCATGCAGAACCTGCAAGCCGATACCGAGATGCGTCAGGACATTGCTGGCGAGCCTTCTGATGGCTCGATCCGTTCACAAAAACTTTAATTGGCGAGCGACATGGCAGAGAACAAGCGTGGCGTGAAGCGCAAAGGGTTTAACCCCGCTTCAATTTTTTTAATGTTAGCGGTGGTCACGTATTTCGTTGGACTGCCCTTTCCCGTCACGGCTTTTTTGGGCTTTATCGCCTTCATCTTGTTTCGCGCGCAGAAGGACGGCAAATCGCTCAAAGATTTGCCGGTCCCACCGCCAGCCAATGAAACGTCGGCCGACAATCAAGATAGCGACCTGTCGACTGACTTTGGACGCCAATCTTCACAAGACATTCAAGACTGGTTAAAGCAACACGCGCCCTCGGAGTTCGAGCAGGGGCCAGCGCCGAGAGATCACGAGCCAGCCTTACAATCTGCGCCAACGCGTCAGACGGCGACCAATGCCAAGCCATCGCCATACCGTCTAAACACGTCGAACCCGCGGAACTTGGCATTGCAGCTAAGAAATAAGCAAGGCCTTCGTCAAGCCATCGTTGCGATGGCTGTGCTGGGCCCGCCACGAGCTTTAAATGCTTACGTTGCTGATCCCATGCAAGGTGCCACGCTTGACGCGACAACGAGTAGCGTCAAGTCCAACAACTAAGCCTTGGGTTTATACCAATCTGGCGCACGATTTTGCATGAAAGATTGCGTGCCCTCAGCGGCTTCAGCTGGCTGTCAAGAGCGGGCATGCTGCTCAACCGGCTCTTCCAATAACTTATCTTCAAGCAGTACGTCAGCCATCGTAAGTGTTTATTGTTTGGTGCTTGCTGGTGTTTGAGGAGCAGTCATCAACAGTGACTCAACGATGGCAAAAGTCGTCTCTTAAAGCGCCTCAAGTGCGCAAACTTCATGCACAAAACCCTACTGCTGTGCACGCTCAGCGTTAATACGTTCGCACGTCAAAGCATAGCGACGCACGTTTCGCAATCCGATGCATTGAATGAGTTGTGGAAACACAATGCCGGTCACCAGGCCCCAGCGCGCCTCGGTGATCGCAAACATGACGTTCTCAGCAGCGACAACAATATCGCAAGCCGTCGCAATGCCTGTGCCGCCACCAAAGCAGCCACCTTGAATCATGGCAACTGTTGGTGCGGGTAACTCATTGAGACAGCGCACTGCATGCGCGGTCACCCGCGAAGCGGCTACGTTTTGCTCAAGCCCGAGCTTGCCTTGATCATTGATCCAAGCCAAATCAGCGCCCGCCTGAAAAAATGTGCCCCGTTGCCCCGTCGCCCTTTAAAACCACCAATCGTAAACCAACCTATTGACCGAGTTCATCCATGGCACAAATAACGGTGCCGTTACCAACAGACAGTGGTTTTGGTTCAGTTATTTGAGACATAGCGATGGCGCTCCAAGTTAAATCCAAACCTATTGCCGCCAAAAGAACATAACTGAACAAGTGCTGTTCTAATATTCAATGCTAAAGCGCATCCTGACACACGGCGAAATCACCCTCAAAGCCGCAATGTCGGGTACCATTGAAGAGTCTGCTGTTGCGGGGCTTTCATTACGTTTTTAAGTCACGCTCAAGCACCAATATTACAATGTCATGACCGATGAGATGGCAACAATGATGGAGTACTTATGGAAATCTTAGACCTGATCGCTGGCAGCGGTTTTCTTGGGCTGGTCGTCGTTCTGCTGTTCTTATTTTCCTTAATCGGTTACTTCGTGCCATTTCGCTTGTGGATCACAGCCTGGGCATCAGGCGCCTACGTAGGCTTGCTTACCCTGATTGCCATGCGACTGCGTCGCGTCCCCCCCCACAGCATCGTCAAAGCACGTATCAGTGCGGTGAAAGCCGGCTTGAGCATTCCGCTCGATGAGCTTGAAAGCCACTTTTTGGCCGGTGGCAATGTGGTCGATGTGGTTAACGCCATCATTTCAGCTGACAAAGCCAACATCGAACTTACTTTTAAACGTGCGGCTGCCATCGACTTGGCCGGCCGTAATGTTTTGGATGCCGTTCAAATGTCGGTTTTGCCCAAGGTCATCCAGACCCCTCGCAACGCAGCAGTGGCTCAGGACGGTATTCAACTGATCAGCGTGGCGCGCATCACGGTTCGCACCAATTTGGATCGACTCGTGGGCGGTGCCGGTGAAGAAACTATTTTGGCTCGTGTGGGCGAAGGCATGGTGAGCGCCATTGGCTCAGCAACCAATCACAAAGATGTGCTTGAGCGTCCAGACAGTATTTCAAAGAAAATTTTGTCCAATGGCCTCGATGCTGGCACCGCCTATGAAATCCTGTCGATTGATATTGCTGATATCGATGTGGGTAAAAACATTGGTGCTGCTTTGCAAATCGAGCAAGCCAACGCTGACAAGCAAATTGCCCAAGCGAAAGCCGAAGAACGACGCGCAATGGCGGTGGCGCTTGAGCAAGAAATGCGTGCTCGAGTGGTCGAGGCCGAAGCAGAAGTGCCTCGTGCGATGGCCGATGCCTTTCGTGCTGGCCGTATCTTAAGCGCACAAGCGAGTTAAACATGGCGACCCGCCAACAAGTATTGCTCAAAGCTCGACCCGAAGGCTGGGTTGGGCCAGAGCACTTCGAGTTGCGTGAGTCAGTCATACCCGCAACTCAAGACGGCGAAGTTCTCATCCGTAACCACTGGCTATCGCTGGACCCTTACATGCGAAGCCGCATTGCCCCAGAAAAGTCTTATGCCCAAGGCGTCGAGCCCGGCCAGTTGATGGTTGGTGCGACGGTGGGTGAAGTGCTTGAGAGCCATAGCGACACGCTAGCGGTCGGCGATTGGGTCTTGTCAGCGAGCGGCTGGCAAACCCACGCCACCATGTCAGCCAAGCAAGTGCTTAAAATTGACACCGATGGAGTGCCTGCGAGCGCTTATCTTGGTGTCATCGGCATGCCTGGCATCACCGCGTGGACGGGTTTGATGACCATTTGCGAACCAAAAGCTGGCGAAACCGTCGTCGTCGACGCGGCCTCAGGGGCCGTTGGATCAGTGGTCGGGCAACTGGCCAAGGGCGAAGGTGCTCGCGTGGTTGGTATTGCGGGTGGTGCTGCCAAGTGCGATTACGTCATCAACACGCTGGGCTTTGATGCTTGTGTTGATCACCGCGCCGAAAACTTCAAACAACAACTGGCCCAAGCTGTGCCTCAAGGCATTGACTGCCTATTTGAGAGCGTCGGTGGCGAGATTTTTGAAGCGTTGTTGACTCACATGAATCCGTTTTCTCGCATCGCGCTGTGCGGGATGGTCTCAGAGTTCAACCGAGCACCCTATGGCCACCACACCATTCGCTCGATACTGATTAATCGAATCAAACTGCAGGGCTTTATCGTCTCAGACAAACCGCAAACGTGGCCCGCGATACGCGAACAGCTGCGCGCCCGAGTCCTCGGTGGTCAGTTACAGTTCCGCGAATCAATCGCACACGGACTAGAAAATGCGCCTACTGCCTTTGTGGGTATGCTCAAAGGCGAGAATTTTGGTAAGCAACTGGTCAAATTGACGCCGTAGCTCGCTGCAGATTCGCCATAAGCTGATTTCATTTCATCTTTGTGGATGTGATCAAATAGGCCGATTAAGTACTGTCAGCCAAAGGGTGTCGTCATGCAAAATCAAGATTTCATCGTTCTACAACGCTTGCGCGATTGGCGAGCACAAGGCTTAAAGGCAGTTCTGGTAGCAGTCACACGAACTTGGGGCTCTTCGCCCCGCCCGGTTGGATCAATCATGGCCATGTGCGAAAGTGGTGCGGTGGTCGGATCCGTCTCAGGCGGTTGCATCGAAGACGACTTGATCCGTGAGTTCACCCAACTCGATCCAGACACGGCACAACCTGTCTTGGCCATTGAAGGCCCACCCAAGCGTATGAAGTACGGGATAACGGCTGACGAGGCACACCGCTTTGGTTTGCCTTGTGGCGGCACGCTAGAGCTTCTTCTCGAGTTCAACCCAGACGCTGGGCGACTTAGTGAGTTAATCGCCTCACTTGAAAGTGGCCAGTTGATGCAACGACATACCGACATCGCCACGGGCAACGTCACCTTAACGCCAACAGACACTGTCTCGAGCTTAAAAATCAACGATGCGACACTGACCAACACCTTTGGACCCGCCTACCGGATGTTGCTCATCGGTGCTGGTCAGCTCGGCGAATACATCGCCACCATGGCTATCTTTAGTGGCTTTACCGTGACCATCTGTGACCCTCGAGAGGAATATGCGAGTGGCTGGAGCACCACCAACGTCACAAAAATGAGTGAGTGGCCCGATGACGCTGTGCGACTTTTTAAACCCGACAGACGCACCTGTGTATTGGCATTGACGCACGACCCAAAACTTGACGACTTGGCGCTGTTAGAGGCCCTAGAAACCGAGGCGTTTTACATTGGTGCCATTGGCTCAAGAGCCAACAATGCCGCACGCCGTAAACGCATGATTGAGCACTTTGATCAAACCGAAGCATCCCTTAGCCGACTAAAAGGCCCGATCGGTTTATACATTGGCAGCAAAACACCAGCGGAAATCGCCGTTAGCGCCATGGCTGAAGTGCTTGCGGTTAAAAACGGCGTTGAATTGCCCGGCAACATGGCTGTCGCCCAAGCCAAAGCGCAACAAGAGTCAACGCTTTAACACCATAACATCGCACCATCATAAAAAAGCCGGCTGATTGTCAGCCGGCTTTTTTAAAGCTGAGGCCAAAAAACTGACCCCAGCAAGACCACATCGATCAATTAACCCATGCTCATCATCTGTGGCAACCAAGTCACGATCTGCGGGAAAGCAATCAACACGGCAATCGTCGCAACATCGGCTAAAAAGAACGGACCAACACCCTTAAAGACTTTGTTAAGCGGTATGTCCGGCCTAACCCCGTTAACAACGAAACAGTTCAACCCTATGGGTGGCGTGATCAAGCAAATCTCTGCCATCTTCACCACAATGATGCCAAACCAGATTGGGTCGTAACCCAAGGCAAGCACAGCTGGATAGACCACTGGCAGGGTCAGGAGCAACATGCCAATAGCATCCATGAACATACCAAGCACAGCATAGAACAACAAAATGCCAATCAAGATATAAATGGGCTCAAAAGGCAAGGCCACAACCCACTTGGCAAATGCGTCTGGCAAACCGGCAAAGCCTAAGAAACGCACAAAAACCAACACACCCCAGATGATTGAGAAAATCATCACCGTGAGTTTGGCAGTCTCCATCAGCGCATCACGAAGGCTGGCGACCTTCATGCCCTTCATCATGGCCATCACAAACACCACTGAAGCGCCCAAGGCTCCCGCTTCCGTCGGCGTTGCCCAGCCCTCGTACATGGCCGTGAAAATGATGACGACAACCAAGAAGATGGGAAATGTACCGGGCAGCGACTTCATCCGCTCACCCCAAGTGAAACCCGTTAAGGGTCGACCGAGAGAGGGATTGAACTTGCACATGCCGACAATCAACAAGACGTAGATCAACGCTGAAACAATGCCGGGCAGAAAGCCCGCAACCAACAATGCACCAACAGACTCTTCAACAATAATGGCGTAGATCACCAAGATGGCACTCGGGGGAATGAGAGTGGCCAGCGTACCGCCAGCGGCTACCACCCCGGCCGCCAATATCGGTGAGTAACCGTACTTGAGCATGTCCGGAATAGCCGTTCGAGCAAACACCGCAGCCGTTGCTGTACTGGCACCTGACACCGCCGCAAAACCCGTCGCAGCAGCCACTGTGGCCACCGCCAGGCCGCCTGGCAGCCACCCTAGCCATTTTCGGCCTGCATCAAACAAGGACTCCGTGATGCCGGCATGAAAAGCCAAAAAGCCAATGAGAATAAACATCGGGAGCACTGACAGGGTATAAGTCACTGCTTTAGAGTGTGGAATCGTGCCGACCAGACCAAGCCCCGATTCCCAGCCAATAATAGCGATCAAGCCAAGGGTTCCGACCAAAGCAGCGGCCAAGTAAACCCGCATCCCCAAAAACACCATAGCAACTAGCCCAACAACACCAATAATTCCAATGGTGAAACTATCCACGATCCGTACTCCCCTTGGAATCTTCGATCTCTTTCTTAGCGAGATCTTCTTCAGTTAGAATTAAAGGCACTGCAAACGGTTCGCTGTCAGGCTTCAGAACCAATCGCCAGTAACCAACGCTTTCGATGAGCAAACGCAAGAACAACACCACGAAGGCGATCGGCACCAAAATCTTAGACGGCCAAACGGGGTACTGCAGGTCAATGGTGCTGTCGCCGCTCACGTAAGCCCTCATGAAGTGACCCCAGCTGAAATAAATCAACAATCCAACAAGGATTAGAGGCGTAGTCGTCGTGACGAACTCCAATATCCAACGTGCTCGCCCGTGGACCATACGCACGAACAGATCCATGCGCACGTGACCACCCAATCTTTGGCAGTAGGACACGGCAAGGAAAGCAAACGTGGCCATTGACAGCTCAACCAAGTCGATATAGCCCATGAACGGCGTGTTAAAAAGCTGACGCCCAAGCACTTGGCCGATACCCAGAAACATCAAAAAAAAGATACAAAGGGCTGCCGCTAAAGCAAAAAAATCTTCGACTTTCGTTAGCCACTTATTTGCCCAAAAGAGTCCTGGTGGACCACTGGTCGGCGGGGTTGGATTATGCATTTCCATAGGTTGAGTGCTGCTTTTTGATATTCAAAAACCGAAACAAATGGGCGACTCACGCATTATTCGATGCACGAATCGCCCAACCACTGACGCCTTATTATTATTGTTTAGGCGTTTCAGCAGCAATCTTCAAGATCATGTCAATCAACTCTTGACCGTTGAACTTGTCTTTATTAGCAGCAACCCACTCGTTCCAAACGGGTTCAGCGGCCACTTTTTTGAACTCTGCCAGCTGCTCTGGTGTGTAGACGATCTCGATGAGCTTTGCCTTAAACTTAGGCAGGTTGATTTTATCGATGTCTTGGTATGCCTTGGCTTGTACATTGTAGTACTGGGGCTTCAAGTCTTCCAAAAGCTTCTTGTACTGTGGAGGCAGCTTTTCATAGGAAGTTTTGTTAAATGTCGTTGGGCAAGCCGATGTTCCTGGTGACATGTTAGCGGTATACCAATCTGATACTTCAGGGATTTTGTAAGCAGCTTGCGCGTAGGTGTATGGAAACGATGCCGCATCCATGGTGCCACGTTGCATACCGGTATAAACCTCAGTAGCAGCTGTGGTGGTCTTGATAGCGCCGAGCTTAACCATGGCATCACCGATACCGCCACCAGCGCGAACACGTAGACCTTTCCAGTCTGCCAATTTACGTGGGGGGTTTCCCTTGCCTAGGAATTCATACTGAGGCATCGTAGCACCAGCGTAAACCATTGCGTTCCACTGATCCATGTCTTTAACCAACGCGGGGTGGCTAAATAGCGCAATTCGTGCGGCCTTGTTCACGTTCCAATCGCCCAAAGGCAAGAAAGGCAACGAAAACACCATGAAAGCTGGGTTCTTACCCGGCGAGTAGAAATTACAAAAAGACGCGCCGTCAACCGCACCTAGCTTGATGCTGTCAAGGTTTTCGCGAGCCTTCGAGAACTGCTCACCGTAGCCAATCGTGATGGTGAAATTACCATTGGTTTTTTCTTTGACTTGTGCGGCTAGGAACTCCAAGCCAGCAGTGAACGCACGTGGGTTACCCCACATAGAATAGCGCCACTCCACCTTTGGTCCTTCGACCTTATGGCCGTCGGCTTGAACTGCAGTCCCCGCAGCAGCAAAGCTAAGTGCAAGTGCTGATGTAAGAAGTTTTTTGGTCGTATTCATATCGTGTCTCCGGCTATGCCCAACGTGTTGTTGCTTGAGCAAACAATCGCGTGTGCTTTCAAGTGATGAAACCCTTAATCTTAACCCAGCGTTAATGTCGATAGATCAAGAGACTCAAGGACAGTGGAATGCTAGCATCCTGGATGAAGGCTTTTTAGTGGGGTAATCCCGTGGCAAGCAACCTTTAGTCGATAATTGTCCTCTTGTGGCTTCGTCATTAACAACTGTCGGCGTTCATTAACGCAACCGCACTTAGCCGTTTTATTTTTTTGCGTAAAGCGGATAACAGCTCATTTTTTAAGCATGATTTGCTTAAACAACGCGCTATCAACCCAAGCCCTAAGCCACTGCTGCACCGAAAGGCAAGACTTGTTTTTGAACCAAACGGGATCGACATTCGCAAACTGTCGCACGAATGGAAAAATCAAGAAATCTTGAACCATTGGCAATTCGCCTCCTATGAAGGGTTTGTTTCGCAATCGCAAAGACAACGGTTCAATCAAGAACTCAAAAGCGACCTGTCGGCTTGATGCCAAATCATGCTCGGGAAAACGATTAGCGTACTTATAACGGTCTAACCACTGCTTAAAGTCACCATCGGTGCATTCCAAAAGATCCATGGCTGCCCTATCCTCCCAGCCACGAGCCCAACCACCGGGGTCGTGAATTGCCAACGCCCATCGAACGATGTCTAGACTCTCATCGATCACGCTGCCATCACTCAAACTAAGCACAGGCACTGTTGCTTTGGGCGAAACGGTAACCATGGCGACGGGTTTGTCGCGCAGGTCTATTTCAACGGTGCTAACCGAGACTTGGGCCACTTGTAACGCCATGCGTGCTCGCATGGCGAAAGGACAGCGTCGGTATGAATATAAGACAGGTAAATGATCAGACATATTGTTACTCGAGCGCCGGGTGACTCACTACGCCAGTAAAACACAGGATCATATAAGGTTGAATTGACGTGAAATATAAAAATTAGTTAGCCAGCTGACGTGTTGGATGTGCATCCGCCTCTGGGACCCTACCTTAGGCACACGGCATAGGGTTGCAATCGCGGTCAGCATGCCAAATAAATTCAGTCTACACGGCGGGCACAAAAGGTGTGTCCGTTAACCATTAACAGCTGGTCGATTGGACATTTGCTAGACACACCACTGTCGCAAATTAGTCACTTGTTTTCTGATACCAAAAGCGAAAACTCACCAATGAAAATCATTAAAAAAAACCTCTTTTCCTGCATTGACTTTGACGCTTGGCGCAATAGCCCCTAGCCTTGAGCCAAGCCGAATGCGGCGATGTCGCTATTGCGGAAATGACATGGGCCAGTACCCAAGCCGCCGCCCTAGTTAATCAATTTATTCTCAAGTATGGCTATGGCTGTAACGCTGAAACAGTACCCGGCGATACGGCACCGACGGCAACGTCAGTGAGTGAAAAGGCGCGACCCGACATTACCCCTGAGTTGTGGCTTAACAACGTGAAAAAGCCCGCTGAAAAAGCCGTGGCTGAAGGCCGCTTGGTTATTGCTGGCGACGTGTTTGAAGACCCTGCCACAAATGCTGGTGAAGGCTTGTGGATTCCCCTTTAATGCGGGGAAAGCCCCCAGCCTTAGCCGCCATCGAAGGCATCAAAAAACGTCCTAAATTGTTTAAAGACCCAGAAGATCCCTGTAAGGGACGCGTCATTGGCTGTCCATCGGGCTGAGCCTGTCAGATCGTGATTGACAACCTTTTCAAAGCCTTTGAATTGAAACAAGCGGGCTTTAACTTGGTTGACTCTGGATCTGGTGCGGCCTTGGCAGGCGCCATCAGAAAGGCCTACAGCCGTGGTGAAGGTGTCAGAAGCTACTTACTGGGCCCCCACGAAGCGAATGAATTTATTGAATGCATCGGTGTGGCCGACTGCACGGATCCCAAACCCAAAAGCTTTGCAACATCAGATATCAAGACAGTCGTTGCTGCCGATTTCGCGAAAAGAATCTTCAAGCCATGGCTTATTTGAAAGCCCGCGTCTGGAGCCCGAAAGATTTTAGGACGGCACTTGAGTTCATGAAACAAGAACAAACTGACGGTCAAGTGGCTGCCGACTGGTTTTTACAAACCCGCCCAAAAGCTTGGTCTAAGTGGGTGCCAGTAGAGGCCGCTACCAAAATCAAAGCTGCGTTTTAAGCAAACGCCAAATCATCTCAAAATTGACGATTTGGCAGAATCAGCCAAAGTTGGTTAGACTAGTTAGGTCATTAACAAGTGTTTGCATCCGTAAGCGGGTGCTTATTGTTTCGATTCGGTTAGTCCCAAATTGGAACATCAATAGGCTTTACCCAGTGGTGGGCAAAGTGTCAATTGCTCTTCGAGCAACCGAGGTCCCCAGTATGTGGGATTTTTTGCGCAGTTTGTATCGCGCAATTCTGGATCATCATCGCCCTAGGCTTTCGAGCCAATGGGTGTCATCGATTACGTTGGCCAACAAGGTCTAACGCGGTCATCAAACCATCGGGTTTGAATTAGCGGAGAACACACGCATGACTCTTATTAAAAAATCTTCTTTAGCGGCTCTCACATTAGCCATCAGTGCAATCGGTACGGGCGTGGCCCAAGCTGAATGTGGCAACGTCACCATCGCAGAAATGAACTGGGCCAGTGCTCAAGCGGCTGCCCGAGTTGATCAATTTATCCTCAAACACGGTTACGGCTGCAACGCTGAAACCGTCCCTGGCGACACCATGCCAACAGCCACATCCATGAGCGAAAAAGCCACCCCCGATATCGCACCTGAGCTCTGGATGAACAACGTGACCGAACCCATCGAGCGTGCAGTGGCTCAAGACCGTTTGGTTATCGCGGGCAACGTGCTTGAGAATCCGGGTAAAAACGCCGGCGAAGGCTGGTGGGTGCCTCGCTACATGGTCGAAAAAAATCCTGAATTGACCACCATTGCTGGCATCAAGAAAAATGCGGACCTGTTCAAAGACCCTGAAGATCCCAGTAAAGGGCGTGTGGTTGGATGCCCTTCAGGTTGGGCCTGTCAAATCACCACCCAAAATCTTTTCAAAGCCTATGACATGGAAAGCGCGGGTTTTAACTTGGTCGACCCAGGTTCGGGCGCGGCTCTGGCTGGCGCCATTTTTAAGGCCTACAACCGTGGTGAGGGCGTCTTGGCTTACTATTGGGCACCAACTGCCCTCCTGTCAAAGCTTGACATGGTGCGCGTTGACTTAGGCACCTTTGACGCAAAAGAATTTGCTGACTGCACGGGTGTCGCCAATTGCCCGAATCCCAAGCCTAACAGCTTCCCAGTGTCTGAAATTAAGACCGTTGTGGCGGCTGATTTTGCCAAAGGAAATCCCGAAGCAATGGCCTACCTGAAGGCACGCGTGTGGCAAGCTAAAGACTTTGGCGCTGTGCTCGAGTTTATGGAAGAAGAGCAAGCAAACGGAGAAGTCGCTGCCGAATGGTTCTTGCAAAACCGTCCAGACGCATGGACCCAATGGGTTCCTGCCGATGTGGCCGCAAAAGTAAAGGCTGCTCTCTAAACCATTAGTGATCGAAATGGGCTGCCCGGCGTGATGTCGGGCGGCTCGCCGCCACAACAATCTTTTGAATAACAGAGGCGAGCAATATGCTTTGGTCCAGTGAGTTTCCCCAAATAGCCGAAACCACATTGCGTCAGTTATCGCGCGCGATCGATCGCGGCTACCTGACGTTTTCTCGTGAGTACGGTGCCTCAATCGAAGCGTTTTTTAATCCACTCCTACACTTCCTGATTTGGTTCGAGCGAATATTATTGGGTGCACCATGGTGGTCTGTGGTTCTGGTGACCGCCGCTATTGGCTACCTCGCCGCAAGAAGCTGGAAGCTTTTTGCAGGCATTGTGATTGCCCTGTGTTTGATTGGTGTTTTCGGGATGTGGGAAAACACGATGCGAACCATGGCGATGATTTTGGTTTGTACGTTAATGTCTATTTTGATTGGGATCCCCATCGGGATTTTTATGGCGCGATCCAATCGAGGGCAAAAAGCGATTCTGCCTGTGCTCGACGTGATGCAAACCATGCCCAGCTTTGTGTACCTCATTCCTGTGGTGATGTTGCTTGGTATTGGTCGGGTGCCCGGTTTGATTGCTGTTGTGATCTATGCGATTGCACCGGTCATTCGGCTGACCAACCTAGGCATTCGCTTGGTTGATAAAGAAGCACTTGAAGCCGCTGACGCTTTTGGCGCCAGCCGCCTTCAAAAATTGATAAAGGTACAACTACCATTGGCACTACCCAATATCATGGCAGGCATAAACCAGACCATCATGATGGCCCTGGCCATGGTCGTGATTGCATCTATGATCGGCGTACGCGGTCTGGGGCAACCGGTCTTGCAAGCGGTGACCAATCAATACTTCGCCTTGGGCTTGTTCAACGGCACGGCCGTGGTGATTTTGGCCATCATTTTTGATCGCGTCACGCAAGGCTTCGGTCTCAGACTACAAAAACACCGTGAGGGCGCGCCTCAATGAGTACTGACACCATCATTTCTATTCGCAATCTGTACAAAGTCTTCGGCAAGGACCCTAAAAAGGCAATGACCCTTGTCCATCAAGGCATGGGCAAAGACGAATTACTTGAACGCACCGGTCACGTGATTGGACTGAATAATGTCAACCTAGACATGGAACGCCATCGCATTCAAGTGGTGATGGGGCTTTCGGGTTCCGGCAAGTCGACGCTAATCCGTCATATCAATCGCCTAATTGCCCCCACTGAGGGTGAAATTTTGATCGATGAGCAAGATGTGTTGACCTTGAACGCCGAACAGCTTCGAGAGCTTCGTCGCTTTAAGATTTCTATGGTCTTTCAGCGCTTCGCTTTGTTTCCGCACCGGAACATCATGGAAAACGTTGGCTATGGTTTGGAAAACCAAGGCAAAACCAAAAAAGCCATTGAAGAAACGGCAGCACGTTGGATTGGTCGTGTGGGGTTATCCGGCTTTGAAACCCACTATCCCGGCCAATTGTCCGGCGGTATGCAGCAACGCGTGGGGCTTGCGCGAGCGTTGGCAACTGACGCCGACATCCTTTTAATGGACGAGGCGTTCTCCGCCTTGGATCCCCTGATCCGAACGGAGATGCAAGACATTTTGTTGGATCTACAAAATGAGCTGCAAAAAACCATCGTTTTTATTACCCACGATCTTGATGAGGCGCTTCGCATTGGCGACAGCATCGCCATATTGCGCGATGGCGAAATCATCCAAACCGACGACCCGCAAAATATTTTGATGAAGCCAGCAGACGCGTACGTGGCCGATTTCATGAAAGATATCAATCGGGCCCGTGTCTTGAGGGTGCGCGCTATCATGAACACGCTAGAAGCTGGCGACGAAGGGCCCATCATCAAAGGCAGCACCACCATCGAAGAGGCGCTACAGATTTTTGCCGAAACGGCTGGTGACAAACTCATCATCACCGACCGCAAGGGTCTTAAGGTCGGTCGTCTAACGGTTGAAGACTTGATCCGCGGCATTCGACGCCCAACCACGGCCGAAATCAATGCCGAGGTGTTTACCAACAGCGAGTAACCATCCGACTGCCTCTCACCCACTATGCGCGACACTCGTTTAAAGTGGAGGTTTGATTCACGCGGTCGGCGTGGAGCGATTTCGGGAGGCAGGACGATGTTTAAGTTAGACGGTAAAGTGGCGTTGGTAACCGGTTGTGGTACGTTAGAAGAGGGTTGGGGCAATGGCAAAGCCATCGCCGTATTACTGGCCCGCCAAGGCGCCAAGGTGTTCGGTGTTGATTTGAGCCTTGAGGCTGCCCAGACGACCCAAGCCATCATAGAAAAAGAAGGTGGCGATGCCACCGTGATGCGTACCGATGTTACTGACACGGTTGAAGTCAAACAGATGGTTGATGCCTGCCTAGCAAAATATGGCCGCATCGACATCCTGATCAACAACGTCGGTCGATCAGAGCCCGGTGGTCCAGTTGAAATGAGCGAGCAGACTTGGGGTGAACAGCTTGACGTTAACGTCACCTCTGCCTTTCTAACGTGCAAGCATGTGCTACCACTGATGGAAAAGCAAGGCTCAGGCTCAGTGGTCAACATTTCATCGGTCGCCGGCTATCGTTATATTGGCAAACCACAAGTTGGTTACGCCGCCGCTAAGGCCGCGTTGATGCAATTCACCAAAACAACCGCTATCATCTATGCTGAACGTGGCGTTCGCTTGAATTGTGTGGCACCCGGCTTGATGTTTACTCCGCTTGTGGAACGGCTCGCAAATAAGTACGCTAAGGGGGATTACGAGGGGTTTGTGGCACATCGGCATCAACAAGTACCCATGGGTAGAATGGGCGATGCGTGGGATGTGGCCAACGCTGTTCTTTTCTTGGCGGCTGACGAAAGTCGTTACGTCACCGCGCAGACCATTGTGGTCGACGGTGGCATTATTTCGGCCACTCGTTAACTAAACCAAAGAGACAAAAACCATGAAATTAGAAACCATTGCTGTCCACGGCGGCTTTACCGCCGACCCAACCACCAAAGCAGTCGCCGTACCCATCTATCAAACGGTTGCTTATGCGTTTGACAGCGCCCAGCATGGGGCAGACCTTTTTGACCTGAAAGTGCAAGGCAACATCTATAGCCGCATTATGAATCCGACCAATGACGTGCTTGAGCAGCGTGTTGCGGCCTTGGAAGGTGGCATTGCCGCCTTGGCCGTGTCTTCCGGCATGTCGGCCATCACGTACGCCATTCAAACCATTACTGAAGCCGGCGACAACATCATATCGGCCAGCACGCTTTATGGTGGCACCTACAACCTATTTGCCCACACTTTTCCGCAACAAGGCATTGAAGTGCGCTTTGCCGACTCGCGCGATCCGGCAAGCTTTGCGCAACACATTGATGACAAAACAAAGGCTATTTACTGCGAGTCGATTGGCAATCCATTGGGTAACGTCACTGACATTGCCGCGCTTGCTAAAGTGGCTCACGACCATGGCATTCCGTTGATCGTTGACAACACCGTCCCCAGTCCCTACCTGTTGCGTCCGATCGAGCATGGTGCTGACATCGTGGTTCACTCCCTGACCAAGTACATGGGTGGCCATGGCACAACGGTGGCTGGGGCTATCGTTGACAGTGGCAAGTTCCCTTGGGCAGAGCACAAAGTCCGATTTAAACGATTAAATGAACCCGACGTCAGTTATCACGGCGTGGTCTACACCGAGGCGTTGGGCCCAGCGGCCTTCATTGGCCGTGCACGAGTGGTGCCGCTTCGTAACACCGGATCAGCGTTATCACCCTTTAACTCGTTTATGATTTTGCAGGGCATCGAGACATTGGCGTTGCGCATGGATCGGATCTGTGAAAATGCCATGGCAGTGGCTCATTACCTCAAAAAACATCCCAAGGTCGAATGGGTGAACTACGCTGGCCTGCCTGACCACCCTGACCATGCTATCGTGAAACGCCAGATGGGCGGCCGCGCTTCGGGCATCTTGTCATTTGGGCTGAAAGCGTCGGGTGAGCAAGGCCGTGAGGCAGGCGCGCGCTTTTTGGATGCGTTGCAACTCTTTAGACGCTTGGTCAATATTGGGGATGCCAAGTCGCTTGCAACCCACCCCGCCTCGACCACCCACCGTCAGTTAAACCCTGAGGAATTGGCACAAGCCGGCGTCAGCCAAGGCATGGTTCGCCTGTCGATCGGCATCGAGCACATCAGCGATCTTGAAGCCGATCTAGAGCAGGCACTAGCCGCCGTTTAAGTCATACCTCTCAAGTGTGGTCACCTTGACTGCACTTGAGGCTGTCGATTCGCTTACTGCTGATTGACTAATACTCAGTGCTGTTGATTGTCGTGATTTTTTGGCAAATTGTTAAAAGTCCGAATCAGATGAGTGTCATTGCTCGTCGCCGTGTATTAAGATTCACGCACTTTTTCTCAACTGACACCCTTCTGCCCAATGACGATGTGCAGCCCGCTCAAAAGCCTGAACTCATTTCGAGGTGAGCTGACGCTGACACGCCATCAATGGCTTTGTCTTAAATTGAGACGCGGCATACTCATTGTCCGTCGCCGCCACGCCAAGAATACCTACCAATGCCGAAATGCTGATGTCTCGATCAGTCTCTGTCGCAGAGGACTGACATGAAGATGTTTTACGGCTGGAAAATGGTCATGGCCGCCAGCGGCTTGCAGATCATCCAAGCCATGATGCTGCACCAAGCCTTCGGGGCCTATGTGGCAGTGTTAACAGTCGAGCAAGGCTGGAGCAAAACCGCGCTATCGGGTGCCTCGGCCATGCTGTCAGTCGAGGCAGCCCTTCTGGGGCCACTGATTGGCTGGTTTCTTGACCGATTTGGTGCGCAAGGCGTTATCAAGATCGGTGTGCTGATGTTTGGCGTTGGGTTCATGTTTTTGAGTCAAATTGACTCGCTAACTGGCTTCTATGCTGCAGTGGCTATCATCGCAATTGGTGCCTCGATGGCGGGATACTTCCCGCTAAACGTGGCTGTGATCCAGTGGTTTGAGAAAAAGCGCGCACGCGCCCTTTCTTTTGTTGGTCTGGGGTTTGCCTTGGGTGGCGTCTTTGTGCCCATCATTGCCGCCTCTATTGAGTTTTTTGGATGGCGTGAAACGGCGATGGGTAGTGGCATTGTCGCCATATTGGTGGGCTACCCCCTGGCGAGCATTTTTCGGCGTAGGCCCGAAGACTTCGGCGAGGTGGTGGACGGCATTGCTTCACACGCCGACAACAAAGACAAAACCGAGCCTAAGCAAACATCACCCGAACTCGAATCCGAACCCGATTTTACGGCGGCGCAAGCGATTCGCACCAAGGCCTTTTGGCTACTGGCCGCGGGTCATGGCATTGCGTTGATTGTGGTGATGGCGGTCAACACCCATGCCATCAACCACATGCGTATCTCCTTGGATTACACGATTGCGCGAGCTTCGTTCTTCATTATGCTAATGACCATGTTCCAAGTCGCCGGCGTACTGCTTGGTGGCTACTTGGGTGACAAGTTTGAAAAAAGGCTGGTGGCTGCCGGTTGTATGGTGCTTCATGCCACTGGACTATTTATTTTGACCTACGCTGAAGGGGCCCTTGAATTGGTATTTTTTGCCGCTGCGCACGGCTTGGCTTGGGGCCTTCGAGGACCTTTCATGCAAGCAATTCGGGCCGATTATTTTGGTCGTAAGGCTATCGGGATGATCTTAGGACTATCGGCCATGATCACGGCCCTTAGTCAATCGATCGGCCCCCTGTTGGCGGGTATTCTGGGTGATGCAACAGGCAACTACGAGCTTGGATTTAATGTCTTGTCAGCATTGGCTTTGTTTGGGGCTTACGTATTTTGGTTGGCCAAGCGGCCTCAACCACCTGGCAGCGTCAATGAAAACATGGCAACATCTGGCACTTAGGGCGGTAGTGCGTTAAAAGTAGTCACGCACAAATAAGCGCATTCGAATTAACTTCTATTTTTGGAAAGCACTCACAATGTCCGAATCTGATACCGCCGTCGCTGGCTGGAAAGAATCTATTTTTCAGGTCCTCAAGCAGGGCCAAATCAAGCAAGTCGCTTACGTGCCTGACGCCGGGCATGCCCACGTGATCAATCGTGCGCATGACGATCCCGACATGAACACAGTGGTGCTGACAACCGAAGAAGAAGGTGTGGCCTTGGGCTGTGGCGCTTGGATCGGTGGCCAACGCAGTGTGCTTTTGATGCAAAGTAGTGGCGTTGGTAACTGCGTGAACATGTTTTCTTTGCTTCAGAGCTGCCAAATTCCCTTCTTAACCCTCATCACCATGCGCGGCGAATATGCTGAATTCAATGCATGGCAGACGCCCATGAGCAAAGCCACTGAAGGTGTGTTAACAGCCATGGGTTTTAGGGTGTTGCGCGTCACAGACCCCGCCGAAGTGGGCGAAGTCGTGGATGCCGCACTCGCCTCGGCATTTGTTGCCGGCGAACAAGTGGCGGTGTTAATTTCACAGCGTCTAATCGGGCGTAAAAAATGGATCAAAGACTAGGATCAGGACCAAACCTCAGATACTGAGATAGGTCCCACTACAGGCCAAGATGGCCTTTCCAGATATGCACAAGGATTTTGAAATGACTCAAACTGCTCTCACATTAGCCACCATTGATCGACGCGAGTTTGTGGCTCAACTGATGAAAAAATGCCCGACCGCGCTTGTGATTCCCGGACTGGGATCCTCAAATTACGACCTTTTTGCAGCGGGCGATCGCCCAGAAAACTTTTACATGTGGGGCGCCATGGGCGGTGCCGCCAGTATTGGCTTGGGCTTGGCCCTTGCCCAGCCTGAGCGTGACGTGATTGTCCTGACTGGTGACGGCGAGCTCTTAATGGGCATGGGTTCATTGGCTACGATTGGTGCCAAACAGCCTAAGAATTTAACCATCGTGGTGCTCGACAATGGTCATTTTGGTGAAACTGGCATGCAACGCAGCCACACTAGCCTTGGCACCGATTTGGTCAGCGTGGCCAAGGGTTGCTCAATCGCTCAAGCCGAACACCTGCACGCCATCGATGATGTCGAAAAAGTCACTCAAGCCGTGGCCTCAAAAAAAGGACCAGCTCTATTTCAAGTCAAAATTAAAGCCGATGAAGTGCCCCGTGCGCTGCCGTCTAGGGATGGCGTGTTTGTTAAAAACCGCTTTCGCGCAGCCCTGGGATTTGAGCCGTTCTGATGGATCGAAGTCGTGTCATTGAATAAAAATAGCAGCCCATCGGCTGCTATTTTTATTAGCGGCAATCACTTATTTTTTGGGTTGCTTAATCATGACCACCACAAATGTAACCACTGTCAGCGGCACCACGAAACTCAACATTGCCGATGAGAACACCGGCAAGGCTGCGTGCTCTTGAGAACGCATAATTAGAAAAACCACGTAAACGGCGTAGTACGCACAAAAGACCGCCCCTTCCCATCGCGCGATGACCCGCCCAGACAGAAACACCGGTAAGCAAGCCAGAAAAGCTGCCAACATAATCCAGATATCGAAGTTCAACGCCGAGGGTGCAAAGACCAAGCCACCAGCGCCCGACACAACGCCCGCTAGGCCAATACAACCCAGGGTGTTGAAAATGCAACTGCCCACCACGTTACCCACCGCCATGTCTCGCTCGCCTTTGAGTGCAGCCGCCACCGAGGTGGCGACTTCAGGCAATGAAGTCCCCGCTGCCACAATTGTCAGCCCGATCACCAACTCACTGATGCCAAATGCGCGCGCAAACGTCACTGAACTCTCAACCAACCAATACGAACCCAGCACCAACATAACCAACCCAGCAATAATGAAGGTGGCCTGTCCATACCAACGCGAATCAAAACCATCCGGCTTGGCGGGCTGGAGTTCATCGACAAAATCTTGGGTTTCTTCCGGCGGCGCACGACGTGCCTGCACAATTAGAAACGTCGTGTAAAACACCAATAAAACCAGCAGTGCGACACCCTCTAATAGCGAAATTACGCCATCGAGCCCCATGGCCAATAGTAGAAATCCCGAACCCAACATGATCGGCATTTCCTGCCGAATCACTTGGGCATGAACAGTCAGGGGTATGACAAGGGCGCTCAAACCGAGCACCACCAAAATATTAAACACGTTACTGCCGATCACATTACCCAAAGCCACGTCGCCAGTGCCACCAAACACGGCATCGACTGTCACCGCCATTTCAGGCGCGCTCGTACCAAACGCCACCACCGTCAGACCCACCACCACCGGGGAAATACCCAATGACATGGTCAGTTTTGAAGCGCCATTGACCAAGGCATTTGCACCGAGGAGCAAAAGAATCAATCCACCAATAAAAAACAGTACTGTCGCTATCATGCCTGTCCTCACATACATAGAGTCGATGATTGAACCACAAAGCGGCTGCAATAGCGGCATACGCTGCAAAATAATCTGGCGAGCTTAGCCAGCCGACAGCAAATACGCTTAAACGTTTTGTGAAATGGTTTGAAACATCTTAACCAAATACCGAAACACTTTTGACACCACCCGAGCCGCACACTTGGGCTGTCAATCACAAGGAGTTATCACCATGAAGCAAAAGTCCTATGTCCGCCCCCTAGTTTTTGGTCTCTCTCTGGCCGTTGTAAGCATCGGTGCCCTCGCCTCTGGCAAACAGCAAAATGCTGGTGAAGGCTGCCAAAATTCAGACGACAACAAGCAGCACAGCATGCAAAACCAGTCTAAGGGCATGATGCAATTACCCGCTGAGCTGGTCGCGTCAATGAAGCTTTCAGAGACGCAAGCCAATGCACTGACCTCTGCCCAAACAGCCGCCAACGGCATGCGTGCGAGCATGATGCAAGGCATGCGTGAAGCACGTCAAGGGTCTAACGCACAGATGGGCGATGGCAATTTCGATCCGCGCGTCATGTTTGAACAACAAGAGCAACGGATGGTCGCGCGCCAAAATGCACGCCAAGCCATTCAAGCCCAATGGTTAACATTTTGGGACAGCTTGGACACCGAACAAAAGTCAACCTTGCAAGACTACTTAAAAAAACATGCCCAAAAAAGCAAGGGTCACCACCAGCGCAGTTAATCCGTTAACGCTAGGTCTTTGACTTCTGATTCAACTTAAAGCGCTCGGCTACCGGCCGGGCGTTTTTTGCCATCCTTATTCGGCGCGATAGCGTTTGTAAAAGTAGATGGTCGCGGGCACCATCAGTAAGGCTGCTACCCAGTAAATGCCACCCATTGTGTGCATGACCAGGCCGTGGCTCAACCAAAGACCTACCGCAAATGCCAAAAAAGCCACTCCAACCTGAGCTGAGCTTTGGGTTGAAACAACATTGATTGGGTAGCTTAACGAGGCGCCGAGCAAACGGGCCCGCTTGTTCACTCGAGCATTTTTGTTGGTATATTTTAGTGGGTAAAGAAGCCCAATCTGAAAACCCAGCACCAAGGCGCTTAGACCCACCACAAACCCTTGCATTGAGACCGCAGGCTTTAGTGGCGATATTGCCACTAAAAGCGCCAAGACAAAAAACATGATTGAAACCAACCAAAAGCCGTCATCCGACTGCTGACGAGCGCTTTGACCGCTTGCGCAGACACCGGCTGCCATCATTCCTGACAGCATGGTAACCACGGGTAGAAACGCTCGCGCGGCTGAGGCTGGCGTCAGGGGGTGTTGCGCCAAGTCGGCAATGCTCAAAATAAGGTTACCAGGAATCAAACCCATGAACGTGCCGCCAAGCCCAAAAAGGCTGGCACCTTCTAGCATTCCCCATGCGAAGATAAGAACCAGTATGGGCCAGCGCTGGTTTAAACCGTGAAGCATTTTAAATTCCTACACCAAACGAACAACAGAAGTTAGCAAAGTCAGATAGTACCTGCATCGGCATAAGAAAACCGACTCAATCGTCAGTCAGCGCGACCAGCGGAAAAAACACCGAAACCTGTAACCCACCCTGCTCGGCCGACCCAAGTTCAACCCGCCCACCATGCGCAATGGCTAACCCTTTAACCAAGCTCAAACCAAGGCCCACACTGCCTGTGTTGGTGCGCGCGCAGTCAAGTCGCTCGAATGGCTCAAATGCCCGCTGATAATCACTCGCGTCTATACCCGGCCCATGATCACTGACTCGCAACTCCACTTCGCTTGTCGGGCCATGAAGGCTCACTTCTACAGGTGGTTCACCGTGCGTTAAGGCGTTATCCACGAGATTGAGCAGCAATCGACGCAGCGCCTGAGCATCGGCACGAATCACAATTGGGCTCTTGACTGGCGGAATTGAAAGGGTCACCGGCTTACCCAAGCGCTGTTCTTCAGCAATTTGGGTGGCTAACCATTCATCCATGCGAAGCGGCACCATCGTTAGGCGGGCGACATCTTGCCCGCGCATGAAATCCAGAAACTGCTCAACCATGCGCTGCATGTCATTTAAGTCTCGCTTTAAACCAAGCTTTAGCATTTCATCGTCGGTCATTTCAATACGCAATGCCATTCGAGATAGGGGGCCCTTAAGGTCATGCGGCAAACCCGCTAATAACGTTTGCTGGGCTTGCCTTGACTGTCGTAAGGATTGCAGCATGGCGTTAAAGCGTTCGCCGAGTCGTTGCGTTTCAACGGGCCCCGAAGGCACGACTGGCTCGGGCTGACCCAAGGCCAGTTGATCGGTGGCTTTTACGAGACGGGTGATGGGCCGTGTGATGTGCCAAGAAAACCCAGCAGCCACGAGCAGCAGCAAAGCTAGGGCCACCAGCCACCACACCATCATCGGCGTGGTGACTGGTGGATCAACCCGATCGAGCGGAATTCGCAACCATTGTGTCGGCCCCGATTGATCGATAGAGACATACAAGTAGGGTTGCGGGCCCGCCGTGACCGCCACTTGATTGGTACTGCCCAAAACGCGATTGATATCGCGCGACAAGCGTCTCAGACTGTGTCGAATAGCATGCGTGCGACCATCCTCAGCTGGTCGCAGGCCATCAGCGGACAGAAAGCGCGCACGTGCGGGTGGTCTGGTCTGCAATAACTGCCACTGGCCGCTTGAGGCATGGTGCACAAACATGGCCCGCTTGGGCGGTGCAATCATGGCAATGGCGGACTGCAACGTGGTGATGCTGGTTACCAACAAATTGGTGGCGACAACCTGTAACTGATGCTGCTGATAAACGGTTACCGCATACAACGTCAACGCCTGGGTCAACAGCACCGCCACCAGAATCAGACCAATCAGCCTCGCCCGCAGCGTACGAGGCAAAAGCCAAGCCAGCCAGCGTGGCGCCTTGACCTGTTTTGTGGTGCTCATGGCGAAAACCGGTAGCCTGTGCCCCAAACCGTTTGAATCCATCGGGGTGACTTGGGGTCGTCTTCGATGGCGCGCCGCAACCTCAAGATGGCAATATCGATTGCTCTGTCATGCCTGTCCCCGTCGTCGTCATCTCGAGCAAGCGCCAACAATCGGTCACGCGACAGCGGCTTACCAGCGTGTTCAATCAGTGCTTCTAGCAGGTTGAGTTCGCCACCGGTTAGTTTGATGACAGCCCCACCACGGGTGAGTTGCCTAGCAATGGGATCAAAAAGGAACGGTCCAAACGGAAATGGCCGGTGGGGCTTTATCGCCGACGGACCAGACTTTCGTCTTAAAACCGCTTCGATTCGCGCCAAAAGCTCACGTGGATCAAAAGGCTTGCCCACATAGTCGTCAGCGCCCGCCTCTAGGCCCATGATGCGGTCAACATGCTCGTCTTTGGCTGTCAACAAAATAACCGGTACGTCTTCACCCTGAGCGCGCAGATTGCGACAGGCTTGCAGTCCATCTAGACCAGGCATCATGCGATCTAGTACCACCAAGTCGGGTGCAAATCGAGCGATGACGGCTTCCAAGGCATTGGCATCAGCCGCAAGCAAGGTATCAAAGCCGTGCTTATTCAAATAGCTCGCCAGTAATTGCCTGAGCTCAGGATCGTCGTCGACAACAAGAACTTTTTGGGAATTTGCCATGCCACAAGTGTGCGTCGGACAGCGTAACAGCGCAAGTGCCTTTGAAACCCACTGAAACATCTGTTTATCGAGTCGGGACAGCCTGGCGGATTGTTTGATCCACATAGATCATGACTTGCTCCGCATAGTTGGCCTGCCAAGAGAACTTTCGGCTGTCATTAAGTGCCACGATGTTGATAATCACCATCAAAGCAACCGCCACCCAAAGCGGCCAGATGGTCTTCTCAGCACCACGCCAAAAAACCTTAACCAACCAAAACAGGACGGGGATCAAAGCAATTGGGAAAATCACTGTTAAGTGCCAATAATTAAAAACAATCGGGGCCAGTGCGGCACTTATCATTGCGGCCATCCAAGCACCAAAGGTGTACAGCAATAGCCAATGCTCAGCACTTTGTACGGGACCGGCGCGGCGTCGCAGGTGCGCTTTGATAAGCTTAAAGGCGTAAATATTTGCCACCAAGCTGATGACAATTGTTAGCAGTGCCAAAAGACCCTGTAGCACCCGCCAAGAAGCAATCGAAACCCATTGAAGCGTCGCGTATGGCAGCCAGGAAAATTCCGTATGGTTGACCAACTGACCTGGAAACGCCCATGAACCGTAACGTAACCAGTAGATCGCCGCTTTCAGGACCGGATAGACGTGCACACCACCCCAACCAATGTATCGTTCGCGCGTAGCAGGATCAATATTACGCGTGATGTCAGGGGTGGCCAGCACTTGTTGAAGGTAGGCAAACAGTGACAGCCCAATTAGCGCAATCGCTAACAACACCCCCCAAGCATTAAGCCGTAAGGCACCACGATAAAAAAGGTACGCTGACAAAATCACCAGCACCGGCCACGAGAAATGCAGCTGCATGGCCAATCCGATCGACAAGACATGCAAAAAGCTCGGCAACAACGCTGGCGACTCGCGTAAACGCCAGGCTGACCAAAAGTGCAAGCCAACACAAAAGATCAAATACGAGGGGTTGAAAAGCAGGCTGTCAAACAAAAACCATGGATTTAGCCAGCAAAGGGCCAAAAAAATCAATCTGACTTGGATCCGGTCATCGAACACCTGTCGAATCACGTTGTCGAGCAATAAAAATCCAATTAATCGTACCAAAAGCAAAAAAGCCATCGGCGCATAGGGTGAGTCCCAAATAATCAGCGGACCACCCACAAGCCACGCCAGTAATGACCCGGGTACGTTGCCGACCACGCTGGCTGCGTTGCCGACTATTTGCCAATCGCCGTGGTACGCACCCATGTAACCACTATGAATCATCTGGAGCTGGTCACCTTGGACCACCTGTTGGCAGGCATACCAAACAGCAAGCACTGAACCAAGCAACAAGCCACACCAGAAGAGCGCCGCTGAGGCACTCGATTGTTTTGTAGTATTCATTCAGGAAAATTTAATAAATTCAGGGATCAAACGACATTCAGCGAACCAACAGCAAATGCAAACTCCACAGCATCCAAACGATACGCTGCCACATTGTACGATGGCAATTACTGCTACAGACATGAGACGACTGGAACCCACATGACAACCCTTACTGATCTACCCCACGCCAAAGTGACCCTAGACGCCCAAGGCGTCGCTTGTTTGACCATACAAACTGGCAATCACTTGAATATTTTGGGCACACCGGTGGTGACCGATATACGCACGGCATTGGTACAAATCGTCCAAAAGTCAGAAATCCGAGTGTTGGTGCTCCGTGGCACAGGCGACAAAGCCTTTGTGGCCGGCGCCAATATCAAAGAGATGGCGGGACTTGATCGCCTCGGCGCTGAAACCTTTATTTCTGGTTTACGCGATCTCTGCGAACTGGTCCGGCACTTTCCAGCCCCGGTTATTGCGCGCATTCCAGGATGGTGTTTGGGCGCTGGCCTTGAATTGGCCATGGCCTGCGATTTGCGGGTGGCCGCAGACGGCACACAATTTGGTATGCCTGAGGTCAAGGTAGGGATTCCTTCGGTCATTCACGCCACCCTACTACCACGCTTGATCAGCCCAACCCATGCCAGCTGGATGTTGCTTAGCGGCGAGCTCGTGGGAAGCGAGCAGGCGCTCAGTTGGGGACTGGTCAATGAGTGTGTCAGTCTTGCGCAATTGGACTCACGCATCGAGGCCATCACGACCGCTTTCGTGGCGCTCGCACCCGAGGCCGTTAAGCAACAAAAGCGCCTCATGCGTCGTTGGGAAAAATTGCCACTCACTGATGCGATTAACGATACCGTCAGCGAGTTTGGTGCGGCATTTGAAACCGGAGAGCCTGCGCATTTCATGGGCCAGTGGATTAAAGAAAACCAATGACGCACTAGCGTGTACCCGTTTTACCGTTGATCTAAGACCGACTGGTGTAGCTGTTCATCTTGATGTTGACCGCGAGCCAACCAATCACTACACACGCGCATACCGAAGCGATCAGGCCTAAACGCAGGCCAGATCGAATCGAAAGTTCGGCGATGGCCACGCCCACGAGCGCCGTGCCCACGGCGCTACCCAGCGCCCGAGTGGTTTGAACCAGGGCCGAGGCAACGCCAACATCTTGCCGATGCGCCACGATCTGCATAAAAAGTGTGAAGTTAGGCAGCAAAAAACCCAGCCCTAACCCACAAAATGTCATGCTCAATAGCACCCACCAGACCGCGCTTTGAGCGGTAAATGTCAGGGCGAACGCACAACCCATTCCCAGCAAGATGCTTCCCAACAACATCAAGCGCTGCGGATTGCTTTCGCGCGGAAACAAACGACCATTGATGATGCTGCCAATCGGCATACCCGCCACAAGCGGAGTGATTAGGGCACCAGCCACAATGGGACTGAACCCGAAAACATCTTGGAATTGGAGTGGGATGTAAAAAATCAAAATAAACATCACCGCACCACTGAGTATTGAAGCCAAATTGATAAACTGGGCTTGGCGCGTTTGTAAGATTCGTAATGGAAATATGGGCGTTGGCACGCGGCGCTCAACTTTTAGCAAAAGATAGCCAGAAACCACGGTGCTGACGATGACAGCAAGTGCCACCCACGCGGGCACGGTTGAATCTCGCCCTGTCAATAGTTCAATTCCGACCAATGGTGAGCCAACAGTGATGGCCATGAGCGACGCACCGACCCAGTCCATGCGGTGCTGATCGCGACTGACGGGTAGCAGACGGGGAAAGAAACGCCAAATCATGACAAATGCAATGACGGCTGTAATTGGAATAACAAAGAATGCAGCCCGCCAACCCAAGGCTTGCGTTACCACACCACCAAGGACAGGACCAACACCGCTGGCCACTGCAAAAGTCGATGACAACAACACCATCCAGCGCACGCGCTGCTTGGGATCTGGAAATATATCTGCCGGCGCGGCAAAGGCGGTGGCGATCATCATGCCGCCACCCAAACCCTGAAGTACTCGAAACGCAACCAACTGCGACATGGTCTGTGACAAGCCAGACAAAACAGAACCCAAGGTCACCAAAATCAAAGATAGTAGTATCAAGGGCTTACGGCCGTAGAGGTCACCAAGTCGACCAAAAATCATGATGGTCACGGCACAGGCCAAGAAATAACCCGTACCCGCCCAAGCATAAAGCGACATGCCGCCCAACGCTTCAGCGACTTGCGGCAAGATGGTACTGATGATCGTGGCATCGAAAGCCACAATCGACACGGTGACTGCAACACCTGCCATAGACAATAGCAACTCACGATGACTCGCCCCAGGGGCTGATGGTGTAGCGGGAAGAGACTCAGACACATTTAATCCAGGAACAAAACCGCTTCGGCAACGCCTTAACCAACAACATCAGTATAAGACCGAGGACAAGCACGTGTTGAGGCAACGCCACATATTTAAATGCTTTCACGCAGCAGGAACCTGCTCACACGCCAAACGAATAATGCCCTTTAGGTCTCTGGCTTGTTGCCGCAACGCCGGCAACATTTTTAGCAACAGTTCAGCCGTCACAAATGTATCGCCAGCTGCCTGATGCCGAGCAATACACTGCAAACCAAATTGGGTCATACGATCGTCAAGGGAAAGACGAAGCGAATCGCGTGCCACCAAATTGGCTAGGGGTGCCACATCGACCCACTGATTGCTTGGCAACACGAGCGACATCTTTTTGTAAGCACTCAAAACCATTGATTTATCAAATGGTGCGTGAAAAGCAAAAAGGGGGGCATCGCCAATCCAATCGATAAAGTCTTCTAGAACTTGCCTCTGCTCATCGCCTGCCGTTTGTGCGCCAACACCAATGTGGTGAATCAAAATATTGTTCTTTACTCGCTTAATCTTAGCCGGGCGGATGACTGCCTCAAAACTGTCCTGGACGCGAATACGGGCAGTCTTTAAATCTGACTCAAGGTGAATGGCGACAGCGGCAATAGAGATCAGCCGATCTCGCCACAAACTCAAACCCGTGGTTTCAGTATCAAGAACAACCCAGCGTTCGGTTTGGGTAGCCGCTGGCCCCAGCACAGAAGCGTCTCTATTGGCTTGGGTTTTATGGAAAAAATTATCGAACATAATCGAGCTTCAAACGTTGCTGCATCGTTTTACTGATGTTGAAAGCAGCTTTGAGAATGACTTTATCCACACGGCTTAGCTTGGTCATGTCGAGGGCGTTGGGATTGCAGTCTTGCCCTTCATTGTCTATTTGAGCTCTTAGACGCATGGTCTGAAAGAACTCAAAGGTCGACACCCAATCTTCGGCCTTTGTTTGACCAAAGTTTGGCAGACGACTGATCGCCTCCAAGCGTTCTTTTGTGTTTCGAACGGTGATGTTGTTGGCCAATGCGTAAATTCGAGCAAAGTCAACCACAAGGGCGGTACCGTGTAACTTAAAGTCTAAGGCCTGCTTGCCGTTGATGGTAGCCGTGTCAAGGCCACCGAACATCGTCAGCGGTACTTTCCAATTCATGGCATTGGTGGCTAGCAGGGCCACAAACCTTGGGGTAGCCGCAGCTGCCACGCTGACAAAGTCCGACACGCTTTGGGCCAGGCTGGCGTTGCCACTTAAGGCCCTGAAATCGAAAAAAATACTCGAGTCCAGCAAGTCCTGAGGGGAACCCGCCTCAATCCACCCCGCACAACGCTTGATCCATTCGCTTTGCCGGCGGCAATATTTGGGGTTGCTGGCCATCACGTTGCCAAGGCACAACGGAAAGCCACATTTATTTAACCCTTCATTAACCTGACGAGCGAAGGTCAAATAATGTTGCATTGCCGCATCTGACACCTCATCTGACAATATTAAAGCGTTGTCTTGATCGGTCGCAATGGTCTGCTCTTCTCGGCCTTCAGAACCCAATGCCAACCAACAAAATGTTTCAGGAGCAATACTGAACTCAACGGCTGTGATTGAAATCAAACGCTGTGTTAATAAATCGTTTAGGTAACTCACCAAGATTGTCAGGCGATGGCCGACGACACCTTGGCTGAGTAAGTTTTTAGAGTACTGCCGAACATGCTCAGCTATGCGCACGAGTGCCTGCAGGTCGCATGCGACATGAATCGCAGCACTAATATTACTGACCGAAAATCGCTGCAATGTAAACAGATCGCGCTCAGAAATCAGACCGATAACCTGCCCACCTTTAACAATGGGCAGGTGTCGAATACCCAGTTGCATCATCAAATTTCCAGCCATTTCAACAGTATCGCTTGCTTCCAGCGTTTTAATATCTGTTGTCATTACCTCAGTAATTGAAACCGACAAATCTAATTCGGCCAATACGACTCTTCTTAATAAATCATGCCTCGTTAAAATACCATGTAGATACTTAGACTCATCGATCACCAAAATTGATCCGACTCGCATTTCATCCATGGTGGCCAATGCTTTGCGCAATGTAGCCTGCGGCAAAACCGACACTGGGTCACGCGTTACCAATGATTCGAGTGTGTTGGAATATAGCTGTGCTTCTGCTGCTTTGGCAACAAAGTGTTGGTGCAAATCAGATTGCGACTTTTGCAATATTGTTCGAAAACTATCTTTCAAAAAATCGATAAACCGTGGTGATTGAATACCAAATTCAGTTAATTTTTTGACGGGGAACTGTAAACAAAACGTGTCACCAAATGATCTATAGACCGTACTGACTGGCCGATTTGTTAACACGGATCCTATTGAGAACATTTCGCCGGCATCGAGCTCAAAATAGATCGATTCACCCTGCTGTTCATCCCGCTTACCCGACACAGAGCCTTGGCGAATCAAATACAGACAATGCGGCACGCCAGTGTTTGGGGCAATAATTATTTCATCAGGCTCATAATATTCTTCATCACAATTTTTTATAAAAATCTCGACACTTTCTTTATCCATTTCTGAGAATGGCATCACAGTCATGATTTGCTCAACCAAACCGTTGACCAGGCTGGAAGAAATGCTTTTACTGGGTTGTGACTGATTAACCATGGTGTGTTTACCCCCTTGCAAAACACTCAAACAACACTCAAAAATAGTATTAAATTATCAGCCAGAAGCAAACAACTGTAAGGCTTGCGTCAGATACCAAGAGATTGATTAGTAAGCCTCACGTCAGATATTAAAACCCTACTTAGTTTCCCTAATACTACTGTTAATGAATTCTGCTGTAATTGTCTTCAGTATGTCAAAAAACTATTAAGTTGTATCAAAAAAGTGAGGAGATAACATGTCAGAGAATTATGACTCGCAAGCTTATTGGAAAGCGACCCTTTCCCTGCTGACCAAAGTCCTGATTATTTGGGCCTCGGTTTCCTACGGCGCCGGCATTCTGTTTGCCGGCTGGCTCGACGGCATCATGCTGGGCGGCTACCCATTGGGCTTTTGGTTTGCTCAAAACGGTGCCATTTACGTGTTCATCATATTGATCTTCTGGTATGGAAAAAAGATGAATGAGATCGACCGTAAATTCGGCGTTGAAGAGGAATAAAGGGGCTACTCATGGAACTTCAAACCACGATTTACATTGTTGTTGGCCTTACCTTTGCGCTGTACATTGGTATTGCCATTTGGGCCCGTGCCGGAAGCACGAGCGAATTTTATGTGGCAGGTAGCGGTGTTAACCCGGTTATTAACGGGATGGCCACTGCCGCTGACTGGATGTCAGCGGCATCTTTTATTTCCATGGCAGGTCTTATCGCCTACATGGGGTACGGCGGAAGCCTTTTCTTGATGGGTTGGACCGGCGGCTACGTGCTTTTGGCTTGCTTGCTAGCCCCTTACCTACGCAAGTTTGGTAAGTTCACAGTGCCTCAGTTCATCGGTGACCGATACTACTCGAAGGCTGCTTCGACCATCGCGGTGATCTGTTTGCTGGTCGCTTCAATCACCTACATTATCGGTCAGATGACTGGTGTAGGCATCGCTTTCTCGCGCTTCCTGGGCGTGACGAACGACACCGGCATTTATATCGGTATGGCAATTGTGTTCTCTTACGCCGTGTTTGGTGGCATGAAGGGCATTACCTACACACAAGTCGCGCAATACATCGTTTTGATCATGGCGTACATCATTCCCGCCATCTTCATCTCCTTGTCGCTCACGGGCAATCCACTGCCTCAGTTGGGTTTGGGCGCCAACATGACTGAGAGTGGCAAGCCTCTTTTGGTGACCTTAAACGAGGTAATCCAAGAGTTGGGTTTCAACGAGTACACGACGCAGTTGCCAGGCAGCAAACTGAACATGTTTGTCTACACCCTGTCGCTCATGATTGGAACAGCTGGTCTGCCACACGTGATCATTCGTTTCTTTACGGTTAAAACAGTGGCAGATGCGCGCTCATCGGCTGGTTGGTCTTTGGTGTTTATTGCCTTGCTTTACACGACAGCACCTGCTGTTGCTGCCATGGCTCGCATGAACTTACACACCACGATTAACCCAACGATTGTTTCTGAGCCTGCAAAGGTCTTCACCGCTGAGGGTTCAATCTTGAACTCAGAGAGGCCTGACTGGATGAAGCGCTGGGAAGTCACGGGCTTGCTCAAGTGGCAAGATAAGAATGGTGACGGTCGTATTCAGTACTACAACGACAAATCCAAAAACGAAGCGTTTAACCAAAAGGCAAATGACGCTGGCTGGAAAGGCAATGAGTTGTCAGTCAATCGCGACATTATCGTGATGGCTAACCCCGAAATTGCCATGTTGCCAAACTGGGTGATTGCGCTGGTGGCTGCGGGTGGTTTGGCAGCGGCCCTTTCAACGGCTGCAGGTCTACTCATGGCCATTTCATCAGCTGTCTCGCACGACTTGGTCAAGAACGTGTTCAAACCGGATATTTCTGAGAAAGGCGAGTTATTGACAGGCAAGATCGCCATGGGCGCTTCGGTGGTGATGGCTGGCTATCTAGGGCTTAATCCGCCTGGCTTTGCCGCGGGAACGGTGGCGTTGGCTTTCGGTATTGCGGCCTCTACGCTGTTTCCTGCCATCATGATGGGCATCTTCTCTAAGAAGATGAACAGCGCTGGTGCGATGGCCGGTATGGTCTCTGGTCTTACGGTTACCCTGTTTTATGTGTTTGCTCACAAAGGGATCTTCTTCATCAAAGGCACGGGATATCTCGAGCTAATCGGTGGTGCCAACAGCTTCTTTGGTATCACGCCTGAAGCCTTTGGTGCCATTGGTGCAGGGGTAAACTTCATCGTGGCCTTCGCCGTGGATAAAGTGACCAAAGAGCCACCGGCTTACATTCAGCAAATGGTGGAGAATGTTCGCATTCCCCGTGGCTCTAAGGCCGTTTCCGGTGAGCACTATCACTAAGCAGTAAGATGTCTTGGTTGGCTGGTCCAGAGCCTTTGTACTTCTCTGCATCAGCCAACCGGGCGACTCAAAGCCCTGGGGTATCAACCCACAGGGCTTTTTTATTGGAGAAATCAGATGATGCTTGATGTCAGCACGGTCATGTTTTGGCTTCTGTTTCTAGCCTTGTTCCCTATTTCCTTTACTTGGTTCAGGCGCGCTTATCGAATTATTCGAAACAAGGATTACAGCGAGGTGGCCTTGTCCCGCGGCGTGTCACCACCTAACGCTGAACGCTACGCGCGATTCACTGCTGCTGTGAACCTGATCGCAGGCCTATCGCTTACCTTTGTGATCCTTTCAGTGGTGCTGTTTGGCGTCTTTGGTGTTGTGTGGCTGAACCCCGATTTCCAAAGTTGGGTTGCCGTGGCTGGTTCAACCATTTGGATGAAGATCATTTTTGATTTCATCATCAGCCAACAGGCCAAGATGTTCAACAAACGACAAAAGAAAGAGTCGACAAACGCATAACTGAGTTACTACTGATGCCAAACGCCCCTTGGGTGCTTCTAACCATAGCCATTGTGGCAGAGGTTATTGCCACGTTGTCGCTCAAACTGAGCGACGGATTTACTCGCGTCTGGCCTTCTGTGGTTGTGGTGTTGGGGTACGGGATTTCATTCTATTTCCTGTCGGTGACCATGCGATCAATGCCGCTCGGCGTGATCTACGCGATTTGGTCTGGCTTGGGCGTGGTTTTGGTGACTTTGGTGGGTTGGTTGGTCTTTAAGCAACACCTAGACCTGCCGGCGCTCGTTGGGATTGGCCTCATCATCGCCGGTGTCGTCATCATGAATGTCTGGTCAAAATCCATACTAACCGCACCGTAAACTCGACACCCATTCGGTGCGCTACTGCCTTACACTTATTGAAACCAACACACAGAAGACGACCATGCAGCATGAAAACTACTGGATCATTCGCCATAAGCAGCAAATCCTGATTGACATGGCGCACCCTGCAGGACCCAATTTTTTCCAGCAAGCTGCGTTTCTCAAAGGTGCACACAGCGAGCCCATCCAGGTAGGGCACTGGCAGGGATTGCCATGCATGGCCATTGACAGCGATGACTTGCCTGAACACCTAACCTTTTTGGGTAACGCTGAGTTGGTACCCATGCGCCAAGTCTTTGGCGTTGCAGGTCCAGAGGCCTTTGCCATGGCGGGGCGTGCGACTCAGTTGATCGACTGGCAGATGACGCATCGGTTTTGTGGGCGCTGTGGTCAGACCACACAGTTGCATGACAGTGATTTTGCAATGCATTGTCCGCAGTGCCAATTAAACGCTTACCCCCGTATCTCGCCAGCTGTCATGGTGTTAGTGCGCCACGGCACCCAGTTTTTATTGGCGCGTAGCCCTCACTTTAAGCCTGGTGTGTTCAGCGCTTTGGCTGGCTTTGTCGAAGCGGGTGAAACGCTTGAGCAATGTGCTGCACGCGAGGTCATGGAAGAGGTTGGCGTGAAGATTGATAACTTGCGTTACTTTTGTAGCCAATCATGGCCATTCCCAAATTCACTGATGATTGCCTTTTTCGCTGATTATGTGTCGGGCGATATCGTCCCTGAGCCGTCTGAGATTGAAGCCGCCGACTGGTTTGATATGGACGACTTACCAAAATTGCCCGACTATGTCAGCATCGCAAGACAACTGATTGAGGGGGCTTTGAAAGAGCTCAGGGCTTAAGCACGTACGATCATTTCACAAGGGGTTGCGTGTGTCTGGCGATTATTTTTTCTTCGTTGATTGGAATACGCAAACACAAGACGCGAGGGCGGGCCGTTGACAAAATGGTTTGACCCGTTTGGTTGGCATGCTCATCTAACTCAATGCCAAGCCATTGATTGCAGGACCTGTCGCTGAACACCGATCGAGTGCTCGCAGATGCCCCTTTCTAAACGATTGCGTCAAGACCATCAAGTGCGGCTACCATGGCGGCGATTTCGCGCTTGAGGCGATACACGAAGTAGTCAACTGATTGCTGCGCGTGAAGCTCTTTTGACGCTTCCAAAGTGCGCATGTCGTTAGAGATGCCCGACAGGCCCTTGAGCCCGGACTCTTTGTAGAGAAGATCTGAAACATCCTCTAAGCTCATGCCCTTGTCCTGCATCAAATACAACAAGCCGCTAGGATCCAACTGACCACAGCGCGTACCCATCGGCAAACCATCGCGCATGCCACACATGGATGCGCCATTACCCAAGTGCGCCACAATCACTCGGCCACTGGCATGCACCGGGAACATCTCCTTTAAGTGATCAGCAATGAGTTCGTACGACAGCCCATGAAAACCGTAGCGACGCACACCCTCCTCATACAAAGCACGAGGCAGTGCAAAAAATCTTTGACAAACGGTTGATGGCAATGAAATGCCATGTCAAAACACGCCACTTGTGTTGACAGACCAAACGCCCGTTGCACGGTCTCAATGCCTGCCAGATTGCAGGGCTGATGCAAGGGTGCCAGAGGCTCGAGCAACCTTAGCTTGGCCAGAACGGCGTCATTAACAAGCACCGCTTGATCAAAACTCGTCCCACCGTGCACAACACGGTGACCAATGCCGCTCACTTCTACGCCGTCAAGCCGCGTTTTGATCAATTGCGTTAACCATGCCAAGGCGCCACTGTGATCCGGTGGCGTCGCCCCATGCGGCCATACGTGCGTTAAATGCTCGCCAGAAAATGGCGCTGGTATCAAAGCGAGTCTGTTGACCGACCCCGTCAAGCTCGCCAGTTAAGCGCAGCGTCAAGTCGGGCTGGTCAAACAAGGCAAATTTCATTGACGATGAGCCTGCGTTTAATGTCAACAGACTACTCGCACTCGAGGCGGTGGTTGGCGGTGGTTGGCTGCGACTGTGGCATGGACTATCCGTTTGCTTGAGGCCAAGCGAATCGACTGATCTTTAAGGATAGCCCACAACACTAAGTGCCACAGAACGTTTGGTGCGGAACATGAGACGGGTCGGGTTGCTGATAACGCTCGCAACCGGGCTGCTCTTGATAGGGCTGCATTAAGACAGTTAGCAAGGCATTAAAGGCGGTCATATCACCCGCGACACCCGCTTTCAAAGTCGCCTCAACCATGTGATTGCGAGGGATGTAGGCTGGATTGAGGGCTTGCATGAGGGCCTGACTACTTTGAGGCGTGTGTTGAGGTTGCTGGTATTGCTGGGCCAAGCGTGCTTGCCAGTTTTGATGCCAGTGGGTAAACCCCTTGTCGCTGTAAAGACCCGACATAGTCAGTGAGCCCAGACTTAAGTCCCGAAAGGTATTGGTGTAGTCGGCTCGGTTGGCCTGCATCCAAGCCAATAGCCCGTCGATTAATGTACGGTCTTGTTGCGTATTGTCTTGGGCCAACGGCACCAACCCAAGCTTGCCGCGCATCATTTCAATCCAACCTTGCTCATAGTGTTTGGCAAAGGTGCCAACCGCTTCCTTTGCGCGATCAATAGCGATGTCTTCGTCATCATCGAGCAGTGGCAGTAACGCCTCGGCCAAACGTAAGAGATTCCACTGCGCCATGCCGGGTTGGTTACCGAATGCATAGCGGCCTTGGTGATCAATGGAACTAAACACCGTCGCAGGATCGTAGTGATCCATAAAGGCACAAGGGCCGTAGTCAATTGTTTCACCACAAATGCTCATGTTGTCGGTGTTCATAACGCCATGAATAAAACCCACCCGCATCCAATTCACCAACAGTCCTGCTTGCGCTCGCACCACTCGGTTCAGAAGTGCTAGCGCGGGCTTGTCTGCTCTCGCTATATCAGGATAATGGCGCGTGATGACATACTCGACCAGCGCTTGCAGTGCGTGGGCGTCTTGTCGCGCAGCGGCATACTGAAAGGTTCCGACCCTGATATGACTCGCGGCCACGCGCGTCAATACCGCACCTGGCTCTGTGGTCTGCCGAAACACAGGCTCACCAGTGCTGGCTACGGCCAACCCACGCGTGGTGGCAATACCTAGCGCATGCATGGCTTCACTGATAAGGTATTCACGTAACATAGGGCCAAGTGCTGCTCGACCGTCACCGCGTCGCGAGTAAGGGGTGGGACCTGACCCTTTTAATTGGATATCAAAATGCTGACCCGATTCAGTCACTTGCTCACCAAGCAGTACAGCCCGACCGTCGCCCAATATCGTGAATCCGCCAAACTGATGACCCGCGTATGCTTGCGCCAATGGTAATGATTGGGTGGGCAAATCGTTACCCGTAAAAAAAGCTGGGTCAAGCGCGGCAAAGCAACGAGCCTCATTAACGCTGCCGTCAGACAGCCCTAGGGACTGTGCCAATGAATGATTAAAAATCAAGAGCTTGGGGTCACGCACAGGCGTCGGATGACACCGCGTATAGAAGGTTGCAGGTAATTGGCTATAAGTATTTTCTAAGCGCCAATTCAAATCGCCCATGGCCATCAGATTGTTTCCAAATATTGTTCGTCAAATCATGCTAACAACTCGCGGCGCCGACGGGTCAATGCCCCTACTTTACTCAAGGCACTGAACGCGTTCGCCCAATAAAACGCCCATGGACAAACCATTGGCGTTCCTTTTCACGTAAAACCGTGCATGCGTTTAAGACAGCAGTGCTTCGGGTGAAGCGTAAGGCAGCTCAAGGGCCTGAGCGACCGCTTGGTGAGTGACTTGGCCTTGGCACACATTTAAGCCACGACGCAAGTGTGGATCATTCCTTAGCGCTTGCTGCCAACCAAGGTTGGCCAATGCCAAACCGTTAGGCAAGGTGGCATTGTTTAACGCAAACGTTGATGTCCGAGCGACAGCGCCTGGCATGTTGGCCACGCAATAGTGGATCACACCGTCGACTTCGAAGGTCGGATTGTCATGCGTGGTGGGGCGCGAAGTCTCAAAGCAACCGCCCTGATCAATGGCTACATCAACCAACACACTGCCCGCTTTCATCCTTTTAATCATGGCCCGCGTCACCAGTTTAGGTGCAGCAGCACCGGGCAACAAAACGCCCCCGATCACCACATCGGCATCTGGCATCAAGTGTTCAATGGCTGATTGGGTGGAATAGTTGGTGCTGATGCGATTGCCAAACAAAAGATCGAGTTGACGCAGTCGATCGACGTTCTTGTCAATGACAGTGACCCGCGCACCAAGCCCGACAGCCATTTGTAAAGCATTGGTGCCCACCACACCAGCGCCCAAAATCACCACGTGGCCCGCAGGCACACCAGGCACGCCACCCAACAAAATGCCTTGACCACCCTTTGATTTTTCCAAATGCGCGGCTGCGGCTTGTATGGCCATGCGACCCGCCACTTCACTCATGGGTGCCAAGAGGGGCAAACCACCACCATTTCCTGTAATCGTTTCATAAGCAATACAAATGGCGCCTGATGCCATTAACGCTTTGGTTTGCTGGGGATCGAGAGCCAAATGAAGATAGGTGTAAAGAATCTGATCAGATCGCAGCTGAGCGCACTCGCTAAGCTGCGGTTCTTTTACCTTAACAATCATGTCTGAGCCTGCAAACACCGCCTCAGCATTTGGAGCAATAGTGGCGCCAGCTTGGATATATTGCTCATCGAGCATGCCTGTCTCGACGCCAGCCAGCGTCTGAACAGTGACGTTGTGTCCAGCGCGCACAAACTCCTTGACGCTGGCTGGGGTGAGACCCACACGACACTCGTGATTTTTGATTTCTTTTGGGATGCCGATACGCATGAAAATCTCCTTTGATGATCGCGAAGGATATTGCCATGAGATTAATCATCTTCATATGATTACATTTGTTTGTACACTTGCCAATCTATGAAACATACTGCCCGCGTCGTTCTTGGACAAATTAGCGATATCGATATTCGCCGTTTACAGGTTTTTAAGACTGTGGTTAATTGTGGAGGCTTTGCTGCTGCTGAGCTAGAACTAAATATTGGTATCTCGACCATCAGCAGGCATATCAAAGATCTTGAAACAAGACTAGGCCTAACACTTTGCAAGCGAGGACGCAGTGGATTTTCTTTGACCGAACAAGGGCGTCAAGTCTTCGAGGAAACACTGCGACTCATTGGTGCCTTTAACGACTTTAGAGCAGGCATTGACAACATCCACGCTCGGATGGGTGGCCAGCTTCAGATCGCGGTATTTGAAAAAAATGCCGGCAATCCTCAATCTCAGTTGCACAAAGCGATTGCGGACTTTTCCAAGCAAGCGCCCAACGTACTGATTAACCTGCACATCCGGCCTATCAATGAAATCGAACGCGGGGTAATGGATGGTCACTACCACTTAGGCATTATCCCGGACCACCGCCCTTCAACTGTTTTTTCCTACGACCCCTTGCTCCATGAAGACATGCACCTTTACTGTGGGCATGGGCACCCCTTGTTTGAAACAAAGAACAGCCGCTTGAGTTGGAAAAGCCTAGCTGAGTACCCACTAGCCGGTTTGGCCTACCACTCACCGAACATGGAAGTGAGCCATCGCGCACGGCTGGTGCGCCGAGCCAATGCCTACGATCAAGAAGGCGTCACTACCTTTCTTCTATCAGGCGGTTATGTGGGTTTTTTACCCACACACTATGCCGCCTCATTTGTCAGCCAAGGCAGCTTACGCGCCATCAATCCAAACCGTTTCAATTATCGCGTCAATTTCTTTTCTATCGTGCGTCGCTCACCTGAGCCCAACCGTGCCACCGCGCTGTTCAAAACCTGCTTGCAAACTGCTCACGCTACAAACAACGCCAAAATTAATGGCAGTATCTGAAAACACCCCACAAACAATTGTTAACAATTAGAAAGGAATCAGCGCACACAAAAACGGGCCTGCGACATTGCATTGCGCGCGATTGGCATGGACTGCGATTTGATTGGGCAGTCTGTGAATGTTCATTCAAAAAAGGCCATCAGCTTTTCGCCTTTGATCAAACCACCTCCTAGGCTGACGTCCATAAACCCCAAAACATCCATCAATCTCAATTTTTTGACCAAATCCTCGAATCGATCGGGTTCCCCACAAGCGTAGGCCGCGCCCAAAAGCGCCCCAATTGAAGTGCCGCAATCCATGTTAACTGGCACATCGGCTTGCTCTAGGGCTCGGATAACACCAATATGCGCCCAGCCTCTGGCCGCACCGCCACCTGGAGCCAAAGCAACGATTGGTTTGGTTTTAAGCATGTTTTAAAGCCCCGACTCGATCACGAAAGCCTAACAGTTTTAAATGAACGAAGGGCTGTTTTGACATTCTTTCGGGCAAAATGGAACCACAGCAACAATCAGGAGTCCTCTGTGCAAGTATTGCAAGCCATGAACGAAAGACGCAGCATTCGAGGGTTCAAGCCCGAGCCTATCGCCAAAGAGACTTTGGCCGAGATTTTGAAGACAGCCGGACGCAGCCCCTCGTACACAAACACCCAGCCCTGGGAAGTCACCGTGGTGACCGGTGAACGCCGCCAAGCACTCAGTGAGGTGCTTTACAAACTGGCACAAGCCGGAGAACCCGGCAAGGCTGACGTGCCAGTACCGAAAGTTTGGAGCGAGTCCACTGCGCTACGCTCAAAAACACACAACATCAATCGCTTTGCCGCGCTTGGCGTGGCACGCGAAGATACGGAACGGCGTAATCACCTGAGACTTGAAAATTTTCGGTTTTTTGGAGCACCCTGTGTGATGTTTGTCTGGATGGATGAGGCGCTTGGACCTTGGTCCAACATGGATGTGGGCGGTTTTTTGCACGGTCTGAGTTTGACAGCAATGGGTCACGGCTTGGGCACCTGTTTGCAAGCCTCTTTGGCCAACTACCCAGACGCCATTCGTGAGTGCCTTGACCTGCCTGCTAGCAAACAACTCCTGGTGGGGTTGTCGATGGGCGTGCCTGATTTAGAGGCGCCACTTAATGCCTACCGAAGTACTCGCATGCCCATTGAGGAGTTCGTTACTTGGTATGAGTAGAGCCCCCATTTTGATCTCTGGAGCCACCTGTGTCTGATAACTTTTCTGATTCTCAGCAAGTTCACAAGCCCGCTGTGGTGTCAAACACTGGCATTGTGGCTGCTCAGCACGCAGGTGCGGCGAACGTCGGTGCCCGCGTCTTAGCCGAAGGTGGTGACGCGGTGGACGCCGCCATTGCCACCTCACTGGCTTTGGGTGTGCTTGAGCCTTGGATGAGTGGCTTGGCTGCTGGCGGCTGCATGGTACTTTGGCGCGCCAAGACACAGCGCGCAGAGGTGATTAATTTTGGGATGCGTGCACCACTGGCGATCAATCCCACTGACTACCCCTTAAGCGGTCAAGGCACAGCGTCAGACTTATTCCCCTGGCCTAATGTGGTCGGTGATCGCAACGTCAAAGGCGCAACCGCTGTTGCCGTTCCAGGCATGGTCGCTGGCCTGGGTTTGGCGCACCAAATGTTTGGTCGAATGCGGTGGGCTGACTTGGTTCAACCATCGGTTAAATTGGCTCAAGAGGGTTTATTGACGGATTGGTACTCAGCCTTGATGACAGGCGCCAATGCGCGCGCATTGTCAGAGGACCCTGACACGTCTGCTTACTTTTTAGACGATGGCAAATGGCCCATTGTTGGGGGCTGGACGGCCGTTGAACAAAAACGCCTTGATCAAAGCACCCTCGCCAAAACGCTACAAATCTTGGCTGAAGAAGGTCCTGAGGCTTTTTATCGGGGCTCAATCGGTCAAGACTTGGTCCGTGATGTGCGGGCCAAAGGCGGTTGCCTGAGTCTTGAGGATTTGGCCAACTACGAGGCGGATCGTGTTGAACCGCTCACATACACCTGGAATAAGGGCACAATCTTTGCCTCACCCGCGTTAACCGGTGGTCCAACCTTATTGTCTGCCTTACATGCGCTGTGCCAAGCCCAGATCGAACCAGGCCGGCCAGGTGCAAAGACCTACCAAGCCATGGCACTCGCCTTAGACAGCGCATTCAAAGAACGCTTGAACAGCATGGGTGATCATGAATCGCCGACAAGTCCTGGCAGCACCACACATTTCAGCGTCGTCGATGCTGAGGGCAACCTTTGTGCGGTGACTCAGACCCTGTTGTCGGTATTTGGATCCAAAGTGGTCTCACCTTCAACCGGATTGGTCCTTAACAACGGCATCATGTGGTTTGATCCAGAGCCTGGAAAACCCAACACTTTGGCACCGGGTAAGCGTTGCCTCACCAATTACAGCCCAGTTATTGGGCGGGGCGCCGATGGACAATTAATTGCCTTGGGCGCTTCGGGTGGTCGCAAAATTCTGGGCGCTGTGATGCAAATCGCCTCATACATGCTCAACCACGGCATGAGTTTAGAAGAAGCATTTCACCAGCCCCGAATTGACGTCAGTGGCAACGGCAAAGTGATTGCTGATCCGAAGCTATCTGTTGAAGTCCAGCAAGCGCTCGCGACCGTGTTGCCAACAACCATGGCCAGACGCCATGTTTACCCATACGCTTACGCTTGCCCTGCGGGCGTTAGCCGTCACAACGGTCTAAACATGGGCTGCACCGAGACATACTCGCCCTATGGCGATGCAGTAGCAGCCCAGCGCTAGTCACTTCATGACCTCCGTGTAACACTAGCCCTTAGCGGCAGGCGGTACAAATGGCTCAGGCGTGCCCTCAGGGTGCTTTTCAATGTAGATCGACTGACTCGGAAAGGCGAAACTAGCGCCTTCGCCTTCAACGATTTTTTTGACCTGATAGGCCAGCTCTTCTTTGTGGGCGAGCCAATCACCCCACACCGTCGTGTGTGTGAAGGTGTACAGCATCAAATCAATCGAAGACGCATTAAAGGCATCAATACGCACAAACATTGAGGCCGCTGGTGGCTGAACAAACGCCTCATTGGTCTGCAAGTAAGTCTCAATCTTTTCTCGTATGGATTTTAACTGCTCAAGTGAAATTTTGTATTCCAGACCAATCTTCCAATAGATACGGCGATAGGTCATGCGAGAAAAATTAATAACGGCATTATCAGAGAGTTTTTGATTGGGTACAAAAACCGGTGACTGGTCGAAGCGACGAACTTTAGTCGACCTAAAACCGATATGTTCAACCGTTCCTTGCACCACGCCATCTACCATAATCCAATCGCCGACTTTAAAGCGCTTTTCAATCAAGACGCATAAGCCGCCAATGAGGTTACGGAACAAATCTTGTGCGCCCAGAGCCACAGCGACACCGAATAGGCCCAAACCGGCCAGGATTGGGCCTACCTGAATGCCCCACAACTGCAAAATAGTCGCCGCACCAAGAAATATTATCCCCCAGCGAATACCGGTGATTAACCAAGTCAACATTTCAGCTGTCAACACGCCTTCCAAACGATGCAAAAATCCGCTTAATGGCTTGATCATGTTGTAGAGCGCCCAGAAGATCGCAACAGTAATGACGGTGCGAACAATGTTGTCAGCCACCGTCTCCATCTCGCCATCAAAGCCAACATGCTGGAAGGCGAAAAATAGACCGAGGGCTATAAACAAGACTTGCAGCGGGCCTGCTAAGGCTTGGCTTAATTCGTCATCAAAGGAGTTGGTGGTCTTCCTTGCCCAGCGTTCGATGACTGCGATAACAAAGCGCCGAAACAAACCTCGGAAGACAAAAAACACCAAAAAAATGAGCAACCCAATCACGGCTTGTGAAAGGGATTGGCCAAGAACCCCTTGATTCCAGACGCTATGGACAACAGTCCAAAAGTTTTTAAATGTGACGGTTATTTGTTCCATGCTATCGGGCTCTTCTATACCTAAGTTTCGCGTTGATTTTTAACCAGTTTAGCCAATATGGTTGCTTATGACTACCGAGCATCCTTCAGTACAGCCATTCTAAACTGTGTGTGGCGCGCACTTTTTACAATCGTCTCACTTCGATCCAACCTGCTCTCGCAGCAAACGAAGCTCTTGATGAATGGCTTGCAGTTGTTCGCGCAAAGCTTGCTCTTTGTCTTCGGTGGCTTGATCTTTTAACGCTACCTCAGCAGCGTGATCTTGCTCAGTGAACGTTTGCATGGCATTGACAATAATTGCGATAAACAGGTTCAACATCGTGAAAGTAGCCACCAAGATAAACGGCACGAAAAACAACCAAGCAAAGGGATACTGCTCCATGACCGGTCGAGAAATACCCATTGACCAGCTTTCGAGCGTCATCACTTGAAACAATGTGTAGAAGGACAGTCCAATGCTACCAAACCAGGCTGGAAACTGATCACCAAAAAGATCGGTAGCAATGACCGCAAAAACGTAATAAAAGAGTATCAATAATAAGCCGATGGCACCAAGCCCCGGCAGAGCGCCAAGCAAGGCACTCACGACACGGCGCATTGACGGCACGATCGTGATTAAGCGCAAAATTCTTAAAACCCGGAAAGCCCGTAAAACTGATAACGGTCCTGAGGCAGGCACCAAAGCAATCGCCACAACCGTTAGATCAAACACACTCCAAGGGTCTTTAAAAAAACGCCATCTCATGGCGTAAAAGCGGATCAAGAGCTCAGCCACAAAGATACTCAAACAAATCTTATCGACCAGTATTAAGGCACCATACCAGCCTGCCATCAGCTCAGGTGCCGTTTGCAATCCCAAGATCACAGCATTGAACAAAATGACGCCAAGAATGGCGTTGGTGAACCAAGGATTTTGAATGAGAGCGAATGCTCGGTCGCGCACGGTTGTGTGTGTCATGGTGTTAAACAGTCGATGTTGAAAGGGCAGGGTTGTCAGTCGGGCAACTTTCAAACGAAAACAGCGATAAGACTAGCCAATTTCGATGAACAGATGGTGCTATTTTGGCGCGGGCACCTGACATCACCCGCACGGCGTTGATACCCAGATATTTGTCGTTAAGAAGGGACAAATAGAACCACCGTTTTGGGTGTAAGCTCCCACAAGCACTTGCTACCAGAAACGTATTCGGGCAGGCAAACAAGCTGAGAGCGTTGGGGCTAATCGCGCGGTCTTGGGTGGGAGGTCACAAATAAGTGCCAACCCACCCGAAAGACAGAACTTATTTGTAAAGCAAGGTCACTGCAATGATCAGTATGCCTAGGCCTAAGTTAATCGAGACCCAAAGCCGGATCTTGCCTAGAGCGATAGCGCCTTTGTCCCAAACAGAAAACTTAATGGCATCGTTGAGCTTTTTATAAAGCGCAAAACGAATATGAAAAAAAATGGCAACCATCAACGTGCCTGTGATCGCCATGAACCACCACGAAACCGGCATCTGGAATGAGGCGCCCGATTGAACTGTCTGCTTAGCCACGCGGCCAATCATCCAAAACCCAGTAACTAACACCAACAATGAGACGGCTGTAACTGCTTTGAAGAATCGGCCTAATACGTCTTGCATTAATGCCAAGCGTTGTGGACCTTCGAGCTGAAGAACGGCTGGGCGCAGAAAGAACTGGGTAAAAATCATCCCACCAACCCACAATACTAATGACAGCAAATGAACCGTTTTAAGTACGTCATACAGCATTACTTCCTCCTCGTTTAGGCGAACAGCATCCGCGCTGCCCTTTCCTGACTTCTAACTGGATCTTACGATGCGCACACTGAACCCACCCAAAGCACAGACGTATTGTCGGACATTACGCCTCATTGCGATATCATTTTGTGAGTTTGGTTGGTCAGGGTATTGCTTAGTTCAAACAAGAACCCCTTAGACAAGATCAAGCGCTGCTTAGATGCAGCGAATTTCGCATGATTACGTGGGTAGACCGAGATAGTACTAAATTAATTTTTGGCGCTTGAACAAAGCCGAAAAAGGAAATATTAATGAATATCAACGAACAATTGGTGTTGGTTACGGGTGGAGCGCGTGGCTTGGGTCATTCGATCGTTCAGGCCATCGCTCGTGAAGACGCCAGTGTGGTGATCAATTATCACAAGAGCCAAAAAGCGGCTGCCGAACTGGCGCAAGCCATTGGACCGAAGGCATTGGCGATACAAGCAGACATTACCGACGAAACCCAAGTTAAAGCTCTGTTTGAGCAGGCACAACACCACTTTGGGCAGCCCATCAATTCGGTGGTCAACAACGCATTAGCCGACTTTGCGTTCAACGGCGATGCAAGAAAAAAACTCTTGGATATGCCTTGGACCGATCTAAATCAACAGCTTGAAGGTGCGGTCAAAGGCGCACTTAACACCATGCGTGCGGCCCTACCTGCCATGGCTGAAAAACATTTTGGTCGGATCATCAACATCGGAACCAATTTATTTCAAAACCCCGTTGTGCCTTACCACGACTACACCGCGGCCAAGGCCGCTCTTTTAGCGCTGACCCGTACAGCCGCCCATGAACTTGGCCCCGATGGGGTCACTGTCAATATGATTTCAGGCGGCTTGTTGCGAACCACCGATGCCAGTGCTGCCACACCCGAGTTTGTGTTTGACCTGATCGCTGGTCAAACACCACTTCGTTCAGTCACGACCCCTGCCGAGTTCGCCGATTCTGTGCTCTTTTTCTTATCCCCCTGGAGTCGTGCAGTGACGGGACAAAATCTAATCGTTGATGGTGGCTTGGTTAAAAACTAATGGCAGGCAAAAGAAACCAAAAGACACTTGGCCACTCAAAGCAATGAATCGTTAAAATGCTTGCACATGAATTGATAGCATTACACAGATTACGATGGGTGTGGTCGTGATGGGGCGATGAGTCCCTGTCTAGAAGGCCGCCCTTGAGGGCGCAGCCGCAGGAACGACGTCCAATCTTGATGTGATGGTGGATTTTGGTAATGGCATTTTAAATATGACGCGGTATCGCGTAGAAACCCACGCCATTGTTTATTTGAAATTACCCACGCTCGTACTTGCAGGACTGGCCACTTGGCTCGGGCGCGAACAAGGGGTATGCAAGCGCTGGCTCTTGGCCTTTTGGCTAGTGTTCATGACCCACATCTTTGTAGACTACCTTACGGAGTATGGCACGCCGCTTTTGCAGCCCTTATCGGATTATCCATTTGGGCGCGGCAGCATATTCATCATCGACCCAATTTACACGCTGCCACTATTCATCGGATCAATCGCTTGCCTTATCTCTCAATCGTCACAGCGCTGGCGCTGGAACGCCTTGGGCCTGACGTTCAGTTCTCTTAACTTGGTGTGGGATCTTGGCATGCAACAACACGTACGGAGCGTAGCGCGTCAATCCCTGCCGCCAAGCATCGCCAACGAAGCACCACTGCTGGTTTCAACTTCGGCGCTGAACTCTATCCTTTGGCGCATCATTGCAGTAGATCCTGAGCCTTACCATGAGGGTTGGCATTATTTGCTGGATTCCGGCCTGTGATCAGTTGGGCCAACCACGATCGCGGTGCAGACCTGTTTGAGACACATGCCAACCACCCAGGGGTCAAAGGCCTCAGCAAGTTCAGCCATGGCTTTGTCAAGATGCATGAGAAAAACGGTAATGTCTTCATCACTGACTTACGAATGGATTTTGAACCGAGTTAATTCTTCACGTTTAATTTGGGTGTGCGAGGCTTTGATGGTGCACTGGACACCGAACAAGTGGCAAAAAAAGAAGGACAAAGGGCGGGTCTTGGCCGTAGCCTGCCTTGGCTGATTGATCGAATTCAAGGCAAAACCACCGAACCGCCGCCTCACTAAGGCTTACCGTGACGTTTGAACTGGCACAGAGGCGCTACTTTCTTTACCAGTACCGCACACGACCCGTGTCAATGTGGACGAATTGATCACCTGGATAGAATCCGACTCCACCCGCATTTTGTGCCTTAGCAGCGTCTCTTAAGTCACTCAGCGGCACGCCGGGAAGCCTGACATCAATGGCCTTGCCCTCCATATGCAGGCTGCGCTGTGCGACGCCACCGGCTCGCGTTGTACGCAACTTTTCGTTGGTCCGAGGGCTTCGGTAGCCAGAAATCACCTCATATGAACCACGCACACCCAAATCAACACGGATTTGATGCAGCAAGTCATACAGTAACGGGTCCATCACGCCAACTTCTTGGGAATAGTGATCCCTTAAAAAATGATTCAGCTTGGACAGTGCTGGGTCAATGTACTCACCATCCACGGCAAAAATCAAACCGATATGTTCCGATGTGTGCAGGTGTGCCATCTGCACATCGCGCTCTTTAGCCCGTGCCGACGTGGTCAACGTCGCCAGTGCCGGGGCACCCACCATCGAGAGAGCCAAAGAACTCGACAAACGCAGCACTGATCTTCGAGACTGAAACACTGCGTGATTCGACATTTGCTAAAACCTCCTGTACGCGTTAGCACGAACTATCAGTTTAATTGGCGGGCAGCGCGAAGCGCTTGATCTAAGATTCGGTCATGGTCATAAATATCAGGATAAAAATAGACCTTTGTATCTCTTGCAATCACGGTGCTGTAACCGATCAAAACCGGTAACGGGGTGCGCAACTTAACGGTCCGAGAAGTACCCGCTGTCATCGCTTCACGAATACGATCGAGCGTCCACTGCGGCTCATCTTGCAGAACAAACTGAGCCAAAGCAACAGGATCTTCAACTCTTATGCAGCCATGACTAAAGTCCCGACGGTTACGAGAAAACAGTTCAGTCGCTGGTGTGTGATGCAAGAAGATATTTTGGTTGTTTGGGAAAATAAACTTGATATCACCCAAAGCGTTGCTGGGCCCAGGCCTTTGACGAATGCGAAGCTGACCGTTGCGAACCGCTTGCAGTTTTTCTGCGCTCACCGCAAAACTGATATTGCCTTGTCGATCAACGAATTCCATGCCCTTATTTGCCAAGTAGTCGGCATTGCGCTCAATGGCCGGAATCATTTCAGATCGAGCAATTGAAATAGGAATGTTCCAGTAAGGACTAAATTCAATGAACTGCATGTCTTCGTCAAATATCGGTGTGCGGTGATTTAATGATCGCCCAATGACGACTCGCATTTCCACTTGAATATTCAGCTTCCCTTGCGCGTCTACCTCATAGGCATAAAGCGTGAAACCGGGAATATTCACCACAATCAAGCGATTGCCCTGTTGAAGCGGCGTCCACCGCAATCGCTCCATGGAAAGCGCGATTTGGGCTACCCGCTGCAACGGTGTTACGTTAAATGCTTCCAGCGTTTGTGGCCCGATCACCCCGTCAACAAGCAAGCCATGTCTGCCTTGGAAGGATTCGACCGCTTGCACCAGCTGCAGATCATAGTTGTTGGCAGGCAAAAGCTCGGGCAAGTCGCCAAGCAATAGCAACCGCGCTTGTAACCGGCTCAAGTCCGAATAGTGATCACCCAGTTCTAGCTTATTGCCCGCCGGTATCGCAAGTGGCTCAGACCAAGCCGGATCAGCAATCAAATTACGATAGTCAGCCAACGCACGTTTTAAGGCAGGATAAAGTGGGAAATTGGGTGCTGCTTGAGCCATCACGGCTGTAAAGGTGGAGCCGCGCCTCGGCGCTGATACAGCAGCATTGAGGTGCTGAACCGCGTCAAAAGCACGGTACGAGCTGGCGTCGTAATTTTGATGGACGTCTTTGGCTGTGACGCGACCTAGCGCCACGTCGTTCAAATACCGCAACAAAGACTTTGTAAGGGTCGCATCGAGGGACTGCGCACTTGCTGCATCAGCACCAAACCACTCATCGAGCGCGCGTTGCTGTTGTTGCAAGGCCGTTACATCGTAGTCGCTTGGGTTCAGGCCTTCAGCCTCGGCGGCCATCAGAATGTCAATCGCCTCTTTCGCTAATGCGTTCGCCCGACTTTTCTCGACCCATACGCCAGCAGGAACCGTTGCTGGGACCGGATGGGCGCACGTGATCGCAATTAACCCAAAAGATCCAAGCAACAACAGCCAAATGCAGTCATGGCGTAGCCAGGGTAATAAGCGTTCTCGATATGGATAGCTCATCTCCTAAGCGTAACGCGTTTCGCGGCGAGATTTGAGCACTGCTTAAAATGCCGTTCAAAACCCCGACCAGCACTGCCTTAATCGTTGGCCAAAATAATCAGGCCATCGACTGCCACCACACCATCAGCTTGTACAAATAGCGGGTTGATTTCAGCCTCTTGGACCTTGACGCCCGTCAGCACCGCCAATTGCGATAGCGCCACAATCGCACGCGCCAAAGCATCACAATCTCCTTTGGGCAGCCCTCTAAAGCCCCTGACCAATTGAGTGCTCTTAACTTCTTCAATCATCTCCCAGGCTTGGGCATTTGAGACGGGCGCCAAACGAAGCGACACGTCTGGCAGTAGCTCTGCAGTGATACCACCCGCGCCAAGCAATACCGTTGGACCAACCAAGGGATCGTCTCGGTAACCAAGGATAAGCTCTAATAATCGCGGTGCCATGGTTTGCACCAGCAAGCCATCAATGTGTGCTTGCGGGCAGTGACGAGCCACATTGACCATGATTTCAGCGGCGGCTTGCCGCAAACCAGGCTCATCTGCAATATTGACTTTGACCCCCCCCACATCGGTCTTGTGCACGATGTCAGGCGAAGACACTTTCAAGACAACGGGATATGGCACTGAATGCTGAGGGTTTTGTGGGTCAACTAAAGCGTGCGCTGCCACGGTTATACCCAATTGACTGAACACTTGACTGGATTGAAACTCAGTCAACGTGCCGTGGATGGGTAAGCCCTTGGGCCAAGAGGCGCTGTCTGGTGACACTGGCGCTAAGCCGGCACGCTTAAAAAACACAGCCAATGCGTCCGCACATGATTCAGGGGTGCGAAATGCTGCGATGCCAGCTTGCTGAAGCAAGCGCAATGATTCAGTGGCTTCGGGCGCTAAAAATACCGCCAGCACCTTATTTGATGGCCGCTGTGACTGCACCAATGGTTTGACTGCGAGCTCAGGGTGGAATTGAGCTGACGACCCAACCACACTCAGTACACCATCACACCAATCTGATTGCAACAGCTGCTCGAGGAGATCCTTGTATTGATCACTGGTGGCTGCGAGCGTCAAATCAACCACGGGGGTCTGCCGAATCGCCAAACCCCTTTGCGTCATGTGTTCGATGAAATCAAGCGGGGGTGCAACAGCCTCAATGCCGTGCAAACCAAGATTATCGACTACTGTAGCGGCGCCACCGCCTGTGGTGGTGATAACGGCCAACCGAGGTGCGCGATTGGCCTCAATCATGGGCTTCTCAAAATGTAGCGCTAATGGGACGATCTCAAATAACGTCTCTAGCTGATTGACGCGCATCACGCCATGCGCATTGAGAAACACATCCACAGCCGCATCATTGCCAGCCAGCGCACCCGTATGTGATTGCGCCAGTGCATCTCCTTGCGCGGATCGACCAAGCTTATAAGCCACCACTGGCTTACCCGCTGCACGAGCTCGCTCTAGGGCGCGCGCTAATGTGGATGCATCCCTAATGGTTTCTAGGAACAACAAAATTACTTTAGTTTGCGGGTCATCAACCAAAACATCGATAACCTCGCCCACACTAACGTCGCTCTCATTGCCCACTGAAATGGATTTCGCAAATCCAAAGCCTCGCCAAGCGGCACGCGCCAGCAACGACCCCATCATGGAACCACTTTGTGAGACGAGACTCAGCGGGCCACTGATTAAAGACTCTGCTTCAAACACCGCATTGACCGACAGAATCAAACCCGTCTCTAGGTTGGCCAATCCAATACTGTTCGGACCAACAATACGCACACCCAACTCACGCGCCGTCTGCACAAGGGCTTGTTGACGAGCCATGCCCTCTTCGCCCATCTCGCCAAATCCATCGGAATAAATGGTCACGACTTTAGCGCCCGCGGCCGCACAGGCTTTTACTTGGTCCAAAACGTTTTCACTGGCGACCATAATAAAGGCATGATCGATGGGTTCAGGCAGGTCTTGCACCGATCTGTAGGCCTTATGACCCAGCACTTCGGATTGGGTTTTGTTGATTGGATAGAAGGTCGTTTGACAGCCATGCTTTTGCATAAAGCGCATGGGCCGCGCGGTATTTTTTTTGGGATTCCCAGATGCGCCAATTAGAGCAACACATTGGGGCGTAAAAAGCGCAGCAGCAAAACTTGGGTCAAGCTTAGTCTTAAGCATAATGATTGATTCGTTACCTTGTCAGAGACCTGAGGCGTGTTGTCACCCCAGTAATTGTTTTAGGCTTGCGCCAATTTAAGATCGGCCAATGTCAATTGGTCAAGCGACCAGATTTGATGCATCAAAGTCTCGGCTCGCGTATCGCCAAGAACCGGTGACACCAGTTCAAGAAATTTATCATTGAGCTCTTGGTCACTTAATGGCGCCTCGGGATCGCCTTTACGGTGGGGTGCGAAATGCATCAACTCGCGGCCGTCTTTAAGCGTCACGATCACTCGCGCTGCACGTTGTTTTGGAAACGTAGCAGTCAAATCAGGCGCCGGTGTCAGGCTGAGTTTAGTCATCAAGGCGCGAGTCTGCGAATCGCTTATGGCTTGCTCATCAAAGGCGGCTAGTCGCACAGCACCATGACCAAACGCATGGCACACGACATAAGGCAAGCTGAACTTACACTCGAACGCTGTTTTTGGCGCATGGTTACCGGTGACATTGATGGCCGTCTGATAGGTCTGCACCTCGATGGCGGCAATATTATCGATGGTTGCACCCTGCTCACGCAGCACAATGGCGGCGTCGATAGCGGCAAAGGTGTGGCCACAGCAGCCGTGGTTCTTTTGTGTCATGTCGGTAATGTTGTAGTGCTCGCCCAACCCTTGAGTCACCACTTTCCAATCAACCGCTTCACCGACCAAGGCCGCCGCGAAGCCGACCTCACCTTCAAGCATTGCGGTCGCACCCGTTATGCCGCTTGCCGCGCCTAAACCAGATCGCACCCCGACGCTAGCGGCGTTGCCCGCATGTAGAGCCTTGGTCATGGCGTCCGACCGAAAAGCTTGCTGTAACCCGCTAGCGAAACTTGCAGATGTTGACAAAGCATGCCCCATAACGCCAGCGTTACCCGGTGCAGCCAAGGCGGCGACAGCGCCCGCTGCCCCAAAACACCCAACGGTACCTGTGGTGTGAAAAAACCGATAATGCGCGGGCTGAATGGCGGCACCAATTCGCGTCGAGATTTCATAGCCTGTAATGATCGATTTCAGAAAGGTCAGCCCATCGACCTGAAGATCCTCTCCCACAGCCAACGCAGCGGCGACTGTAGGACATCCTGGGTGATAAACCGCATCCCGAAATATGTCGTCAAACTCAATCGCGTGCGATACGCTTCCGGTGATCCATGCCGCTGTGGGTGCAAAAGCTACTGTGCCGCAGCCTGGCAAGCTGGAGCGCCCAAAACCGAGCTCTGAATGATGGGCTTTGAGCAACTGTGAGCAGGGGTCAATCCGAGTGCCAGGATACAAAGCAGAAAACCAGTCCAAAACAGCCCGTTTGGCATGGTGTACGGCGTCCGTGTCGGCTTGCCCCTTCATTTGCCATGCCCCGTACTCGCTGATTTCAGTCATCAATGACATTGCGCTTTCTCCATCCAATTTTCTAATGAAAGTTAGCATAGGGCTTTTGCGTACCCAAGTACACGTCGCCAGACCGCTTGGGATCGTGAGCTCGGCCTAGCGTTTCGTTAGGCGGAACGTAATGGGGATGGTGACCCATTGGCTGATCGCTTTACCGTCAACCATCGCGGGCTTAAAACGCCATTTTTTGATGGTCGACAAAGCGGCATCGTCAAGCGAGTCAAAACCACTGCTTATTTCTAGCTCAACCCGTGCGCTCTGACCGTTTGCCAAAATTTCAGTGCGAATAACGACGGTGCCCTCTGCTTTTTCACGAAAGGCACTAGCCGGATACCGTGGCGCCGGATTTTTGAGGTACGCGGCGTCAAAAACAACTGGTGTTCTTGCTAGAGTTGCGGGAGTTGATTCGCGAGGCGGGGCTACTTTTGTAGCCGTCGGACTTTTGGCAACGGATTTCGTTGCCTGCGGTTTCACTGCTTGTGGCTTCGGAACGTCCACAGGCTCAGGCTTGGGTTCTGCCTCTGGCGCTATTTCGGGTGGTGGTGCTGGCACAGGTGCTGGCTCAGGTGCTGATTCAAGTACTGACGAATCATTGAGCATCAGTTCGCGAGCCACTTGGGACTTTGGCTCTGCTTGAGCTAACAAATCAGGGCTAGAAAATGTCTCAGGGTTTAGCCCTGACATATCCTGAGCATCATTTAACTGATTGGCCTGAGAATCAAGCATCGAATAATCGGCCTTAGGGGCAAAGGAGATCAACGCAACCTGAAAGCCGTTGATCGATGGTGCATCACGTGCCTCCGAGTGCTGTACAGCCAAAAAAACCGCAAACATCAATACATGAGCAGATATTGCAAGCACCAGAAACCTCCCAAGACGCGACAGGTCAGGAGGAGTCGCTGGGCGGTGCGAGGGGGCCAGTAAAAACATCACACACACCCGGTTGGGACGCCATGAGGATTAATTCGCAGACACAGGAGGGTAGGACCAGAGCACAACAACAAACCAACGGTTTGAGCTATTTCTTCCACGCTCCGTGTGTCTGAAGCACCGATCGTTCGTGCATGGTCCATATTCGACATGCGTTATTTTTAAACAATCATCAGGTTTATAAAGTACAGCGTAAAGCGCTTCTCACCATAAAAAAAGACAAACACACTGACTTTTGGCTTCTAAGGACAATCCTTTCGCCTTTCCTCTGAAGAACGTGCGCTAATAAAATCAGATGCCTCTAAAGTTAGGCGTTTTTCAATGACGAACTTTAAAGGCGCAAAATCCTCGCTATGCAGCTAACACCTTACCCAAAACGACCTGTCACGTAGTCTTCCGTTCGTTTTTCCTTAGGGCTAACGAAAATCTGCGGTGTTTCGCCAATCTCAACCAGATCTCCCATGTGAAAGAATGCTGTTCGGTCAGCCACACGCGCTGCCTGTTGCATATTGTGCGTCACAATCACAATCGTATAGTTATCTTTCAATTCAAGCATGAGATTTTCAACATGAGCCGTTGAAATAGGATCCAGTGCCGAACAAGGCTCATCCATCAGAATCACTTCGGGACTGACAGCAATCGCTCGGGCAATACACAAGCGTTGTTGCTGGCCACCAGATAAACCAGTGCCTGGGCCATCCAACCGATCTTTGACTTCGTTCCACAGGCCTGCCCGGGACAGGCTACGCTCAACAATAACATCCAGGTCAGCCTTACCTTTCGCCAAACCATGTAGCCGTGGGCCATAAGCAATATTTTCATAAATCGACTTGGGGAAAGGGTTCGGTTTTTGAAAAACCATCCCGACTTGCGCTCGCAACAATACGACGTCTAGCGAAGGATCGTAAATATCCGATCCACTCAACAAAATCTTACCAGTAACTTTTGCACCCTGCACCGTATCATTCATGCGATTAATGCAGCGCAAGAAGGTTGACTTACCGCAACCAGACGGACCAATTAAAGCCATGATCTCTCGCTCGTGTACGTCCATGGTCACACCGTGCAAAGCAGCCTTTTCACCGTAATGAACCCTAACGTTATTCGCGGATATTTTCACGGGAGTTAAACCTAACGTCTTAGTTTTGAGTTCTCGTGCAGTTTTTTCTTTCACATCGGCCGCCATCATCACCACCTTATTTCAAATTTCTTACGTAACCAAATCGCCAATGAGTTCAAGGTCAGCATCAGCGCAAGCAAAACAATAATCACCGCAGAGGTTCTACCCTCGAAGAAATTGCGCAATTCATTGCCATTCCACAGGTAAATTTGAACCGGCAGCGCTGTCGAAGGTTCAAAGGGCGTGGTCGGGATGTTAGCGACGAAAGCCGACATACCGATCAAAAGAAGCGGTGCGGTTTCACCTAAGGCTTGCGCGACCCCAATAATCGTTGCTGTCAAAATGCCAGGACGAGCCAAAGGCAATACGTGATCGGTGATTGCTTGGACGCGCGAAGCACCAATCGCCAACGCGCCTTCTCTGATTGAGGGCGGAATCGCCTTTAACGATGCGCGCGTTGCGATAATCACGGTGGGTAGTGTCATCAGACTCAGCACCAGTCCACCAACTATTGGTGCCGATATCGGCAAATTTAATAAAATGATAAAAACCGAAGCCCCTAGCAGACCAAACACAATAGAAGGGACGGCAGCTAGATTATTAATATTGACTTCGATAAAGTCCGTGAATTTATTTTGTGGCGCAAATTCTTCTAAGTAAACGGCTGCAGCCACTCCAACAGGCACAGCCAGCACAACCACCACAACCATCATCATCAAAGAACCAAAAAACGCCCCCGCCAGACCGGCAGAAGCCGGGGAGCTTCTAGAATCAGTGTTCAAAAACAGCGAGGTACTAAATTTGTTCTGAATAACGCCCATCTCATTCAGCTGATCAGACCATTTGCGAGCGTCCGGGCTCAGTTGCTGGCGATTATCCGGGAGGGATCGATCAATATTGCCTTTAAGCCATACATCCACGTTGGCGCTGGCAAGTAGGTCCAGTTTCACGGTTTTACCAATGATGCCGGGGTCACTGATCACCATATCACGCAACACAAAACGATTTGCACTGGCAAACATCTCGAGGACAGCACGTCGATTGTCTGATGTTTCGGGCAACACATTCGAAACCGAATTAAGCAACAAGCGGTTAAAGTTGATAAAGTTCAAGCGATTGGACCAATCGTGGAATCGGCTTTGGAAAAGCGCTGGTGTTTCACTGGCTTGCTGCACCGGCATGGGGTCCGTCTTAACAATTTCCGGAGAGAAAGTCACATCGATGACAAATGTCGATTGCCAAAATGAAGGCATGCCTTTAGCCAGGATTGTGCCAAACAAAATACCAACCAATCCAATCGATATACAAACGGCCAGAACCCCTAACAGTCTAAATCGGGTTTCCTTACGGCGACGCTTCCGAAGTGTCGACTCGATGTGTTGGGTTCGCTGCTCCTTTGACGCGAAACTGTCCATGCCCTCTTTCTGAACACTTAATTTATTCATACTGTTCTCGATAGCGACGCACCACTAGTAAGGCAATCACGTTTAAGACCAACGTCATCGCAAAAAGCGTCAGGCCCAAAGCAAAGGCAACCAATGACTGCGGACTAGCGAAGTCCTGATCACCAGTCAGCTGGTTCACAATCGATACAGTAATGGTCGACACCGCTTCAAACGGATTGGCTGTCAAGACAGGCGCATTACCAGCAGCCAACACCACGATCATGGTTTCACCGATGGCTCGGCTTACGCCCAGCAGTAGTGCCCCAACAATGCCTGGGAGGGCTGCTGGTATTACGATCTTGACGATGGTCTCAGATTTCGTGCCGCCAAGGGCAAGCGAACCGTCTCGCATGGCCTGTGGCACCTGGGTAATGATATCGTCTGACAACGAAGACACGAACGGAATAATCATGATCCCCATGACCACACCGGCGGTTAAGGCCGAAGTCGCGCGAATATCAAGACCAATCATGCCACCGAGGGCTGTCAGGAAAGGGCCCACCGTCACGAGTGCAAAAAAACCATAAACAATGGTTGGTATACCCGCAAGCACTTCGACTAATGGTTTAACGATGGCACGAACCCGCCCAGAGGCATATTCAGAAGTAAATATAGCTGTCATCAGGCCTAATGGCGTCGCCACCAACATTGCGATTAACGCAATCATCATGGTTCCTGCCAACAATGGCACCATGCCAAAACCCGTTTGCCCATCCGTGGCAATCGTCTGAAACCTTGGATTCCAAGTCAGGCCAAAAAAGAAATCCAGCGGGTTCACAAATGAAAAGAACTTGAGGGCCTCTCCAAGCATCGACAACACAATACCGAGTGTCGTCAAGATCGCCACACCTGAACAAGCCAGCAGCGCGACCGTTATGAATCTTTCCACCTTGTTGCGAGCACGCATCTGAAGCGTCGTTTTTCGCCAAGTCATGAATAGACCAAGTGCAGCTACTGTTGCCATCAGCGCAAAGGTGATGGTGCGTCCGTAGCTGTATAAAGTTGACATGTACGAGGCAGCTGATGTTTCCCATGCGGGCGTTTCGCCTAGCACGCCGTAACCCGATGAAAGACTATTAATACGCCGCAGCAACTCACCCGTCTCTAACGTGGCAGCAGGTAAGTTTTCTGTCGAAAGAGTTGCCAACACCATTTGGTCAATAATCACGCCACCAAAAAAGTGCCAAATAATATAAACAACAAACGCTGGCAGTGCAGCATTCAGAACCGCTAACCATCCGTGGTACGAAGGCCTAGAGTGGAGCATGCCCCCAGGCGAGATCGCGACAGCCCTTAGACTCGCTCTCAAACCGATCTGGTAGGCGAAACCGGCTAGGATTAGTAGTAATACCGGAACAATGACAGCATTCAAGCTTGACTCACATCAAAAATGGCACCAGGTCAATAGGCGAGACTTACAACAGCAAATTCTCAAAATTTTAATTAAGAAAAATAAAAAGCAATGCGATCAGTCGAAATGACTGATCGCAAGAATAATAACCTTACTTAACTGTCTTTCGAGCCTTAACGTCGGCCGCAATCTGAGCACGCTCAGCGTCGTTAAGAGGAATCAGACCAGCACGCTCCAATGGGCTACCTATCCCAGAGACGGACTCTGACAGAAAAAATTCAGCATACTCTAGCAAGCCTGGGATCACGCCAACATGTGCATCTTTAACGTAGAAGAACAGCGGACGAGAAACGGGATACTTTCCGGACTCAACGGTTTGTAAACTAGGACGCACACCGTTGACTGTTGCAACCAGTAAACGATCACGGTTTTGCTCGTAGAAACTCAAACCAAAAACACCCAAGGCATTCTTCTGAGCATCCAAGCGTCCGAGCGTCTCGGTGTAGTCGCCCGCCACTTCAATAACGCGACCATCTGTACGCATAGCCAGACAGAAGTTGTGTGCTGCCTTCTTCTCCATTGCCTTAACTTCTGAAAACATGTTGCAGCCAGGAACGACCATCTTTTCTTCGTAAACCTCTCGTGTGCCGTGGTTTGAGCCAGGGATAACTAAGGTGATTTCTTGATTGGGCAAGCTTGGGTCAATTTGATTCCAGTTGGTGTATGGGTTAGCCACCATCTTGCCGTCCTGGGGGATTTCCTTAGCTTGTGCCAAAAAAATCTGGCGCGGGGTCAGCGAAAACACACCCCCGTCATTGCGCGAAGCAAAGACGATCCCGTCATAACCTATTTTTACCGGAATAATTCCGGTAACACCGTTTTTAGCGCAGGACTCAATCTCTGACTTTTTAATCGCTCGTGAGGCATTGGCCACATCAATTGTGTTGGCGCCTACGCCTTGGCAGAATTGACGCAAGCCACCACTGGAGCCACCAGAGGCAACCACTGGGGTTTTAAATTGGGCGAATGTTTGGCCAAACTCCTCGGCGACGATAGATGCGAATGGCAAAACCGTCGATGAACCAGCAACTTGGATCGTATCGCGCGCCATGACACCGGCACTAAAAGCTAAGGTTGCACTTGCAACCACTAGGGTGGACAAAGAAATACGTTTCATAAAACCACCTTCTCATCTAAAGAATGAAATTCCGTTTAATTTCACTTTACGGGACTTCTCAAACCAAAACTCCACAGATGAGCAACGATATCTCTGTGCAATTTTGCGCGTATGTAGAACATTGAGAATCCTACCGTTCCAATATGACGGTTATGTTACTAAGAGCCATATATTTGTTTTTTTACAAATAAAC